>CALADQ010000009.1 GCA_937890765.1 uncultured Candidatus Neoarthromitus sp.
AGGCGTGGTTGTTTTTATGTCATATCTATCACGAAGATAGCTAACATAGCCTATTTTTATTTTAATGTTTTTTTATAAAGTCATCAATTTTAACGATTTAGTGAAATAAAATTTAAACTTTATTTAAATAACTAGAAGTAGGATTTATGTAAATTCTATAGATATTTTAATGCTTTAATTGATTTAATTTAGTATCTAAATTTTTACCATTTATTATTTAATTTGAAATATATATTCCATTAGATATTTTTTTAAACTCATCTTACTTCATCATCTCTTCCAAATATTTCTCTATGTTAATCTAAAAATTTTCTTACAAAAAACAAAAAAGGCAATAGAGAAATAACCTATCACCTTTTTGAAAAAATTAAACGCTCTCGCTTTACTTCAATCATTATAAATAATTATCCCTGATGCAACACTATTTTTATCCAAAGACAACTTAATTCTATTATGCAAAAACAAATTTCCACAATCATAAATATCTAAATATTTATTTGAAAGAATCAAAATCTTATCATTTAAAATATCAAAAACTTTCGCATTGTAATCTAATTCTATTTTTTGCGTTTTTAAAGTTTTTTCATCAATGACCATAAGAGCATCCTTCGACGAATTTCTTCCTTCTCCCTTTATAGTCAAAAATATTTTGCCATCTTTCACAACTATTTTGTCTAAATTCTTCGTATCTAAATTAATGTAATTGAACTTTTGAGTTTTTGTATTAAAAATTCCAACCCTTCCAACATTCTTAGTAGTTAAAGTATCGTAATTTGTAAAATATATTTTATCATCATAAAAATAAATATCATTTTGGTATAAACCAAAACCCGTTATGTCAAAACTCTTAACAACCTTCAAAGTTTTTTTGTCCAATATATTTAAAAATGATTTATCTTTCTTTCTCCTACTAAACAAATATACATTTGAATCATCAACATAAAATTTATTTACCAAATAATCATCAAGTTTAGTTGTATTAACAATTTTATCTTTTCGCTTATCATAAACACTTAATTTATTCACCGAATGCGTTATATATATAAAATTCCCGTCCACAAAAATTTTGTAAATATCACCTAAGTTTAAATCTATTTTTGAATATCTATTCGTCTGTTTATCTACCTCAATTAAATATCCTTTTTCATTTTTTGATATTACATTGCTGGACTTTACATAAAATTTTTCATCATCTGATAGTATAAAATCATCTAAATAACCCATACCTTCAACCGAAAATTTTATCTTATTAGTTTCTTTTCCATTTTTATCGTACTGATTTATGAAAGATACTTTCTTATCTTTGCTAAACTGCACAACTCCCAAATAATAACCTAAATTAAAATTCCCTATGGGAGAAGCATCACAAGATTTTAATAACAAAAATATACCAACAATAAATGCCGATTTATACATGGAATAACGCATTGTTCCCTCCTACTTAATCCACTATTGAGTATCTACTTACTGGTAAAATTACATTTTTATCTAAAAGTTCATCCATTAGTTTAGCTCTTAATTCGTTTTCTATATTCCAATGTGAAAGTGGCTTCGCATATCCCGTAATTCTATAAGTCGTACTTATTTCATTTGATGAAACAACACCATAAAATTTTGGTTTTACAATTAAATCCTCGTGAGAATATTCATTCAAAACAGATTGTATTATCTTCAAAATTTCATTAGATTTTTGCATAGAATCAATTTGTATATCAATTAAAATTCTAGAATTTTCTCTAGAATGATTCGTAACCTCATTTATAAATCCATTTGGAATTATGTGATAATCTCCATTAAAATCTTTCAATCTCGTAACTCGAAACTGTACACTCGAAACAATTCCTGATAATGAATTACCACTACCATTAATGGTTATATAATCACCAACTTTAAATTGATTTTCAAATGTCATCAAAACCCCATTTAAAATATCTTTCAATATATTTTGAGATGCAAAACCTAAAGCAACTCCAATTATACTAGTTATAGTTACTCCTACAGTACCAACAAAATTTTGTATTAAAAACAAAATTACAAGAGTAACAAAAGAATATTTTATGATGCTAAGAATCAACATCTCTATTGTGCTTGCATGACCTTTTTCAAATCTAGCATTAACTATCTTATTATTAAAAACACTCCTAAATATTTTGCAAATAATTTTGTAAATTAAATACATAATTACAATTCCAAATATGGAATCTAAAATTTTTACACCTGTAGTACTAAAAAATAATTTGCGTAAAATTTCTAAAATTCTATCACTTGATAACATAATTCAAAAACTTACCACTCCTAAAAATAACTAAACACCATCATAACAAAAAAATTTAAACTAAATTGGGAATTAAAAAGAAATGAATAAAAAACAATGTTGTAAGAACTGATTATCAACCTTATTTATAAAAAAACAAATTTTAGTTGTAAAGAAGTAAGAAAATAATTCGTTTTTAATATTATAGCCATGCGTACTTCTGAAATTGTATCATAAATCCAACTTAAAATCTACATAAAAATATTTTTATTATTTGTGTATTGAGTTTGATTTTATTTCATTGTATTATTATTAACATAATATTAAAATTGTGTTTATTTTTTCTAAATTATGTATTTAGTTTTTTTATAAATTCGGAGGAGCTTAGTATGAATAAGATGAAAACACTATCTTCTATATCTTTGGGTATAGCAGCTGTGTCATTATTTTCGACTAGCAATTTAAAAAAGGTTAAAGCTATATCTGAATCAATTTATGCTTTAACGAATGAAATTTACGACATAACGTATGCAGACAACATTATAACTTTAAAATTTAAAAATAATTCCTATCATCAAAACATTCAAAATGTTAAGTTGGTAGATAGCTCGAACAAAAAGTCATTTAACTTCGATAAGAATTCATCTGAGTTTAAATTACATTTGAAGGAGAATCTAAGCGATGGAATTTACTCACTTGTTTTTACTGACAGAGCTCCTAATTCCCTAACATCAAAAGAACTTTCTTCTCCTGTTTATATAGACTTTCCTGAAATATCAAGTCAGAATGTCCAAGTTACTTCATTGAATCCCCTAATATCCGTTACAAGTTTAAATGGGAGTACAAAGTTGAACGCCCGTTTTACAGTTTTAAATATACAAGACAAAATTACGGACGCGCGTTTATTAGATGAAAATGATATGCAAATTGGAGAACTTGAGAATGTAAATAATCCTAGAAATTTTGTTTTTGATTTAGGTTCGTATGCCCTTTCTCCAAACAAAGTTTATTACATTGAGTATTGGCTTACTAATTCAGAAAATCAAACGAACAAAATTAAAGTTCCATTTACTTACTCGACGAATTCAGTTCAACTTTCTCCTTTTTACACAAATAATTTTACTTACACTGTAAATGTGAATCCTAATAGAAGTGCAAACTTATCTCTTAAATTTAAAAATACGGATATTTCAAATATAAGTTTTTACGATGCGGACAATCTTGCTTTTCAATTTTCTCCTAGCTATGCAAATGATGGTTCAATAATTTTGAACAACGTTCCTGTTGGTAAAATCGTTCAAGTTGAAATTAGAGATGGCAATAGAACAGAATTTTTAAATTTTAAAGTCCCATCACAAAATGTAAGTTTGGAAACTCAAATTCCGTTTATGAAATTTATAAATGCGTCTAATCTCGTTCTTAAAAGAGGAACTTCTGTTTCTTTGCCAATTATAAAAGAAGATTTAGATAATTCTGGATTCACAGATGCAAATTCATACGTTAAATTAGTTTACTTTGACGATTTTGGAAATGAAATTAGTATATCAGATCAAGGAAGAATTTCTCTTTCAGATTACAAAGCGAACGTTACTATAAATTCAAATATCGATAGCATTAATAACAATTCAAAAATTTATGTGAAAGTGTTCAACGGTTCTAAACAAAGATTGTATCCTTTTCAATCTTCAAACGCATCAACATCATCTCAATCGCTTGCGTTTGATGTTATAAAAAATTCTTACAACAATAGCAGAACGTCAATCACGTTTAGGCCTAACGGTTCTTTATTAAATCAAGGAGAAACTTTTTCGCATAACGATTCTTTGATTATAAACAACGACACAAGAGCTACTTTGTCAAGCGACAAAAAAAGTTTTAGCGTTAACATTCCTAACAACAAACTTTTGGATGGAAAAAATTCTTACACATTAATTCGAAATTATGATAATGGAAATTCGTTAACTTACTCTGGGGAATTTTTAATAAATACTTCTGCTGGAAAAGAAATTGAGATGAGTCCAATAATCAAAAGTATAAACTCTTTGACTCATAACGACAGAGAAATTATTCTTCAAATTGATTTAGATGATGAATTTATTCATTCTAATTTTCATACTTCAGTTAATTTAACTGACGAGCTTGGCAAAACAATTTCATCTAAGTCATCAGTTAAAACTATCGGTGGAAATAAAGTTATCGAACTTATAATTTCTCCATCTGGGCAATTAATAAATGGAAAGCCTTACACGCTTGATATAAATACTGGAACAACTAATATTTCAACGTCATTCATTTTCAATAAAGATAAATTTTATAACACAAATTTAAATTTAATATTCAATGGATATTTAACTTTCACTTTGAAAAATTTAAGTTCGCTTCCTGGTTTCTCGCTTTACGATTTTAATTTAAAAATTTATGATTACTATGACGAACGCGATGTGTTGTATGAAAATTACGATAGGCCATATTATGGAGAGAAATTTACGACAGATTCCATAACAAGAAATCTTAGTAATGGAAAAAAATTCATAGATGGAAATAGATACACCGTTGAAATTAGGAACACAACAACGAATGATGTTTATAAAGAGAATTTTATTTTTAGACAAAACGAAATAATTTCACCGAATGGAGAAAATTCTTCTAAATTAAATATTCCGTCGTCAGATTTATCTTTTGCAAATGACGGAGTTAGTTTCCAATATTCAACTAACAGAAATATAAATAGCGTTTATACGTCAATTCCAGATATAAAAGCAAATTTCTCTGGTGGACGAATTTATTTAGATGGATTAGTTCCAAACAAAATTTATAGAGATTTAAATTTGTCTGTGAGTTTTTCTGATGGTTCAACTCAACAAATTAGAATAGATGATTTTGTATCTCAACAATCTTTAAACAAATTAAAAAATTATTTGGCAAAAGTTTATACCACAACTTTAACTCCAATAAACGAAACAAATAAATACAGAATGAGATATGCAGATGAAGCTGGATTTAATTATTGGTATGACATGCTTTCAAATAAAAAAATAAGTGGACCTGAATTTATATATAGAATTTTGGACGCAAACGAATTTAATGTTGTACAAAAAACTCCTCAAGATAAAATCAGAGCTCTTTATCCTATTGTTGTAAATAGGGACGGCGATATTAATGGAATTAATTTTTGGATAGATGATTACACTAGAAATTTAAATTCTTTAAATAGTGCCGATGCTGCGTTGAAAGTTACGCTCGCAAGAATGTTAAATGAAGAAGAACCAAGACAATTATTCTTAAATTTAGGTATAAGACTTCAATAAAAAATCCACCCTACAATAAATGACTTTTGTGGGGTGTTTTTATTTTGATTAAAAAATTTGTTTTTGGATTAATGTTGTGTTTAAGTTTTGTAATTCCAAAAAACATAAACGTAAATGCAAGTGAAGGAATGAAAGCAACTATTTCAAATTTAAAACCTGTGTACATACAAAACATTTATTTTATAGGAAACAATCAAATAACTTTAATCATTCCTCCAAATTATAAATTAAGACACATTCATCCATTTTCATTTCTCTCTCCATCTGGTGAACAATTAATACATTTAATACCTCAATCAATGGACTCATCTCAATCAGTAATAAAAATTAATTTGAGGGCTCCATTATCTGAAAAAGGTACATATAAAATAGAATTTGTTGGAGTTGAAAACAACACAAGTGAAGAACTTAGTTTAATCGGAGAATTAAATCTCACATAAAAACAAAACGGCTCAAATGAGCCGTTTACATTTCATCAACAGTTTCTATTCCAATTAAGTTCAAAGCATTTTTTATAACTATAGTTGTAGCTTTAACTAAAATCAATCTAGCTATTTTTAAATTCTCATCATCCAAATTCAAAATATAATTTGTGTTATAAAATTTATTAAAATTTTTCGCAACTTCAATAACATATCTCGTTATGACTGATGGCTCTAACAAATTTATAGAATTTTTTATGTGATATGAGAAATCTCCTAAAATTTTTATAAGGTCTATTTCATTATCGTCAATTAATAACGAAAAATATTTTGAAAAATCCAAATCATCAATGTTCATTTCACTTTTTTTCAAAATTGATTTTGCTCTAGCGAAAGTATATTGAACATATGGCCCTGTTTCCCCTTCAAACGAAAGAAGTTCATCAAAATCAAAAATTATATCTCGTTCTCTGTTCATTTTCAAATAATTAAATACAATTGCGCCAATTCCGACTTTCTTCGCAACCTCATCTTTATTTTTTAAATTAGGATTTTTTTCAATTATAACGCCCTTTATTTTTTCAACAGACATGTTTAACAAATCATTTAACAAAATTACTTCCCCTTTTCTTGAAGAAAGTTTTTTGTCTTTAAATTTTACGAGGCCAAATCCAACATGAACGCAGTCTTTCGCCCACTCATATCCCATTAATTCAATTGTTTTAAAAACTTGTTTAAAATGAAGTGCTTGAGGATTTCCAACAACATATATGTTTTTGTAAAAATCATATTTATTTTTTCGATAAATTGCTGCGGTTATATCACGTGTGGCATAAATCGTTGCGCCATCTGCCTTTTTTATAATACATGGTGGCATGTTAAACTCATCTAGCTTCACAATTTTAGCTCCTAAAGACTCAACCAATAAATTTTTTTGTTCAAGCTCGTCAACAACACTTTGCATTTTATCAGAAAAAAATGCTTCGCCGTCATACGAATCGAAACTCACGCCCAAAATTTTATAGAGCTTTTCAAATTCGAGCAAGCTCAAATCTCTAAATTTTTTCCATAAAGTTCTACACTCTTCATCTCCATCTTCAAGAAGTTTAAAATATTTTCTTCCCTCATCTTCAAGCGAAGGATTGTTTTCACATTCTTGATGGAACTTTACGTAAATTTTAAAAAGTTCGTCTATAGGATTTTCATTTAAATTATCTAAATTCACCCAATTCTTATACGCGTAAATTAATTTTCCAAATTGCGTTCCCCAATCTCCCAAATAATTAATTCCAACAACTTCATAACCTTGAGATTTATATATTTTATAAAGTGAATTTCCAATAACAGTTGTAAATAAATGTCCGATGTGAAAAGGTTTTGCAATGTTAGGCGAAGAGTATTCAACAATTACTGTTTTATTTTTTCCGCAATCAGAAAATCCATAACGCTCACCTTCATTTAATATTTTTGGCAAAATATCATTTGCAAATTTGCATTTATCCAAGAAAAAATTTAAATAAGCACCAACGACTTCAACTTTTGAAATACTTTCGTTATAAATTTTTGATTTTAAATCTTCTGCAATATCTTTGGGAGATTTTTTCAATTCTTTAGCAAGTTTAAAACACGGAAACGCAAAATCACCCATGCTTTTATCAGGCGGAACTTCTATTGAATCATAAACATCTACATTTAATATATCTTGTATAACATTTGATATAAATCTTTTAAAGTCCAACTAAATTTCCTCCGTTTCTTTACAAATCAAACTCATTATTTTCATTCCTTTGTTTGAAAATTTTTCTTCGTATTCTGTAAAAATATTTTCAATATTCTCATTATGTAAATCCATGGTTTTAAATAAAATTTTAAAATCACTTTGATTTATGTAGTCAATTGAATGTAAAAAGAAATCTTCATGATCTGTTTTGAAATAAATTTTGCTCCCTTTCTTCATTATGCTAGAATATTTTTTTAAAAAAGGCGGATATGTAAGTCTTCTTTTGTGATGTCTTGACTTTGGCCAAGGAGTTGAAAAATTTAAATAAATATCTGAAACTTCATTCTCCTCAAAAATTTCATCGATGTTGTTAATATCAAATGAAAGTATTCTCACATTTTTTAAATTGAATTCTTCACATTTCCTTTTTACGTAAACCAAAACCTCATATCTCAAATCCATTGCGACAAAATTTTTATTTGGATATTTCTGCGCAATCTCTGAAATAAATTTTCCTTTTCCACAACCAAGTTCCAAACAAATTTCATTGTTATTTTTAAAAACCTCATTCCATTTTCCTTTAAAGTCTTTAGGATTTTTTATAAGTAAATTGCTTTCTAAAACTTCAGGCTCAGCCCACGGCTTTCTCCTTAATCTCATTTTTTCCCCCGAATTTAAAATTTAAAACTCTTGTCACATGAATTAATATTTTATCACATATTGTATAATTTTTACACGATTTGAAATAATTTTTAAAATAATTTATAATACATTTATTTCAAAGGTTGGAAATTTAAATGAAATTAATAAATATTTTTGATGCACCAATATACTCATTTGAAACAATAGATTCAACAAATAAATACGCAAAAAATCTTTGCAAAGATAAAATTAAAAATGGAACAATCGTTGTAGCAGAACACCAAACAAACGGACGAGGAAGACTTGGCAACTCGTGGGAATCTCCCAAAAATAGTGGAATATATTATTCAATAATTTTTGAGAAACTCAATGACAATTTAAAATATGAAACTCTTACTCTTTTTCTTTGTCTTGGAATAACAAAACTTTTTGAAAATTATTCTATAATTTCAGAAATCAAATGGCCAAATGATATTTTAATAAATGGGAAAAAAGTTTGTGGAATTTTGTCAGAATGCAATTCGACTTCTTTAGGAAATTTTATTGTAATTGGAATTGGAATAAATGTTTATCAAAACGAAAATGATTTTCCAAAAGAGCTAAGAAGCAAAGCAACGAGTTTAAAATTACATACGTCGTCGACCATAATAAAAAATTATTTAATCAACAATCTCACTTCGACAATTTACGATTTCTATAATAAATTTTTGTCAAATAGCTTTAAAGATTTTAAAGACGAATACAAATCAAAATCATTTTTGATGAATAAAGAAATTTGCATAAAGATAAATGGCAACGACACATATGGAAAAGTTATTGACTTCAATGACTCTGGAAAATTAATTTTAAAATGCAAAAACGAAATTCTCTCAATAAATTCTGGAGAAGTTTCTTTAAGAAATATTTATAAATGAAAAAGAGCAACATAAAAAGTTGCTCTTTTAAATTTGTCTTTTGTGTCTAACTTGCATAGACTCTCTTAATTCTTGTTTTGTCTTTGACTCTTTTACATTTTTGCATATTATGTTTAGGCGTTCTATTTCACTTTCATAAAGTTTTATTTTATCAACGTTGTTATCTCTTTTAAAATATTCAAGCTTAACAATAGTTGAATTCATCATGTTATCTATGTAACCTAAAATTGATTTTCTAATTTCTTCGATGGAAGTGTTCTCCCAATAATCATCTATTTCCATTGCCTGATTATCCAAATCTTTTTCTTGAAGATTCGCATTGTCTAAATAATCTTCTGTTTTAACATTTGAAACATTGCTACTTTTGTAAGAACAACTTACGCACAAAGCCGAACAAATTATCGTTCCTATAACTGACAGTAAAAAAATTTTACCTTTTCTCATTTTAAATTCCTCCTAGTTTGGTTAAGAAATATTTGCGTTTATCAAACAATTTTCTGAATTTCTATCGTTTATTATCATCAATTCGTCATTTAGTCCACGTTCAATTCTATAATCTGGTCTATATCCTTCTTCTTCTGGATGTTTTGAAAATATCCAAAGTACTTCTTTCTTTTCGCCGCCGTCGCCAAATATTTGTTTAAAAAGCCCTTCGAGTTCTTCGGCAAAAACTTTATCCAAATTTTTCACAACAACTTCGCAATGATTAACATCTTCTCCATCTTGTTTGTACTCTAACAATTCAAATATTTCGTATGAAAGTTCTTCGCTTTCATTATCTATTTGATGCTTTAAAGTTCTAAACGTATCTTCTTTAAGACTATCATGCAATTCTATTTTCACAAAATCCCTGTATTCTTTTTTCAAATTACTACGAATTGTATCCTCAAATTTATTTGAAAGTTCTTTGTAAAGCTCATTTTCAACTTCAAGTTTTATCTTTGACTTCATGCCTCTAAAAATTTTTTGTTTTTCACGTTCTATGTTGTTATTAATTCCGATAATCGCAACAACTAAAGACACAATTGAAACGAACAAAAATTTTGACAACTCACTTTTTAAAAAAGATTTCTTCTCTTTGCTCATAAAATTCACCTACTAGTTTTAAAATTAATTCCATCTGAATTGTTTGAATTTATATTTGAATATTTGGAGCTAGAATTATTTTTCCACTTTCTTTCTCCACGAATTTCTTTTGTCAAATCGCTTTTAAGATTGTTCATAACCTCTTCCAAAAGTTCCGTCCTAAGTTCTTGAATAACCGAGGGCTTTAAAGAATCTTTAAGCTTTGATTTAACTTTAAGCTCAACACCTTTCAAAATATCTTCTTTAACATCGCACTTGTAATTTGTGAGCATATATCTAGACGATTCAGCTCTAACAAAATTTATAATTGGGACTTGTATTATACATGAAAACGTCAATATAACAACTGGGATGATGCCATATTTAAATTTTAATTTTGAAAACTTCATACCAAATTCCACCTCTAAATGAATTTTGTATATATATTTTGGTATTTTTGGTTGATTTTAATACACAGAAGAATATTAAAAATTTGAAACAAAAAAATATGAAACCCTTAATACTAATTAAAAGTTTCATTGAAATCAAATTATTTTGTTGTATACAAAAGAATATCGCTAAACATAGCATCATTTACATTTTTTATAACCTTTTCATGTCCATCAAATTGAAGTAATAAATCAACTTTTCCATTTGGATATTCAATTCTATCTATATTTTTAATTCCTAAAAAATGTATAACTTCTTTTGAATGTCCATTATCTGGAGTAAACACAATAGAATTTCTCGTAACTTCAAAACTTCCTAATACATCTTCCCCATGAAGATTATATTTTCCGTAATATGTATTTTTAATATTTGATAAATCTTCAGAACTGTCAAAAGAATATTTCGATTCGCTCTTTATATCTTCAAAACTCTTATTTTGTGAAAAATTATTTTCAAAATCATTTTCTTTTCTCACATTGTCAAAATTTATTTCTTCTTGTTTTTCTTCTAAAGATACCTTTTTTGTTGCATGATTTTTATTTACGTTAACAGCATTTTTAGTTGGAGATGATTTTGAACAACTCATCAAAAGTAGAAGCACCAAAGTTAAACAAAATATTAGAATTGGTTTTGTTATACCCAATCGTTCTTTATCTCTATTCATTTTTTATTTTCTCCTTCCTTATAATAATAATTTTTGTTATAATTAGCTTATTTAAATTAACTAAGTATGAAAATATGTATTATATTTCCAAGTTTTTAGTTGTTTTATACAAAACATTTTTAATTTTATTAATTTTGGAGGACTTTTACTTTAAATGAAATTAGATATAATAAACGTGGCAACATTTTATGGATGTGACGTGAAAGGTGTTGAACTTGCGCCTAAAATTCTCTGGGATAATAATCTTAAATCTATTTTAGAAAATTGTAATCACAAAATAAATAGATTTATAGACATTCCAGTTGCAGAAAATTCAGAAAACAAGTTTAAAGAAAGCAAACACATTAAATATTTTGATACAATAATTCATTCAGTCGAAGCTTTATCATCAGAAGTCCGTAAAAGCTACTCTGAAAATAATTTTCCATTAATATTGGGCGGAGATCATTCGATTTCTATCGGTTCTCTCGCTGGTTTCTCAAATGAATTTGAAAATACTGGTGTAATATGGATTGATGCGCATGGAGATTTAAATACGCACATAACTTCTCCTTCTCAAAATGCTCACGGTATGCCGTTAGCTTGTGCCATTGGGTGTGGCCACGAGAGATTTACATCAATATTTAAAAAAACAATAAATCCAAATAACGTATTTCTATTTGGTATACGTTCACTTGATAAAGGTGAAAAAGATTTAATTGTAAATGAAGGGATTCATATTTATGATACAAATTCATTTAAAAAACTGAATCATGATTTAATGATAAATACTTTGAAAAAATATGTTGAAAAAAATAAAATAGATAAGTTTCATCTTTCATTTGATATAGACGCCTTCGATCCTGTTTACGTACCCGGAACAGGGACGCCTGTTAAAAATGGATTGTATATAGAGGAAATGAAAAATTTCTTAGATAAACTTTTAAGAGCAATAAAAATTGTTTCAATGGATTTTGTTGAATTTAATCCTCTTTTAGACAAAAATAATGCAACTTTAAATTTATGCCTTGATATGTTAGAATTCGTATTTAGGAGGATAAACAATTAATGAAATTAGTTTTTTTAGACACGGAAACCAGCGATAAATCACCTGGACAAATTTGTCAATTGACTTACATAATTTACGATACAAATCCCCAAACTCAACATGACAAAGTAAAGGCTAAAAATTTTTTCTTCACAGTAGATTATGTTTCTGAAATGGCGTACAATGTTCACGGATTTGATTCTGAAAGTTTAAAAACCTTAAGTGGAAATCTTAAATTCAAAGATATCTACAAATTATTTAAAAAAGATTTGCTTGAAAGTGATTTTATAATAGGACACAACGTGAATTTCGATATCAGCTTTTTAAGAAAAGAGTTTGAACGAATTGACATAAAGTTTGAACCTAAAAATTTATTTTGCTCAATGAACTATTTTAAAAATATTTTAAAACTTAAAAGTTCAATAGGAACTATAAAAACTCCAAAGCTCTCTGAACTTTTATCTTATTTAAAAATTAACGATGAGGAAATCATAAGTTCAACTCAAAAATTTTTTGATAATGACGATTCGTATTTTCACGATGCAAGATTTGACACAACAGCGTTATATTTGGCAATTATAAAATCTATAAAATTAAATTTAATTTCTAAAGGATATTTTTCAAGCCAACTTTAAAATCACAAAAAAAGAATGCAACAAAATTAATGTTGCATTCCATTTATTTTTTACCTATGCTTTCAAGTTTAGAAACTATTTTGCTAGCATCATCAGCTATAACATATCCTTTAATATTACCGAAAGAAAATTTCTTAGCACCTTTAACCAACTCATATTGGTCTGGCAAATAAGTTTTCCAAGTTGTATCCAAATCTTTCAATCTCTTCTCAATAGCCTTATCAATTTCTTTTGATTGTTGATCTGATGAAAATTTAAAAATCCCAACTTCAGTAGCCTTAATATTCATTATACTAATGTAAACTGCAGCATCATCAAAATCAGAACTTTTTATTCCCATTAAAGCACTAAGCTCACTAGGAGAAACTTTCTCAAGATTTCCTAACTCAATTCCTTTAACTGCTGTTTGATAAATCTCATCTGCTGACATAGTAACTTTTGAACCTGAACCACCAAAACAAGAAGTCATAACTCCAAAGCAAAAAACAAAAACAAATAACATAGAAATATTTCTAATAAATTTCATATACATCACTCCTAAAAATTATTTATTTATATTAGAAATTATATCATTAGCATCTTTAGAAATTACATACCCTTTAAATTTTCCAGCTGCAAATTTCTTAACCTTTTTAACAAATTCATACCTCTCTGACAAATAAGTCTTATATTTTTATCAAGATATTTTAACCATCACTCTATCGCATCATCATCTCTTACTTTTGATTTTTAATTTTTAAACCCTATCCATCACGATTATGTAAAAAAATTCATCTCACATATCTAAAATAACAACTTATATGTTCGATTTCGCCACCAGATAATTTATTAAAATCTTCATTAAAATTACATTCCTCCCTTCTTCCATCAATCTTATTCTTGTCATATTAAATTATTTTTATGCACAAACTTAAAAAACAAAAAAACACCGATAAGTTTAACGGTGTTCAATATCAATCTCCAAATCCTATTCCCATGCTCTTAGATATTTTAATAAGCTCATGATTTGGATCAACATACTTTTCTTTTCCTATAACATCCTCAAGACTAACATAAAAAATTTCATCACCCTTAAGGCAAACCATATTTCCAAACTTACCTTCATTTACAAGTCTAGCTGCAGCAGCCCCATATCTAGTAGACAAAACTCTATCATAAGTAGATGTATTCCCACCTCTTTGAATATGTCCGAGTATAGTAGATCTAACTTCTTGATCTTTAATTCTCTTTTCCAATTCATTTGCTATTTTATTTGCAATTCCACCAAATCTTATTGGATCTGGAGAATCTTCAACAACCTTAGCAACAACAGTCTCACCTGTAATTGATTTCGCCCCTTCAGAAACTACAATTAAAGTATGCTTATATCCCTTAGCTTTTCTCTCTTCTATTTTTTCAACAATTTTATCTAAACTATATGGTATTTCTGGAATCAAAATTACGTGGGCATCCCCTGCTATTCCAGAATGAAGAGCAATCCATCCTGCATTTCTTCCCATAACTTCAGCAATCAAAATTCTATGATGGGATTCAGCAGTAGTATGAAGCCTATCTAAACAATCAGTAACTATACCTACAGCAGTATTAAATCCAAATGTAAAATCAGTCGATCCTAGATCATTATCAATCGTTTTAGGAACTCCTATAACATTTATTCCTTTCCTAGAAAAATCCCTAGCAGACGTTAAAGTTCCATCTCCACCAACTATAACCAAAGCATCTACATTTTCCTTTTTTAGATTTTCTACAGCAACATCTGAAACATCTTTCTTAACTTTCTTTCCATTTTCCTCAACTAAATAATCAAAAAGATTGTCTTTGTTTGAACTCCAAAGTATAGTTCCACCCTTATGTAATATACCATCAACTGTATCAATATCCAAATTTATATAATGGTTATTATATAAACCTCTATACCCAAATCTGTAACCTATAACCTCGTAACCATATTCCAAAATAGCTGTCTTAGTTACCGCTCTTATAACTGCATTAAGTCCTGGACAATCTCCTCCACCTGTAAGTAAAGCAATTTTCTTAACTTGATTCATAGTAATCCTCCTCGTATCTGAGTACAACTATCGTTTATTTTAACATAAATGACAATTAATGTAAACAATTATTAATTCATTTATTTAGACCTTAATTATGTTAAAAGAAACTAATATAATTAATAAAATAGCAACAACTATTCTGTAATATGAAAAATATTTCATTGGATATTTCTTTAAAAATTTAATAAATTTATCTACAACGAGAAGTGCAACTATAAATGCAACCATAAATCCAACAATAAGTGCTATGGCATGATTAGATGTAAAGTTTATATAATCCATATCAAAAAGTTCATAAACAGATGCTCCTAACATTGTTGGAATAGCTAAAAAAAATGAAAATTCTGCCGCAAGTTTAGTAGAACATCCGAAAATCCAGGCTCCTGATATAGTTGAAGAAGACCTACTCATTCCTGGCCAAAGAGATAAAACTTGAAAAAATCCTATTCCTATTGCTTGAGTCAAACTAACATCCTTAATATTATCAGTTTTATGAGATATCCTTCCATTCGAAAAATATTTTTCGACAAACAAAAGTATTAATGCCCCCACAACTAATCCAATCGATACACTAAATGAATTAAACAATTTCGTTTTTATAAAATCATTTATAAGCACACCTATTATAGCTGAAGGTAAAAAGGCAATTAATATGTAAAACCACATTTTAAAACCATAATCTTTTAAATTAATTATAGAATCTACAATTCTTTTTCTATACAAAATTACAATTGCAAGTATAGCACCTAGTTGTATGACAACTTCATACATATTTACAAAGCTTACATTTGCTGTTTCTGAAAATCTTATTAAATCACTTACAATTATCATGTGTCCTGTTGATGAAACTGGTAAAAATTCTGTTATTCCCTCAATAATAGCAATAATTATCGATTTCAAAATTAGTAAAATTTCCAAACTTTTTCCCCCTAACAAAACTCATTAAATTATTTTATACACAGTTATTATATTATCATTTCATTAATCATAATATTGTTAAATTAAAAAAAACTTTAAGTTTAAAAACTTAAAGTTTTAAAATTTAATATAAATAATCTATAAAAGGTATCTCATCACTCTTTACTTTTCCTTCTCCTTCATCGTATATAGATTCAAGTTTAAAGTAATTTTCTCTTATTATCAAAGCTTCGTAATCACTATAACTATCATTTAAATTTTCATATGCAGCTTTCATATTAGAAAAAGCTCTGGACACATCTTTTTCTATATTTGCATAATACGCTGCTGCATTATTTAAATTTAAAATATCTTTTGAATCGAGGGAATAAGCTTTTCTTATATTTTCTATTCCTTCTTCAGTTTCATCCATTCTTATTAGCAAAACTCCAAGAGCTCTATAATAAATAGATTTTTCATTTAATTTTATCGCCGAATAAAATTCTTCTTTTGCATCATTATCTTTTCGCTGATCCACATAAATTTTACCCAGTTTATATCTTAAATCAGATTCATATATAGAAAGTTTACTTGAAGATTCTAGTATGTCTATTGCTTTCTCAATATCATTGAAATTTTCAGTATATTTAGTAACAAAACGATTATCTATATTTGTATTTATTAAATCTAATAATTTCATTTTCAAATAAAAATAATTTATATTTATGGATTTATTTTGATCCAATAACATGTTTAACAATATATAATAATTTTCGCCAAAATCACTATTTAAAGCTATGCTTTGCTTAACGTAATTCATAGCATCATTATAATTATTTATGTCTAAACTATATTTTGCCAAAGCATAGTAAACATCAAAATTTTTATTTTGCAAACCATTAAGCTCGTTTGCAATTCTATTTGCTTCATCAAATCTCGAAGCTATTGTTAATATGTTTAGTTTAACTATCTTTGGTAATGTTTCGTTAGGATATTTTTTCATAACGTCAAAAATATCTTCAACATTTTCTTTTGTTCTCGATAAATCATTTTGATTTGCTCGAGCTCTTATTAGTTTTAAAATTTCATTATTTGTCTTTTCTTCAATAAATTTGTTTAATATTTTATTGAACTCATTTATGTCATAAGCACTTAGCATATCTATAACGCCCAATGTGTAAATGTTGTTCACATCTTTCTCTAAAGCTTTTTCCAAAGCAATAACTGCATTGTCTAATCTTTTAAACAAAATGCTCAGTCTTGCGTAAGACAATATAGCTTCAACATTTTCCATCGATGACAAATCCATTAAAGAATAAACGTGACTTGCGTCATCATTTTTTCCAGACAATAACAAGTATTCTATATTTCTTTGAATAAATAACTCTTCCGTATTGTGAGAACTCATGTAATGATCTATTACTCTTTTCGCATCGTCCAAACTATTTATTAAAATAAAGCTATCAATCAATTTGTAAATATTTTTATTGTGTTCTTCGGTATTTTTAACGAGCGTAACTTGATCAAGTTTATTTTTTATTTTATTAAGCTCCTCTTTAGCTTGGTCAATGTTGTTTATGCTACTCAACAATGTTACTAATTCAAAATGATTATCAAAAGAACTATTTAAACTAGATCTGTATCCTTCGATTAAAGTTTTAAAATCTCCTTGAACAATATAATCAATAGGATTATTAATAGAATTTATTAATTCTTTTTTATCATCTATCTTGTTGACGAACACATCTATATTTTTTTGTATTATTTCACTACCACCAACAGAATTGAAAGATAAAATAACCGCAACAAAAACTATAACGAAAGCAGAAAACTTTTTGTAAAAATCATTCGACCTAAACGCTTTAAAATTTTTTCTAATCTTCCTCTCCCTCAAATGATTTATTATTTCATAAGGGGACATGTTTTCAAAATTAAATGAATTTTTCTTCCTATGTACAATTTTATTTAATCTATTAAAGTGGACCTCTATGTTGTCCTCATCATGTTCAAATTTTTTCATTATAAAAACCCCACTCAACTACATTTTTAATATTTAGTTTGAGAATACTACAAACAAATTATTTTCTAAGGTGGATATGTTTATGAAATTTCTGATTAAATTATCAATAATATTTTTTGTTTTTACGGGTTACCATTTCACTAGTTATGATAACTATTTTTCAAAAATTATATACAAGACCGCCTTTTCGCTACAAAAAACAAAAAACTATATCAGTTCTATTCTACTACAAAAAAATAATATTAACAACTCATCTTCCAAAAACGAAATGTCCGAACTTATGAACGAATACTTTTTGACAATTTTTAATGCTGACTCAATTAATGAAAATTTTAAAAAAATTTTGGAGGCCTCAAACTTTTCAATTTTGGATTTGAAAAACTCAGAAATAAATTTTGATTTAAATCAAGAATTTAATTTTTTGAATGACAAAAATTTTCTCGTGGTAAATTCCAAAAACGAAAATTCAATTTCTGAAATTAACGAAGAAGTTTATAGATTTTATCGATATAAAAATTTTTCAATCGCCTACTTAAAACCAATTTTAAAAAACGAAAAAGATTTACTAAAACTTTATACTTCAATTAAAGTTATTCAAAATAGTTCTTACATTCCAATTGTGATTATCGATAAAAATAATTTAAATGAAAATTTGCTCCCAAAAATCTCACAAACAAATTGCGTTTTTATAATTTTAAACGATGAATTTTCGATTTCTAATTTCAAAAATATTCCCATAATCAATCTCGGAAATTTAAATGATTTTAACATTTCAATTCAAATCAATTTGTTTATCTCAAAAAATAATTTAAACAAATTAAGATTAAAAGTTTTCCCAACAAATAAATTCAACAAATCAATTCCTTCAAAAGATGAGTTAGAAAATATTTTAAAATCAATGAATAATAATTCTAAATTTAAACCACAATTTAGTGAAAATATTGATTATATTTATTTTGATTGTGATATACTCAAAAATAGTTATTAAATTTTTGAGGTTATAATAATATGAAAAAATTATTGTCGATTATCATAACAAAGTTTATTATTTTTGTTTTAAACATTCGAAAAAAAGGAAGCTCTTTCCCTGGAAAGATTGCGTTAAAAATATATCCTGAAATCTTAAAAATTGTTTCTAAAGATGTGGAAACAATTTTTATAACAGGAACAAATGGAAAAACAACAACAACCTCTCTCACAAATCACATATTTAAAAATGCTTTCATTGATTGTTTCACAAATTCCACTGGTGCAAACATGCTAAATGGAATAGTTACAACGTACATAAAAAACTATAATTTGTTCAACAGAAAAATTAAAAAGACCGCAATCATAGAAGTTGATGAAGCCAGTCTCAAACACGTTTGTAAATATGTACAACCTAAAATAATCGCTGTAACAAATATTTTTAGAGACCAGCTCGACAGATATGGCGAAGTTTATACAACTCTTGAGCATATTAAAGACGGAATAAAATTATGTAGTAATGCGAAGCTCATTTTAAATGGAGATGAGCCTCTTCTTTGCTCGCTTGAAAAAATTTATAACAACAAATTTTATTTTGGATTTGACAATTTTGAGAACAACAACAAAAAAAGTTTAAATGTTGAGGCCACAAATTGTAAATTTTGCGGTGAACCATATGAATATAATTTTGTAACTTACAATCATCTTGGAGATTTCAAATGTTCAAAATGTAATTTTAAAAGAGAAGATTTATATTTTTCAGTTTCTTCAATTCTAGAAAACAAATTAAACAAAAGCACTGTTAAAATTAAAAATAATATTGTAACTTTCAATTTAGGTGGAGTGTACAACATATACAATGTTCTTTGTGCTTACTCAATAAGTTTTATAAGCAATATTCCTGACTACATAATAAGCGATTCTATAAAATCATTTTCGAAAGTTTTTGGAAGGCAAGAAAATTTTAAAATAAAATCAAACTCCATAACTTTATTTTTAGTTAAAAATCCTGCTGGATTCAATGAAACTCTAAACACAATAAGTTTAAATAAAGATGAAGAAATTTCTTTGGGATTTTTGCTAAATGACAACTATGCCGATGGGCAAGATGTTTCATGGATATACGATGTTGATATCGAAATGATTAAAAATTTTAATACATCTTCTTTATTCACTGGAGGAATTAGAACTTACGATATGGCTTTAAGACTTTCTCTAGCTGAGCTCGAAAACATAAATGTATTTAAAAAATACGAAGAAATTTTAAGCTATTTGGAAAATCAAGAAAACAAAAATATTTATATTTTATGTAGCTACACTTGTATGCTTGAGTTTAGAAAATTTCTTCACAGCAAAAATTATATAAACGTTATTTGGTAAAGGAGGAATTTTTTTTGGAACTTACGATTCACCATTTTTATCCTGATATGTTAAACACTTATGGAGATGTTGGAAACATTTTATCGTTGAAATCTCGCGGAAAAAAACGTGGAATATCAATTAATGTAAACAATGTTAAAATTAATGATTCCATTAAACTAAAGACTGGTGATATAATTTTCATTGGTGGGGGACAAGATTTTGAACAATCTTTAATTGCAAAAGATCTCTTAAATAGGAAAAATATTTTGCTAGAATTCATTGAAAATGATGGAGTAGCTCTCTGCATTTGTGGAGGATATCAGCTTATGGGAAAAAGTTATACAACAGTAAGCGGTGAAATTTTAGAAGGCTTGAACATATTAGATATTTACACAGAATCAAGTGAAATTAGAAAAATTGGAAATATCGTTGTAAAAAATCATGAACTTAATGAAGTTTACGTTGGTTTTGAAAATCACTCAGGAAAAACTTACATAAACAACCACACTCCTTTAGGAACGTGCATAATTGGAAATGGAAATAACGGCGAAGACAAAACGGAAGGAGTTATTTATAAAAATTTAATTGGTACGTACATACATGGCCCACTTTTACCTAAAAATCCTGAAATAACAGATAGACTTTTGTTAAATTCATTAAAGCAAAAACACAATGAACTTAATTCTTTAGACGAAATAAATTCTGAGCTTGAATTGAATTGCAAAAATGAAATTATAAAACGACTCATTAATTAATATAACAATAAAGGACTATTTTAAATTAACTTGGAGTAATTTTTATGATTATAATTAAAAAGAATATTAACTTATTTATAGTAACTATTTTTATATTTACGTTTCTAATTTATAGCGTAGCATTTTCATATACGCCGTACAACTATTCAATAACTTTAGAAGAAGGAATAAAATTTGTTCATAAAACTTTAGTCAACTATGATTCAAACGGTGGAAATCAAGAAATAAATTATATTGAAGCTGATTTAACAAATCCAAATATATATGTTTCATTGTCCAAAGCAAATAATATTTCATCTTCTAAAGAAAACTTATTAAACCAACTTAATCAACAAAAGTACAACAAAAACAAAAATGTTTTAGGTGGAGTAAATGGGGAATTTTTTAATGTGTCAAATGGACAACCTCTGTTCACTACAATTTCTGATGGTGAAATTTTTTCTATAATGGATAATGAATTTGATTCATCAAATAGACCAATTTTTTATATGGACAAGCACAGAAATTATTCATTTGATTTTTTTAACGTTGTTGGCAACTTAAGATTTACAAATAATAAATTTAAAGATTTGAAAATAAATTCTTTGAACAGATTAAATTCACACGATGACGTTAATGTTTCAACTTATAAAATTAATGATGAATCAACTTACTACCCTCATGAAGGTTTACCTTCAAGATATATGCTTATACAACTCATGAACAGCGATGGGTCAATTTATCCTGGTGTCGAAATTTATGGTGAAGTAATTGATGTTGGTGAAATGACTTCTCCAAAAAAAATAGAGAAAAATCAAATTTTAGTTACATCATATGGAGATGAAAATTATTACAATATCAGTTATGATTCATTTAAATCTGTCGTTTCCATAAAATTTGATATATATTCATCAAACGATGGACGAATAAGAAATGATATTAAAGATGCCTTCACTGGATATGAATATTTAATAAAAAATGGTGAAGAGATGGATTACGATTACTATAAAAATTTATCTGAACCATCTTTAATCAATACACGAAATGCTCGAACAGCATTAGGCCTTACACCTGAAAACAAATTAATTTTGTTTACTGTTGACAAATCAAAAAACAGTTTGGGAATGAGCTTAAAAGAACTTTCCAACTACCTAAAATCAATGGGGATTTCTAATGCCATAAATTTAGATGGAGGAGGTTCAACTTCAATTTCATTTGAAAATAATGAAGGCAAACTTTTCCTAATGAACGACCCTGAAAAATATCAACGCAAAATCACAAACGCAATTAGCATAATACACAATTCAAAAAACAAGGCATAGAAATTTTTATCTATGCCCTTTTATCAATATAAATTTTTTATTTTACAAACTTTCCACAGCATGTCTAGCTTCACTTTCTGTGAACTTTTCATCATAAACTAATTTGTCATAAACATGATTTTTCGATACACCCAAAACATCAACATATCTTTTTGCAGCTTTTACAGCACTTTCTTTCCAATCAAAATCTAAATTTTCAATTGCATATTGAGCTTCCTCATCAGTAAAACCATCAAATTCAGAAGTCAATTGATCATAAATACTTTTCTTGGATATGCCTGAATCACCCATACTTTTAACATATCTTCTAGCTGTATCCAAAGCAAATGATTTCCAATCAGCCTCTAAACTTTCAAATGCTTTTCTTGCTTCTTCTTCTGAAAATTTATTAACACTAGAAACTAATTGATTATATATTGAAGCTTTTGATATTGCCATGGTATCTGCATACATTTTTGCAACTTTGAAAACGTCAGTTTCTCTAACTATAGTATCAACTGATTGAGATAATTCAGTCGCCTCTTGAGATGCTGCATTTGCACTTTTACCTGTCATACTACAACCATAAAAGCTTAAAGGAATCATAGCCAATGAAACAACAAACAATAATTTTTTATAAAATTTAATTTTTGTTAACATCTTCACAACCTCCATATAATTATTAATTTCTTTAGTAGTGATATTCTATCTATTATTGAATATAAAATCAACCGTTTTATTAATAAATTGCAAAAAAACAAAAAGCTACTTAAGAGGATTGTCCCCCTCAAGTAACTACACTATCCAAAATAAATTTTTAAGATGATGATATCCAAAATTTTTAAGAAACTCTCTCGCACTCTCAAAAAATACTGTCCCAATGAAAAAAGTAGTTTCTTCAGAATCAAAATTATAAATTTCTCGAATCATAAATTCTTCAATCATATTTTCATCTACATAAATTATATTTTCATGTTCGTTCAAAATATTTTTTACCAATTCAATTTTATCACTAGATTGTATTACAATTACATGTTTACTTTTTTCAATATACGTTTTAAACAAATATTTAAATAACAATTCAAGATGAAGAAATGCTATTTTTATTCCCGTTCCATCGACAATTGAAGAATTGTTTCCATGAACTCTATAATAATAAAGTTCCTCTTCAATAACTCCTATTCTATGTCCCTTTGTATGAAATTCTAAAAATATAAGCCTATCTTCAACGCATCCATACCTATGTTGAAATGGATTTATTGTTTTGAATAAATAACTTTTTCCAAAAATCGCACCACCATTTGGATATCTACCAAAATAAGCTCTATTAAATTGGTCCATATAATTTTTAATTGGTATGTTTAATGTTTCCATGAGTTTCATATATTCTCTATCACCATCGCCAAAACCTTTTAAATAACAACCAATTAAATCATAATTATTATTTTTAAGATACTCAAGTTGCTTTTCGTATCTGTCCAAACGATTTATATCATCTCCGTCATGCCTCGCAATATATTTCCCATTTGCAACAGCAACACCTAATCTCATGGCCATACATATTCCACCATTTTTTCTCGTGAGAACTTTAACTCTCTTGTCCATTTTTTCGTATTGCTTAAGTATGGACAAACTTCTATCAGTTGAACCATCATCAACTAATATAATTTCTAAATTTTCATATGTTTGATTAATAACGCTGTCCAAACTATCTACTAAATATTTTTCTACATTGTAAACAGGTACAATGACGCTTATTAAATCTTCCATAGAATTCACCACCTAAAATTTTTATTTACCAATTACAATCGACTAGACTAAACAAATTTTTAAAAACCACAAAATCCCTTTCAAAAAGATATTTAACTAAACTATCACAAAATGAAGCTCCAACAAGAAAAAGCGTATTATTACAATTAAAATCATAATTGAAAATTTCGTTAAAATTATTTTCATCAAAATAAAATACATTTTTAAGCTCTTTGTAAAATTTTGAAAAACAATTTTTTATAAATCCAATCTCTCTAAAATTTTTCACAATCACAACATTTTCATATTTCAAAATTTTATCTCTAAACAAAAATCTAAACATAACTTCCACATATTTTTCAACAACAACTTTTCTATTTTTATCTAATGAAGTATTATCATTGTGAACTCTGTAATAATAGAGTTTTTCTTCAAGAATTCCAATTTTACAACCATTTTGATGAAGCAAAATATATAGATAAACATCTTCAACTAATCCATAATCTTTATGAAATGGCGAAAATTTTTTAAGAACATCACTTTTCCCGAAAAAATATCCACCTCCAATATTACTACCTTGATAGATTCGCCTATTTTGATCATCAAAATTTTTTATAGGCCTATTAACAAATTTCTCCATGCCTCTTTTTGATATCTCACTTCCATTACCAAAACTTTTCAAATAACACCCAACAACATCATAATCATTTTCAATAAGAAATCTTAATTGTTTCTCGCATCTATCAAGCGAATTAATATCATCTGAATCAACTCTAAATATATATTTTCCATTTGATATACTCAAAGCATTTTTAACAGCCAACGAAATTCCCAAATTATTTTGAGTCATTACGATTATCCGCTTGTCCAATCTTTCATAATGCTTCAAAATTGAAAGAGAATTATCTGTTGAACCATCATCGATAAAAATTATTTCTAAATTTTTATAAGTCTGATTAATAATACTATCAATACATTCATGCAAATATTTTTCCCTATTATAAACAGGGACAATAGCACTTACTAAATCTTCTATAATCATCACCACCCCAAATTTTTTCACCAACAGAAATCAACCAAATTAAATAAATTTTCAAAAACTTCAAAATCTCTTTCACTAACATAATCTTTCAACTTTGTTTTAAATGAATGTCCAATAATAAAAAGCGTGTTATCAGATTTGAAATCACACTTTAAAATTTCATCAACATTGTCATCATCAAAATAAAATACATTTTTAACATTTGGATAAAACTCGGAAAAACAATTTTTTATCACTCTCATATCCTTATCATTTTTTACGATTACAACATTTTCATATTTCAAAATCTTTTCTCTAAAAAGAAATCTAAAAATAACTTCAATATGTTTTTCAACAACAATTTTTCTATTCTTATCTAGTGAAGTATTATCATTGTGAACTCTGTAATAATAAAGTTCTTCTTGAAGAATTCCAATTTTACAACCATTTTGATGAAGCAAAATATATAAATAAACATCATCAACTAATCCATAATCTTTATGAAATGGAGAAAACTTTTTAAGAACATCACTTTTCCCAAAAAGATAACCTCCTCCGATATTACATCCCTCATAAATTAATTTATTTTGGTCATGATAATCTTTTATAGATCTGTTAACATATACCTCCATGCCTTTTTTAGATATTTCACTTCCATTACCAAAACTTTTTAAATAACAACCAACAACATCATAATCCTTTTCAAGAAGGAATTTTAATTGTTTTTCACACCTATCTAAGTAATTGATATCATCTGAATCAACTCTGAATATATATTTTCCATTTGATATACTCAAAGCGTTTTTAACAGCTAAACACGTTCCCAAATTATTTTGAGTCATTACAATTATTCGCTTGTCCAATCTTTCATAATGCTTCAAGATTGAAAGAGAATTATCTGTTGAACCATCATCAACAAAAATTATTTCTAAATTTTTATAAGTTTGATTAATAATGCTATCAATACATTCGAACAAATACTTTTCCCTATTGTAAACAGGAACAATAACACTTACCAAATCGCCCATAAAACTTCACCTCAAAATAAAAATAGCCAGGAAAATAAAATTCCTAGCTACAAAATCTATATAAAATCAAATAAATATTTGATATTAACAATTTACCGTAAATTAATCTGCAAAAATAAAACAATTTATTTAGTTATAACTAAAGTTCCACCTAAATCACATAAAGGAAATTTTAAAAGTTTATGGCCAATAATTTTTTCAAAATCTTTAACTGCCGATGATACACCTTTATACAATTTATGATTATAATCTCTAACAAAAATATATCCGCCTGGCGATAATCTATTGTAAAAATATTTCAATCCTTCTAAAGTTGCTTTATAAAAATTTACATCTAAACTAACAAAACAAAATCTTTCTTCAAATCCTTCTAAACTTTCAGGAAAATATCCTTGTTTAACAACAACTTTATCTTTATTTTGTAATTTATCTAATACCAAATCTACATTAGTAATTTTATAAATATCTCTAATATCATTTAAAATATTTTCATCTACAAATTTATTTACTTTTTCAAATTCAATATCACGTTCGTCATAACTATTAAATGTGTCAAACAAATAAAGTTTTCTATCATAAAATACCTTACTTAAAAGTTTAGCAAAATCTCCTCTGAACACTCCTAATTCCGCTACTTCACCTAAAACATTGTTATTTTTAATCTCTCTCGCACAAAGTTCCAAAGTAAAAAACCTATTATAATCACCGCCATTAACATCATCTATATTAACTGGATTATTTTCATCGCTCACAAATTCATAATCACTATTAATTTTTGATGTTAAAACTACACCATTTGAATAATTACTTCCATTAAAAATAGCATTACTTATATCTTTGAAAGCTTGTCCAATTTCATTAGCATATGATATCAGTTCTCCACTTTCCAGATAATTTTGAGCAGCTCCTCCATAATTTCTTTTTTTAGATAATATTCTTCCTATTAAACTGTACAAATTTTTTGAAGTTTCATTCATTATAGTGTGCTTTTCTGGATTATTACTTAAATCTAATTCAATTTCTTCCAGAAATTTATCTATTTCAAAATCAGTGTTTATTAAAACTCTCTTCCCTTTTAGATATATAAGTTCTAACAAATTACATTCTTCTTTTTCTAATTCTTTTAAACATTCATCAAATTTAGTATAATCTTTAAGCTCTATATAACTTTCACATAAAACAAAAAGCGAATACATCTTCATAAAATGGTATAAATCTTCATCTAAATAAGAGTACTCCCCAGTATTATTTTTAATATAAGAGGCATAATTTATAATTGTTTGAGGAAGTTCTTTATTTTCTATTTTCAAAATTAAAAGATAATATTTCCATATAGGATTTGGATCTATTAAACTCATTCTGTTTAGTATAAATTCATTTGTATCCGATTTCCTAATAAAATTTTCATAATCTCTTATTTTGAGAAGAGTTATTTTAGTATTAACATAGTTTTTATATTTTTTATTATAAATTCTATCTTCAAAATATTCTTCATTTTTTTCAATATCTAATATTTTAAAATTAATATTTGTACACGCTATTTCGTCTAATATAAAATATAATTCTTCTATTTCATCATAATCTTCTAAAAAAATTTCGTTTGAATTTATATTTATTTGTACATTGTCAGAACATTTATAATTATGAATACTTGCATAAGAATTAGAACAAAATTTTTGCATATTTTTTTCAAATTGTCCATGCACATTTAATTTTACTTCTCTCTTCCTATATCTTAAAAGATATTCTATAAAATTCTCCAAATCATCAAAAACACTATCTTCCAAAATATCTTTATAATCATTTCCAAAAAAGTATTTTTCTAAAGATTCAGAAACACTGTCGATCAATCTTAAAACTTTTAGTCTTTTCTGTATCTTCAAAATCAATTCTTTGTTAACTTTAGGCTTGCATAAAAGTTTCTCTACCATTTCATTAAAAAAATCAAAATTTCCTATTAGAAATTTTGAATAAGTATCCAAATAATCCCCCACATTATCCTCCTTAATTATGCAAAGTATTTTATTATTACAAAATATTTATATTTATTATTAAATAAAAAATTACCAAAATAAAGAAGCACATACGAATTGCATGTGCTTCATAAATATTATTATTCTACTTTTAATCCTATACTGAACAAGAAGTTTCTAGTTTCCAATTCTCCTAACATTCTCTGAGAAATGGCTTGCATTGCTGCTGTTCTATCTCCAAGTTGTGCTATTGTTTGTTCAAGTGTTTTAACCCACCATGCCAAACCTTCAGCATCTGAAGTTCTTCCTGTTACCGATCTATACATACGTTCTACATATTTAGCATTATCTAAGTTCTTTTCTTTATATTCATTTTCATTTACTATATTTGAAGTAAAGTAATTAACTGTTATTTCTTGTGATGAAAGTTTTGACGTCCAATAAAGCATACCATCTGGATCTCCATCTCTTAAGAAGAATATGTGGTAAAATCCTTCAATCCAGTCCTTAGCATTTGTAACTTTCTTAGTTGTAAATGCTTCTATTTCCATTCCTAATTCTTCACCATTTACTAGGGTAACAACTAATTCTAATCCTTTGTGTTGATTATTTGGTGTCAATCCGTATAATTTCAACAAACTATTCTTAGAATCATAGAAAGACTTAGCTATTGAATCACCATCTATCCTAACATCTTTAACTATGCCATCTTTATCATTAAACTTAATTTCAAACTCTGCTTTAGTAGGAGTTATATTCTTAAGTTCAAATGACTTTAAGAAATCATCCGATATATTAACATCACTTCCTGATGATTTACCACCCATAGTTTTAATAGGAATTGGATTTACAGAAATAAGATCATAATTTGTAAACCTTCTATTTATATCCCCATCACCTGAATTATAAGTTACAATTAATTCTACAAACTTATAAGTAGTACCTGGCTTTAAGCCTTCAATTATAAAATCTTTATAAGCTGTAGCATTCTTTTGTGGATCTTTAACTAAATCATCTGTCTTACCATAAGATTGAACTTGACCTATTTTATCGGCTTCTTTAAGAATTCTACCTGAATAAATTTTCCCTTCTGAATCTTTAATTTGAATTCTTTTTACGGTATTTTCCGGATCATAAATAGCATCATAGAAAACTATTCCATCTTCTAATGGTCTAACGTTAGAATGCTTATAACCATGTGATTTATCATCGCTTGAAAATGGACCTATATACTCAACAATACCATTTCCTTTTGAAGAAACCTCTCCCTTTGAATTTACAGATAAATCAGTATAATAAGAAACTGTAGATTTTATAGTCATAGGGTCCAATGGATTTGAATTATCTACATTTATAGCTTCAGTTAACATAGGATCAACATAAGGAATTATTCCTTTAGCCCCTGAAATTTCTGATTGTTGAGAAACTTTCCTAACAACACTACTTTCAACTAAAGATGGGAATAACAATTCGCCTTGAAATTTAATATTTGTTACTTCACTTCCAGTTGGTAAACCATAAACCTTAAAGTAAATATTTCCCTCTTCATCAACAATTCTAGGAGCATTGAACTTGTTTGTATACTGATTTACCTTAGATACAGTACTATCCATTATTAAATCTAATACTGTGATTTTCTTTTGATCAGACTTAGAACCAGTTGAATAATCTACAATAAGATTAAAATCTTTATTAACTAATTCACCAGATTCATACAACATACCTAGAGAATTTTGAATGACTGTTGCAAGAGTCTCTTGCTCAATTAAACTTATTTGACTTCCTTTGCCTTGTTCAAGCAAAATTTTATTTTTCTTAACCTCTTCAACTGCTTTATCTATAGTGTTTTTAAGAGCCTCCCCAACATTTCCACCAAATTTAACTTTAATGTATATATATCCTCCTGTTAGAGCATCTCTTACATTTGACTTTTTGTAGTCTTTTACATCTTCTCTAATTACAACTGTGCTTGACCTTAAAACTCCACCTTCAATTCCAACTATGCTCATAAAATTTTCAGCAGATTTTTCAACCGAAGCTGGTGCCTTAAAATCTTCCGTACCTTTTAACGGTAACATCTCATTTTCATCATATTTACCATTACCATTAAAATCAACTGCTCCTGGATTTGAACCAGCTGGAACTTCTGTATTAAGAAGACCAACGGTGAACTGTCTATCGCCTTCTAAGTATTTATCTTCAGCTGCCGGTATAGCAAAAGCGGTGAAACTTCCAAAATTAACGCATATAGTTGAAAACATAAACATAGAAACTAATGTTGCAACTATCTTTTTAGTAAACTTCTTACTTAACATCTCTTCCTCCTCGAAAGTAATTAAATTTAAAATTAAACCCGCTAAACTCATTAAATTTATTTGATTGCGTTTATAAGTCTATATTCGAGATATTTAAAAAAAAGTTTACTGTATTAATTAAATTTTTATTTTTATAATTTTCTAAATTAATTTTAGGTTCATAAAATATAATATAAATTTATATTTTCATTACATTAGAGCATCTTTCACTAATACAACATTAAATATTTTGCTAGTGTACATAGTTTCACTATCATATATAACAAATTTCAATAAAAGCATTTTATTTTTAGGAATAAATTCAATTCCTTTACTTAAAGAATCTTGGAAGCTAGAATCAATTGGAATCCTCAAAAATTCTAAAAATTTATCATTATTTTCCACATTTTTCACATATATAGCAAAATCATATTTTTCAAGTTTTTCAAAATCTATTTGTTTTAAATTATAATTTATGTATTCAATAATTTGATTTTTAGTTAAATTCTCTTGAGTTAAATCAGATAAAAAAAGCTCTTCACCTTTCATTCCAATAAACTTTATTCCCAATATTTTATTATTTAAAGTTTTAAATATAAAATCGAAATTTAACATTACTAAAAATATAAAAATAAAAGAAAGTGTTCCTATAACATTACGCTTTTTATAATTCAACTACAACACCCTCATTCCAATTAAAAAATTTCAAAACGAAAACATATTCACAATTTAAACTTCTATATATTTATCTTTCAATACCATTTCGACCCAATTTAAATTATTTAAATACCAATTCACAGTATGCTTTAATCCTTCAAAAATTTTAATTTTACACTCAAAACTCAAATTACTATCTAAATTTTCAATATTGTTGTAGAAGTTATTCTCATCTAACTTTTCGTTATTTTTTAAAACTATTAAAGATTCATCTTTATTTAAAAAAGATAAAACTTTTTTTGTTAATTCCAACTCATCTATTTCTTCACAAGAAAAAATATTATAAATATTTCCTGATTTTCCAGTACGTATTATTTTATCTATTGCAATAACATGATCATAAACGTGAACTAATTTCATAAACTTTCTATTTTTATTAAAAAAAATTTTTTCATTTCCAATAGCTTTAACAATAATTGATGGAATGAATTTTTCTGGATATTGATATGGACCATAATTATTTGCACTTCTAGAAATAGTTACTTCCAAATCAGAATTTTTACAATAACACAATGCCAACATATCACTTGAAGCCTTAGTAAAAAAATAAATGGATGATAGATTTAATTTATCATTATTACAGAAAAATTTTTCATCGTACGAATGTAAATTTTCATGTATTTCATCTGTTGAAACTTGATGAAATTTTTTAACATTATACTTTAAACACATATCCATTAAATTTTTTGTACCTATTATATTGGTTTTCAAAAACAAATTACTATCTTTAATAGACTTATGAGCATAAGTTTCAGCTGCAAAATTTAGAACTAAATCAAAATGCTCCTTTGCAAAAACATCACTCAAAAAATCATTGTCTAAAATATTTCCTCTATAAAATTTGAAATTTGTATTTTCTTTAACTGATTCTAAATTTTCAAGATTACCGGCATAAGTTAAAGCATCTAAACAAACAATCTGAATATCTCTATACTTATTTATCATGTAGCTTATAAAATTACTTCCAATAAATCCAGCTCCGCCAGCTACGCAAACCTTCATCAAATCCTCCTATAAAATTAAATACAAAACATTTTTCACTTACCTAAGTCTACTATAAATTTTAAAATTCTTCCACTTTATAAAATAACAATAAATAATTAAATTTATAAAAATTCTTTATAGTTAAACAAATTTCATATATAATGTTTACTTATAACCTTCGTATAAGCTTAATAATATGGTTTAAGCGTTTCTACAATATCACCGAGAATGATATTACTATGAAGATTAAAATCCACGAAGGTTATAATATTTATTTACAAAAAGGTGGATTTGAAAATTGAACAAACAAATTTATATTGAAAATATTAAAGCTTCAAGTAAACAAATATTATGCAATCTTGTTATTAAAAACATCACAGTCGTGGATGTTTTTCAAAATTCTACATTCGTATGCGACGTAGCAATTCATAATGGTTATATCGTCGGTCTTGGAGAATATAAAGGACAAATCGAAATTGATGGAACTGGTAAATATATTTCTCCAGGATTAATTGATGCACATGCTCACATCGAATCATCTCTTTTAACTCCAAGAGAATATTATAAAACCGCTCTCCTCCATGGAATAACAACTGCCATAGTAGATCCTCATGAAATAGGAAATGTTTTAGGAGCAGATGGAATAAATCTCATGATAGAAATGAGTAAAAATATACCGTTTGACTTTTATTTCATGCTTCCCTCTTGTGTTCCTTGCACAAATTTTGAAAATGCAGGAGCAATTTTAAAAAGCAAAGATTTAGAACCATTATACAATAATGAAAAAGTTTTAGGTCTCGCTGAAGTTATGGATTTTCCATCAATAATAAATTTGAATGAGGATATGATAGAAAAACTTTATTTTGCAAATGAAAATAATAAAGTTATCGATGGACACGGAGCTGGATTTAATATAGATAACATAAATACTTATGCAACTTGTTACATAAAAACCGATCATGAATGCAATAATTATCAAGAATTAGTTGAGCGAGTTAGACGTGGAATGTATGTACACATAAGGGAAGGCACTGTTTCTAAAAATTTAAACGATCTTGTGAAAGGCGTTTCAATTCACAATAGTAGGAAACTTTGTCTGTGTACAGATGATAAACACATTGACGATTTATTAAAATATGGATCAATTGATAATTCTATAAGGCTTTGCATAAAAAATGGATTGAATGCAGAAATTTCTATTCAAATGGGAACTATAAATTCTGCTGAATGTTATGGTTTAAAAAATAAAGGAGCAATAGCTCCTGGTTTTATTGCAGATTTTTTAATTTTAGATTCTCTTCATGATTTTAAAATTTCAAGCGTTTATAAAAATGGAGTTTTAGTTGTTAAAAATAATATTTTAATAAATCAAGATAAAAATCATTTTGATTTCAATATTCCAACTTCAGTTAAAATTCCAAATTTAAATGAAGAACATTTCAAAATTGATTTAACAGGAAAATCTTTTTTAAACGTAATTGAAGTTATACCAAATAGTTTGAAAACAAATCATTTAAAATTTTCTATAGACGAACTCAATTTGAAAGAAGAATTTGTTTCATGTCCCGAACACGACTTGATAAAAATTTCTGTCATTGAAAGACATAACAATACTGGAAATATTGGAATTGGAATTGTAAAAGGATTAAATCTTAAATCAGGTGCAATTGCAACGACAATAGCTCATGATTCTCATAATTTAATAGTTTGTGGGACAAACGATAACGACATGATTTTAGCTTGCAATAAAATAAAAGAAATTGATGGTGGAATTGCAATAGCTAATGATAATGAAATCAAATGCTTTTTAAAATTAGAAATAGCAGGACTCATTACAAACAAACCACACGAAGAAGTTCTAAAGGATTTAAACAAACTTCATGAAGAAATTTCAAAAATATCTAACGATGTGAATTTTAATCAATTTTTAATGTTATCATTCTTATCTTTACCTGTAATTCCAAATATTAAAATTACAGACAAAGGCCTATTTGACAGCACGCATTTTAAATTCATAGATGTTGCATTTTAAAAAATACATTGATTTATAAATTGAAATCAATATATAATGTTTTAAAGAAAACTAGTCCTTTAAATTTAGTCCAGAGAGGCTAACAAGGTCGACCGTTATAAAAAAGTTTTTACACAATCTTTGCATATTAAAATCGACCTTCTTTAAATTTAAGAAGGTCTTTTTTGTTATAAATTTTAAGACTAGTTTTCATAATCAATAATTTTTAGGAGATTGATTTATGAAAAAAATAATTCATTTAAACAACAACGATTACGAACTTTCTAACGTTTTTAGTAAAGACAAAAAAGGATTTTTCTCAATGCTAGTTATTATGCTTGGATTTACATTTTTCTCAGCAAGTATGATGACAGGTGGGACTCTTGGAACTGGTTTGGATTTCAAAAATTTTATCATTGCAGTTGCTGCAGGAAATTTAATTCTCGCAATATACACTGGCCTTCTTGCATACGTTGGTTCTTCTACAGGACTATCGATGCATTTGTTAACGAGATATTCATTTGGAGAAAAAGGTTCTTATTTAGCATCTTTTATAACAAGTATAACTCAGATTGGTTGGTTTGGAGTTGGAATTTCAATGTTTGCAATACCAATCGCAAATAGATTTAATATAAATGTTTATGTTTTAGTTGGAATAACTGGGATTCTCATGACATCAACCGCATATTTCGGAATAAAATCCTTGACTATATTAAGTGCCATAGCAGTACCTGCAATTGCAATATTAGGTAGCACTTCAATTTTTATAGCTACAAATTCTGTTGGTGGAATAAATGACTTGATGAATATAACTCCTGTTGATAAAATTTCTTTAATTAGTGCAATTTCATTATGCATAGGGTCATTCATAAGTGGTGGAACAGTTACACCAGACTTCGCGAGATTTTCAAAAAAGAAAATGTCTGCGGTATTAACAACAGTTATCGCATTTTTCATTGGGAATTCATTAATGTTTCTATTTGGAGCAATAGGAGCTATGGTTAAAGGAACTGCCGAAGTAGCAGATGTATTATTTTCACAAGGGCTCGTAATACCTGCAATAATAGTTTTAGGTTTAAACATTTGGACTACAAACGACAATGCACTTTACACTTCTGGGCTTGGACTTTCAAACATAACAAAAATATCTAAAAAGAAACTTGTGTTAATAAGTGGTTTAATTGGAACTGTAGGAGCGATATGGCTCAACAATAATTTTATTGAATTTCTAACATTTTTAAACTCTATGCTTCCACCAATTGGAGGAATAATAATCGCAGATTTTTTCTTCGTAAACAAACGCAAATATGAAAAAATAGAAAATGTAAAATTCAAATCCATAAATCCAATTGCCATAATTTCATTTTTAATTGGATTTTCCACAGCTCACTTAATAAAATTTGGGATAACAGCAATAAATGTTTTGATTATTACAATTATTTCTTATGTTATTGGAATGAAATTATTTTATAAGAAAGGAACTCATTAATGTTAATTAAAAATATTAAACTTTTAGACAGTGAAAAAATTGTAAGTATAAGAATAGAAAATAAAATTATAACCGAAATTAATTCTGATTTATCTCCTTATGAAAATGAAGAAGTGATTGAAGGAAATAATCTTTTAGCAATTCCTCCATTCATAGAACCGCACATTCATCTCGATACGACTTTAACAGCTGGAGAACCAAAATGGAACAAAAGCGGAACTCTTTTCGAAGGGATAAAGCGATGGAGTGAAAGAAAAGAATTTTTAACAAAGCACGATGTTAAATCACGAGCTATGAAAGTTGTAAAATGGCAAATTGCAAATGGCATTCAATTCATACGAACTCATGTGGATGTGACGGATAAAAATTTAGTTGCATTAGAAGCTATGCTCGAACTTAAAGATGATTTAAAAAATTTTGTTACTCTTCAAATAGTTGCGTTCCCTCAAGAAGGAATTTTATCTTTTAAAAATGGTAAAGAATTATTGGAGCAATCAATAAAATTAGGTGCTGATGTTGTTGGTGCAATTCCACATTTTGAATTTACAAGAGAGTACGGAGTTGAATCTATAAATTTTATTTTCGATTTAGCGACGAAGTACAATAAACTTATTGATGTTCATTGCGATGAAATTGATGATGAACAATCTAGATTTTTAGAAGTAGTTGCAACTAGAGCTTTAGAAAGTGGATTAAAAAATAAAGTTACTGCTAGTCATACAACAGCGATGGGCTCTTACAACAACGCTTACACTTTTAAATTATTTAGGCTTTTGAAATTATCAAAAATAAATTTTGTGTGCAACCCTTTAATAAACACTCATCTTCAAGGAAGGTTTGACACATATCCAAAACGAAGAGGCTTAACTCGTGTTAAAGAATTAAATGAAAATAATATAAATGTTTGTTTTGGACACGATGACATATTAGACCCATGGTATCCAATGGGAACAGGAAACATGATGGAAGTTTTGCATTTTGGACTTCACGTGTGTCAAATGATGGGATATGATGACATAAATGAATCAATTAAATTTATAACTAAAAATAGCGCATTAACATTAAACATAGAAGATGATTATAAAATTGAAATTTCAAAACCTGGAAATCTAATTATACTTAACAGTGAAAATATTTTTGATGCTGTGAGAAAAAAGTGTGACGTTATCTATTCAATTAGGGAAGGAAAAATAATTTCAAAAAACAATCCTAAACAATCTTACGTGAACTTAAATGGACTTGAGGAAATAAATTTTATGAAGTAAATGGATTTTAATTTTATCCATTTGCTTTTTTGTTTTTTGCAAAAAATAATTTTGAGTTATCCACACTCTTATGCACCCTGTGTTGTTAAATTCATTGTAAACATTAAACATTAATGCTATAATTTTGTAGAATTAACAATAAACATATTAGTGATTTTAACAAAAATCTAAAATTAAAATTTATAATGTACGCAACTTGCTGAAAGGTGGTATAAGATGTTAACCCTACGTTCGATAACAGAAAGTATAGATATTGATTATTTTAAATTTAATTTAAATTTTCATAAATACATTGAAGACAAATTGAAACAAGACAAGTTCAAAACAACAAAAGAATTTAAAAAGAATTTAAAAAGAAGAATACAACTTTTAAGTTGCATAAATGGTACATGCCCTGATTTGTTGAAATTCTTTATAAATGATGATTACACAAATTATCAAGAAGATTTTACTAACGAAGACCTTGTTGATTTAGTGAACAAATTTTCAGACGATGAACCAATAAAATTAAGTGTAAATCTAATAGTTTATAATGAAGAACGTTGCATAGAACGCTGTCTATCCTCCCTTCTAACCTTCGCTGACGAAATTTTAGTTTTAGACACTGGGTCCACAGACAATACAACTAAAATAATCGAAGAAAAATTCCCACAAGTAAAACTTTTTCGTGATAAATGGAGAAAAGATTTTGCATACTCGCGAAATATTTTAATAGATAAATCTACAAACGATTGGATTCTTTCAATTGACGCCGATGAAACGCCAATAGATGAATTTCATCTCATAAAAGATGTTATTTCTCTATTCAACAATTTTAAAGCTGATAAAGATCACCCTCTTGTATTTTCACCTACTATAGATTCATTAGGTCAAAAAATAAATACAACAAAAAGAATTTTCAACAAAACACATGAAATGAAATTTGATGGGAAGATTCACGAAGAAATTGTATCTAAAAATGAAAAGGAAATCAATTATATAATGCTATCACTAACTTTAAGTCATGACGGATATCATCCCGATGTATTTAAAGAGAAAAATAAGGCAGAGAGAAATACAGAAATCCTAGAAAAAATGATAAAATTAGAGCCAAACAAAATAAGATGGTATTATTTTTTAGGACGCGAAAAAAATATTTTAGGACACGATATTGATGAATGTATAAAAATTTTAAAATCTGGTTTGAAATTAAAACATACTCAAAATTCTATAGAAAATTTTTACTACAATATTTTAACTTTACTTGCAAAAATATCTGTATCTCATAAAAAATATGATTTATTAAAAGAAGTTATCGAATTAATGGAATATGAAATTCCAAATTCCCTAGATGCATTTTATTTTAAATTAATATTGGAAAATGATTCAGTAATGAGTGATAAATTTCTACAAATAAATAATATGGTAAAATCTATTGGTGATATTTCAAATAAAGTAAATACAATTGATGAAACATATTCTCATATACTTCACACTTTAGGTTTAATATATTTAAGTTTCAGAGATTATACAAGAGCATTTTACTATTTTAATCAAATTCAATCTCAAAAAAATATAGATGCCATCAAAGAGATTCTTTTACCACTTAAAAATGAAATAGATGAATTTATGAAAAAATAAAAAAATAAAAGATGAAGTTTGAAAGAACTTCATCTTTATTTTTATAATTATTCAAATTTAATACCTAATTTTTTAGCCATGTCTTTAACTTCTGGCGTATCTAACATTCTTAAAACAACAGCTGATCTAGCCTGACTTTGAGTTTCCCCTGCTTTTATTCCTTTTTCAATTTCAGAAACCCAAAAAGCAACTCCTTCACTCTCTCCAGCTCTATCAACTATAGCATACATAGCCTCAACAAACTGAGTATTAGTTAAATTTTTCTCCAACATTTCTGGAGTAAATGAAACTTGTCCTAAAAATCCTTTTAAAGTTTCTTGTCCACTAACTAATCTTTGTGTCCAATACAACAAACCTTCTTGTTCTGGCTCCCTGTTGAAAAATGCTCTATACACTCTAGCCACATATCCCGCAACTCCACCTTGAACTTGCGCATTATTTCCTTCAGAAGTTCTGAATGTTGGAACATCCAAAGTAGTACTCTTAGTTCCATACTTAAGAACTAACTTCATATCTTTATACTCAGTTCCAACTCTAAGTCCTGATAGCTCAATTATATTTTTATCAACATTGTACTTAGCAACAACTCCACTAACTCCTGAACCTGATACTTCAACTACTATTCCTTCTTTATCAGGATTTTTAATATCAGCAGTTACATTAGCAGTTGTTGTTGTTACTCCAGAAACTTGTACTCCTGAAGTTCCAACTTGAACCTTAGTATCACCAGCTCTCCCAGTAGCATATCTAGTTATACCCTGTTGTGTTTTAATTCCACCTGCATTTATAGAACCAAAAGCACCTATTGAATCTGTTCTTATAGTATTAACCCTATATCCATCCTCCGATGTAGTAAAATCAAACCTAAAATCTCTAGTCCTATCAGCCTGAATTCCAGTAATAGTTATTTCAACCATTTCTGAAGCCGATTCAACATTTGAAGCGTTAAAGTTCAATTTAGCCTCATTACCAACTAGATAATCGTAATCTATATTACCTGATTTATCTACACCATTAACTACTCTATAAGTTTTTTCCATTTTAACATTAGCATCATCTATTTTTTCATAAGTACCATTATTATTTATATAAGCAGTAACTCCATTTAAAATCGAATCCGCATCTTTCACTCTTCCAACAAATCTCACTCCACCTGGAATTTGCTCATACTCTAACTTGGAATCAATCCACGCTTCAGCTCTATTTTCTTTATTAGTAGTTGTAAACCTATTTTCATTTGTTCTAGTATTTGGGAACAACACATTAGAATAAGGAGCACTTGCATTTCTTCCTAAAGAAACCGGATTTCCATACCTCTCCCTTCCATTATCATTATAAACAGTTTCAAGGGACAAGAAATCATAATTTCTATTCTGTTCTAATCCAGTTATTTCGATAGCAAACCAACTAGATTTACTGTTTTTACCATCTTTAGACTTAACATTCTTAACTTCGTAAGTTTCCCCACCTCTTAATCCTCTAACTTCAATTCTCTCAAGGTTAGTTGTGTCATCAACTTTAACAATGTAAGTCAATCTATCAAGACCAACATTTACTTGATATAAATTACTTTTATTAAGCAGTGTATTATATCCACCAATCTCTGAAGATCTATTCTCAGACGTTGCAACAACTAAATATTTTCCTGTAACCCCAGGTGTTCCTGTAGCCCTACTATCATCAAATCTAACTCTTTGAGTTCTCTCTCCATCACCTGATTTATAAGTTATATCCATGTATTCAAACTCATAAGTTGTCCTATTATTAAGACCATTTATCTTAATATCTTTGTACCTATTCCTATAATCTACATCTGAAGCAGAAAAATTTGACTTTGGCTCTCCAGGATATTTACCAACTGAGAAGTTACCTACTTCAGCATTAAATACATCTCCTCTTCTGTCAGTAACAGTAACACCTGTTATAACTGAATCTGTATCCTTAACAACATCAACCAAAGTAACTGATGAACCTGAAACATTAACAAACGTATGCTCATTTTGCTCTATTATATTATCACCATCATCAACAAATTGATTAGCTTGTTTTCCATCTACGGATCTAATATAAGAGTATAAAGAATCAGTTAAAGTCCAAGTAGCAGTAGGTATAACAGCACTTCCTGTATTATAGTTTAAATCTGTCTGTAGTGAGTAAGTTGTAAATTCCTTTTTAATACTATCATAGCTTGTACCTAAATACAAATCGGTCCTAGAATCTAATTCTATATTAGTTACATTTATTCCAGTTGGAAGTCCTCTTAGAGTTAAGTAAACCAATCCATTCTCGTCAACCAAAGAATTTAAATTCTCAACTGAAGAAGCCTTTCTAGGAGATTCGAATCTAATATCTTTCGCTGAAACATTAGTAGTCCTTGTTTTTCCATCTTGCTCATAAGTCACTAACAACTCAAGCCCTTTATTCTTGTCCAATCCTAAAAATGCATCATTCAATTTTTTACCAAGTATATCTTGTCTAGCTGTAGAGATTGAATTTCCACCATTATGCTGGTTAGAATTAATCAGATTAACATTGTCTCTGTACTCACTAACAGCATTACTTATTTCACTTCTTAGGTAGGATTCCAAATTTCCTGTAATCCTTAATCCTAATCTTATAAAACCACCTTGTCTATCGTCAGCTTCATAAGCTGTTTTATTTTGTCCAACAATAGTCTTTTTACCTAAAACACCAGTTTCCACTTTTTCAATTGATAGAACAGTTTCTTTAGTTTCAGATGCTGTTGAAGATAACTTATCATTAGAATTTATATCGTAAGCATCAACAACCTCTAAACCATTCAAAGACCAGTTATTTTCGAAGAACCCTTGATCTTTAGATATATCTACATTAGTAGTTACGCCCGCAGCATTCGCATGAGTAGCTGGAACAACCGTTACCGCCATAGCAATCAGAGCGACGCTTGCAACCAAATTTCTCAATTTTTTAGATTTCATATTTGTCCTCCTAAATCTTTAAAACAAAGTTAAAAACTACTTCACCATAATAATTATTACTAAAATTTAATTATTGTGTATTGTGATTTTCTCTTGGCATAATAATAACATTTGTAATCTTTTTTTAACATATTTATATAATATGATTTTTCTAATGTTTTACTATTATTTTGAATTATATCTCCTATTCTCTCTATTTTCCTTACAATTTTATTTTTTAAATTACACTTTAACACGAAGTATAACACCTATAATTTAATATTTAGAATTTAAATTTAAATTCTAAACTAAAGGAGCATCTTTTCTATAACAGACGCTCCTCCTTTATAACAAACTAAGGTTTCAAAATAGAAATATTTATTTATATAGAATAATTACAAAATATTAACAAAAGTTATAAATTAAAGCCATAAACAATAATACTAACTAAAAATTTTACTTATACTGCTTAAAACCAAGAAATAAATATAGATTAAAACAAGTTTTATTATATTCCATCTTAATATTAAGAGGTTAAACATTAATATCTCTCAATATTAACGCAACTCATTATACATAATTTTAGATAAAAATTCAATAATAATCATAAATTATTATTTTATTTTTTTTGTTTTAAATTGATTTATTTACAATTATTATTTATTTTATAAATCTAGATTAATTTCGACTTGGAGGATAAATAAATGATAAACAAACTTAAATTACGCCATTTTATTATGGTTTATCCCTCTTTATGGATCGTTTATTGCATTTTCGAATTGATATCAGGAAACATCTCAGATTTGTACAGCATGATAATGAATTTAATACCTGCTTTGTTATTATGCATAATATCTTATTTGTTCTATATCTATTATGAAAAATCCATATTTCTAAAAACCAAAGGATTAATATTTTCCATATCTTCTTTGTTTTTAACGGACCAAATTTCTAAAATAATAGTCTCATCAATATTTAAATCAAAAAACATAACAACCCTCAAAGTTATACCCAATTATTTTTCAATAACACCTTACATTAATGATAAAGGTTCTTTTGTCGCATCAAGATTCAATATAAATGCTCCATTTATTATTTTTACGATTTTCAATTTTTTAATTTTGTTATTGATATTTTGGATATATAGGTTTAAACTTCATAAAAAACAAATTAGTTCAATAGAACAAATATCTTTTATATTTTTATTTTCTGGTGGTCTCTGTTCGCTTATAGATAAAATTTTTTGGGGTGGAAGTTTGGATTTCTTACACATAAATAATTTGTTTATTGCAGATGTAAAAGATATTTTCATAACTTTAGGACTTGCAAGTTTTATTCTATCAAGTATAATTTCAGACGATCAAATAAATTTAAAAGAATTTTTAAATTTTACATTTAAATTAAAAATTTCCAAATAATTAAACGTGAGGAGGATTTATATGGATCCTAATTTTTTAATTGAATTATGCTTAATTTTGGTTTTAACTAAATTTCTTGGGTCTATCACAAACAAACTCAAAATAACAAATGTTGTTGGCGCTTTAATAGCTGGTATAATTTTGGGTCCTTCAGTGTTAAAAGTTGTTTCATACGATACATTTTGGGAATACGCATCTCACATAGGTGTTATTTTATTGATGTTCAATGCAGGACTTGAAACAGATTTAGATCACATAAAAAAAGTTGGGCTATCATCATTTTTAATCGCTACGATGGGAGTTATTTTACCTCTTATTGTTGGATTTTCAATTGGGTATTTTATAATGAACCTATCGTATTTAGACAGTATATTTTTAGGAATTATTTTTACCCCTACGTCTGTTTCAATAACATCTCAAACATTGAAAGACTTGAAAGCATTTTCTTCAAAGTCAGGCTCTGCAATTATGGGTTCTGCAATTATAGATGATATTTTGGGTGTTTTCATATTGACTCTTTTTGGAGGATCTTTAGGACAAGAAGTTGAAATTAAAAGTGTGTTAATTGGACTAGCTTTGTTTTTTGTGTTTGCATATTTGCTTATAAAATTTTTGCCAACATTCGTAAACAATTTCAGCATAAGCAAAGAGCATAAACACAGAATGCCACTTTATGCGCTAATTTTATGTTTTGCTATTTCATTTATAAGTGAAGAATTTTTTCACGTTACTTCAATAATAGGCGCATATTTGACAGGTATTGTTTTTTCAAAATACGTTTTTCAACACACTGTCTACAAGCAATTAAATTATTTGAGCTACTTTATTTTTTCGCCAATATTTTTCGCAAGCATAGGAATGCAAACAAAATTATCTTCTTTCAATAAAACAATAATTATATTTACAGTTATATTGTTTATTGGTGCTGCTTTAAGTAAATTTGTTGCTTGCTTCATAACATCAAAAATTTTGGGATATGAATTTTTGGACTCAGCAAAAATAGGAGTCGGTATGATTTCGCGGGGTGAAGTTGCTTTAATTATAATGAACATAGGTATTGCTAATGGAATTTTAAAAGAATCTTTAGTTTCACCTCTCATAATTGTTGTAATTTTGACCACGATAATAACTCCAATTCTTTTGTCGAGTTTGTATAAAATAAAACATTCTGTTAGGAATGCGTAAAAGGCTGAACATTAAATTGTCCAGCCTTTTTATAAGTTTATGATGTAAGCATTTCCTTTTAAAAATTCCACTTCTCTTTTTGTAGATACAAACAAAATAACTTGTCTATCCTTTGAATATTTTTCAAGAAGCATCAAAGCTTTTTTCATTCTACTGTCATCATAAGACAAAAATAAATCATCTAAAATTAATGGAACTTCTCCCTTGTCTTCATAAATTAAATCCGCAATTGTAATTCTAAGTGCGAAATAAATTAAGTCCCACATCCCAACATTTAAAAATTCTATTCCCAATCTTTCTTTAACTAAAACAGAACCATCGCTTCCAACTCCACCACTTATTCTTCGCGTACTCAAAGAATCTTTATTCAGATATTTTATTACATAATCTATTCTGCTAGAAATTTCAGATGAAAATGTTTCTTTTAGTTCATAATAAATATCCGTAACTTTATTTATATACATGTCTATGTTTATAATTTTACTTTCCAAATATGAGATTGTGCCTTTTAAAGAATTTATTTCATCGTTTATTAAATTAACTTGATACTTATTGTTGTCATAATTTTTTAATTCACCTTTCAACAAACATATTTCAGTATCAATTTCTTTAAGCTCATTTTTCAAAAAAGTATATTCACTTTCTATTTGGGATTCAGTTTTAGAAACTCTAGTGTTTTCATATTCTTCAAGAGATTCCATTTCATTTATTAAATCGTATTTATTTCTATTGTTTAAAATATTTTTAAGCTCGTTCTTCTTAAGAGCTAATTCATTTTTCACACTTTCCCGGTGATTTAATTTAAATTCCAAATTATCGATAAAATTTTCAATATCTTGTATGTATAAATCTTCAAATCCAAATCTTTTTAGCATATCAAGAAGAATTTTCTCTTCCTTTTTGAAAGACTTAATAACGCTTGTATATGATAAATCTCCATCTTTAAATCTAAAACTCAATTCATCTAATTCATCTTCTATTTTTTTTATGTTGTCCACATCTTTTTTAATTTTGTAGTAACTATAAGGATAAAGTTCATTTTCTATTTTAGAGATTTGGTTTTTAAGGTCATAAAATTTAGAAGCTTGGGAATCTACATTTTCCAAATCTTTATATTCTTTATACAATATTGAAACATACACAATCCCAACTAAAACTAACGAAGTTAAACTTATCAAAACAATCCCCATCTTATTTATATTTAACACTGGAGCGAATACAGTTATCAACAAACATAATAACAAAACAGACAAACAAACTTTCTTGTATCCCTTTTTCTGTTTGTTCTTTTTGAGCCTTGAGGAATTTTTATACTTGTTAAACAAATTTCCAAAACGACTATTGCCCTTTATTTTATCTATTTCCATATTTAAATTTTCAATTTTCTTAACCTTATCCGTATAAAAAAGCAAATTAGATTTTACAACAACATATTTATCAAGCTCACGATTTAAATATTCAAAACGTTCAAACACCTTGCACTCTTCATTAAAATCAAGCTTATTAACTTTCAAAACTTCTCTCTTACGCTCTTTATAAATTGAAACTCTCTGTTTAAGCTCGTCTATAAAATCTTTAGACAAATCTTCTCCATCAATTTTAGGAATGTCATCATCTATATTTTTAAAATCACTTTCTAGTTTATCAATTTCATCTTCTGTGCAACATAATTGGGAAACCAAATTTTTAAGATTTATGTATTTAAAATATTTTCTACAAACTTCAACATTAGTAAAATTATTAATAAGTTGCTCTCTTCTCTTAATTAAAACATTCAACCTATTTTCATCCAAAGAATTTAAATGAACAACCTCATTAGCTTGATTTAGCTTGTCCACCAATTTCGAATATTTTTCATAAAGCTCATTTAAATTCACAGAAACTTTTATATTTTTAATAACATCTTTCGCACTGTTAATTAATTCAACAGATCTATCAAACGAAAACCGATTATCGAAATTCTCTTTTATTTTTGAGATATCGTTCATAAGTTTAGAGTCGCCGTTTAAAGAAACAAAATCATCTATATTTTTAACAAACATAGTTCTGTTGAAAGCTTCGAATCCTATATCCAAAAAAGTTTTTCCTGGTTGATCTAAGTTCAAATTAAAAATTTTTTCACCATCACAAACTCTCGTAACACTACTTGAATCTTGAACCTTGGAACTCCCGAAGGTTCTTTCGATAGAATATTCTACATTATTCTTTTCAATAACTAATTCTCCCTTAGTTCTCTCCATCGAGAAAGGAGAATATTTCCTCCTAAAAAAACTTTTCAACACTTTTCTATCATTATCCATACCGTATAAAAAACAAACTATAAAATTTTGTATAATAGTTTTAACTTGCTTATTTTCAGTATAAATTATGTTAATTCCATTTTCTAAAGAAATACTTTTATTACTTATAAGACCGAAATTATTTATATTAATTTTCTTAATTTTCATAGAGTTACACGTCCTTGATAAAAGCTAAATTATCTATTTAAAATTTAAAATCTAAAATACAAAAAAATTCCAAAATGTTACATTAATACTATATATTAATAAATTTTATATTGCAATATCAAAGAAAAAAAAGCTATCACTTAAAAGCAATAGCTCATTTATTTTCACCAAATCCTTTTATTTTTTTTAGGTCTAAATATTTTTAGTATCAAGAATATAAAAACCCCAACAACTAAAATAAACAAAATTATCACAAGAACATAAATCAAAATATTATCAAATATTATTCCTTTCATGTTCGCATAAACGTTGTATGATTTTTCATATTCCCCAATCGTAATTTTAAATTTACCTACTGGCTTACTTCCATTTGTAAAAATATTTATATTATCCTTAGCAGTAATTTCAGTTTTTAAATTTTCCCTATTAAAATCATTATCATAAATATAAATGTCTTCTTTAAATTCTATTGGAACAGATTCAACTTTCTCTGGACCAAAAAATCCAAACAATTTATATTTTAAATCTAAGTAACGAGAATAATCTTGACCTTTTGGAATAAAAACGGTTTTTTCTTTTGTCTTAGCTACTTCCATAAGGTTGAGCATATCTTTAAAAACATATGTATCTTCAGAATCATAAACCGACTTTAAAACGCAAATTATATAAGTCTTTCCATTAAGCTCAAATGCTCCAACTAAATTCCTACCTGCTCTTGATGTGTATCCCGTCTTTCCTCCAATCATACCTTCTGTTCCCAATAATTTATTGGAATTTTCATAAACTATAAGAGAACCATCTGGAAGAGTCACGGTGGTTTTTTCAATTCTCATAACCTCCCTTATCCAATCGTACTTTAAGGCCTCTTTCAAGAGAATTGTCAAATCATAAGCCGTAGAATAATGTTGATCATCATGAAGACCAACTGCATTCACAAAGTGCGTATTTTTAATTCCCAATTCTTTGAGCTTATCATTCATTAACTGCTCAAAACTTTTATTTAACATTTGAGAAATGTTATCTGCTACAACTTGCGCCATATCATTTGCAGAAAATATTAAAATTGATTTCATAACGAAATCAGCACTAAGCTCTTGCCCAACTTCCATAGGATAATAATTTAAATTAATGGAATACTCGGGCATTTGTTTTGCAGATTCCGTAAATAGAAGAGTATCATTGGGCTTTTTATTTTCTGCCAACAAAATCGCCGTAATAAGTTTAGTTACACTTGCTGGATACATTTTTTCATTAACATTTTTCCCTAATATAACTTCATTAGTTTCACCATCTATTACAACGTAAGCTTCGCCATAAATTTTAGGCATAACAGAAATATTTTCTTGGGCATTGACACTTATAAAATTACTAAAAATTATATTTAACGATAAAATTAAACTCAAAAAAATTTTAAACATTCTCATCCCCCAAAAATTATCAAATTAAATGATTAAAATTAATTTAACCTTTCTTATTTATTACATTTTTCCGTACAAAATAATCAAAATCTTTTTCGGTTATTTCCTCTAATGTTTTAAATTTATATCCCAATTCCTTAGCCTTCACAATTATATCTCTTATAGAATTCACAGTATTTATATTTCCATAACCATCATGCAAAAGCACAATTGCTTTTGATTTATTATTCAACTGACTTATTGTAGAGCTAAATATGGTTTCTGAATTTTGGGGAACTCTTTCGGCATCCAAACCATAAACATTCCACTCTATAAAATAACATTTATCATCTAAAAATTTTTCACGAATTTCATTTAACACATTATCTTTCAAAAGCTCATTATTAACTCCACCAGGAAATCTAACAAAATTAATTGGCTCTCTAGTTACAACATTTTTAATTTTATCTTTACAAATATTAAGATCGTTAAAATAATCCAATGAAGTTTTGTAAATCTGTCTGTAATTATGAGTATTTGTGTGAGGCAAAATACACATTCCGGATTCTTCAATTTTTTTTAAAACGTCTTTATATATTTCAACTTGATTTCCAATTACAAAAAAACTTGCTTTAACATTTTCTTGATTTAAAATATCTAAAATTTTCAGAGTATTAGGACTAGGTCCATCATCAAAAGTCAAATAAATTACTTTTTCATCAACACAACATAAATACTTTTTAGATTCGCTTTCATTTTCAAAAGAATTTGCGAAACTTGGCTTCATAATTATAACACATATTAACATAAATACTAAAAATTTTTTCAACATCAAAACTTCTCCATTCAAATTTGGTAATCTTTTATAATCTTTCCATGTTAAGACAAAAATATTTCAAAAAACAAAAAAACGCTTAAAATTTTAAGCGTTTAAATCAATCATTATAAAAATTAATTCTCTACCTATTCCATTAACAATTCCAAAATAAATACTCACATTCTCATCTTCAAAATTAAACTCTTTAACATTTTCATTTAAAATTTTATGTAGAAATAATTTAAAATCATTCATAGGAAAATTCCAATTTTTATTCATTTCCAAATTCTCAATGAACAGAATAAATTTCTCTTCATCATTTTTATCAAACAATTTTGAATCAATAAAAATAGCTAAACGTTTAATCTTATTGTAATTGAAAGTTAAATTCATCGTAAATGATTTGTAGTATATATTACAAAACTCTTCCGTTATTTCATATTTTAATTTTATATCTGTCATCTAATTTTTTAAATTTTTCAATATCAATTATTTTATTTAAAAAATTTCTGTCCTTATTCAAAAATAAATTTCTACTTTCTCTATACTGTGAATTCAACCTTCATACACCTCCTACGTAAATAACTATGACTATCACTATATTTTCAAAGTTAAATATATGTTACTTAAAAATTTTTATTACACAATATAGCATATTATGTACATTTTTTTAATTTTTAAACATTCGTTTAACTAGAAATGAATAAATAAAATAATTTATTTAAATTTTTAATTTTACACTTATTGTATAAAAATTTAATAGAATGAAATAAATTATATATATTTAAAATCATAGGAGTAATACAAATGAAAACTTGTTACTGCTGTAGCAATACAGTTTCAAACGTTGTAAGTTTACCTTATTTTAATTTTGGCTTATGCGATTTTTGTACAAGCAATTATTATAAGTTCGTAAAAATTATAAATTTTTTTGATAAATAAAAAAGGGACGCAAATGCGTCCCTTTTCAGTTTTAAGAAATGGCAGGGGCAGCAGGACTTGAACCCGCAACCAACGGTTTTGGAGACCGCTACTCTACCAATTGAGCTATACCCCTAAATACGTCTAAGATTATACTATACAAAATTAAAAAAATCAATAATTAAATTTTCAAATTACAAATACATAAAACTATTTTTCAAACATTATTTACACATAAAACAAAAATAATTAAAATTGTTTATGTAATTTTCTGAAATGAGGTGTTTAGTTGAAATACACTCTATATTTGAAAAATGTTGAAGAAACTATTCTTTTAGGAAAAATTATCGGAGGTTTTGTAAATTCAAAATTTTCATTAGCATTAGATGGAGATTTAGGTTGCGGAAAAACTCATTTCACTAAAGGCTTAGCTTTAGGTTTAAACATAAATCAAAACATAACAAGTCCAACATTCACATTAATAAATGAATATTACAGCGGACGTTTAAATTTATATCATTTCGATGTTTATAGGTTAAAATCAATTGATGAATTGTACATGATAGGCTTTGAAGAATATTTAAAATATAATGGCGTGATTGTAATCGAATGGGCATCTTTGATAAAAAAATTTCTTCTATGCGATTTTAATTACATAAACATTTATAAAATTAATTCCGATGATGAACAAAGAAAATTTGATTTCGATTTTTGTGAAAAAGACTCAAAAATATTAGAACAAACCATAAAAATTTTTGAAGGAGGCGTTAAATGAAACTTTTAACTTTAGATACAAACACTAGTTTAATGAGCTGTTGCATTACTGAAAACGAAAATTTAATTTCAGAATTAAACATATTTAATTTTAAAAATCACTCAATAAACTCAATAAGCACAATAGATTCTGTAATTAAAAATTCTAATTTGAATCTTCAAGATATAGATGGATTTGTTTTGTCCAAAGGGCCTGGAAGTTTTACAGGATTAAGAATTGCCTTTTCAATAATTAAAGCTTTTTCATTTTCTTTAAACAAGCCTATGATTTCAATTTCTTCATTAGATTGTTTGGGATTTAGGGAAAATTTTAACGGAATAGTTTGTGCAATTATGGATGCTTTAAGAAATGAAATTTATGTAAATTCTTTTTCAAGCAAAGATGAAATTGTAAAAAATAATTTTGAAGGAAATATTGTTCACATTGACAATTTGAAAAAATATTTAAATGAAAAACACCAAAATGCAAATGAAATTTTGTTTTGTGGAAGTGACTGCGAAAAATTTGAAATTCAAATTAAATCACAATTTCCAAAAGCATTTATAAATAAAAAGCCCTCAACCGCTTATGATTATGCACTTTTAGGTTTTGAAAAATTTAAACTCAATTTATTTGACGATGTTTTTTCATCTTCTCCAAATTACATAAGAGTATCTCAAGCTCAAGAAAATTTAATTTTGAAAAATAATAATTTGACATGATAAACGTGAGAACTGCGTTATACGAAGATTTGAACAAAATATATGAGATAAGCAAAGATTCATTTTCAAACTCGTGGAGTTTTAATTCTTATGAAGAAGATTTTAAAAACATATTTTCAAAATATTTTGTAATAACAATAAACAATTTAATTGTTGGATTTTTAAGTTCCTGGATAATTTTAGATGAAATAAACATAACAAATTTATCAATCGAAAAAAATTTTAGAGGAAAAGGTTTGTCAAAAATATTATTAGGAAATTTTTTAAAGATTTACAAAAATCACGAAATATTTTTAGAAGTGCGAATATCAAATAAAATTGCAAAAAATTTATATAAGAAGTTCTCTTTTGAAGAGGTGTACATTAGGAAAAATTATTACAAAAATCCAATTGAAGATGCTATCATAATGAAAAATTCTAGGAAATATTCCTAGAATTTATTTTTTTGAACCTATCATATATAAACATCGCTGGGAAAAATATTATAACCGATTTTATAATATTATATGGAACAATATATACAATTAAATATTTTAAAACAGAAATATCACCTATAATTTCATTTAAATTTAATCCTAAAACTTTCATGTAAATTGGCAATATCAAAAAATAATTCATCAAAACTCCAGAAAAAATTAAAGAAATCATTCCAATTAAAAACGTCCAAACCTTTTTTGCATATTTCCTAAAAACATAACTACACGAATAAACAAAGAAGGACCCCATTAAAAAATTTGCCAACTCTCCAATTCCTGAAGTGAAACTCCCCATAATCAAAACAATCAAAATATTTTTCACGCCCATGGCAATAACAGAAATTATTGGAGAAAAAACCAAACCTATAAATAATATTGGAACATCTGAAAAATCAAAATCCAAAAAACTTGGAAAAAAAGGAACTCTCACTCTAAAATACATTAACACAACAGAAATTCCTACGAGTATGCTAACTTTAACTTTAGTATCAAATTTAAATATTTCATCTTTCATCAATGAACAACCTCTAAATAAATTAAATTTTCATACTTAAAGAAATCCTATCTCTTTCAATATCTAATCCAATAACTTTAACTTCCACAACATCATTTAACTTTACAACATCTAATGGATGCTTAATAAATTTATTCGACATTTGAGATTTATGCACAAGCCCATCTTGATGAACTCCGATATCCACAAAAGCTCCGAAATCAGAAATATTTCTCACAGTTCCAACTAAAATCATTCCCTCTTTCAAATCTTCAATGCTTAAAATTCCCTTTTTAAATATTGGTTTTGGCAAATCTTCTCTTGGATCTCTAGCAGGTTTCTTTAACTCTTTTATTATATCATTTAAAGTTATTTCTCCGATATTTAATTTAATAGCCAACTCTTTTTTATCCAAATACTTTAATTTTTCATCTAAATTATAAATCATTCCTTTTTGTTTCAATTCATTTATATCAAGATTTAAAATATTCAAGAGTTTTTCAGTAGCATCATAACTTTCAGGATGAACAGAAGTATTATCAAGCCCATTTTCTCCTCCGCTTATCCTTAAAAATCCTACGCATTGTTCGTAAACTTTATTTCCAAGACGCTTAACCTTCAAAAGCTCTTTTCTATTTTTAAACTTTCCATTTTCTTCACGATATTTAACAATATTTTCAGCTATAGATGAATTTATTCCTGAAATGTAAGATAAAATAGCCGGAGTTGCAATATTCAAATCGACACCTACAGAATTCACACAATCTTCTATTACAACTTTTAAAGACTCTTCAAGCTTTTTAGAATTAATATCATGTTGATATTGTCCAACACCTATGGATTTAGGGTCAATTTTCACAAGCTCAACTAAAGGATCTTGAAGTCTTCTTCCAATAGAAATAGCACCTCTAACTGTAACATCCAAATCTGGATATTCTTTACTTGCAAGCTCTGATGCTGAATAAACAGAAGCCCCAGCTTCTGAAACAATTACATAAAATAAATCCAAACCCTTTTCATTTTTAACTTCATCAATAACTTGTCCAACAATTTCTTCTGTCTCACGACTAGCAGTTCCATTTCCCAAAGAAATTAAATTAACTTTATGTTTATAAATCAAATCTTTTAATTTCTTTTTGCTCTCATCAACCTTTTTCATTGGCTCGTTTGGAAATATTGCCGTAGACTCCAAATATTTTCCCGTGTCACTTAAAATACAAACCTTACATCCAGTTCTAAATCCTGGATCAATAGCCATAACAATTTTTCCTTTTATAGGCGGCTGCATGAGAAGAGCTTTCAAATTTTCCTTAAACACAATAATAGACCTATCTTCAGCAACAACAGTTAAATCTTTTCTTATTTGTCTATTAATAGAAGGTAAAATTAATCTTTTTAAAGAGTCAACTACACTTTCACAAATTATTTGATTGCACTCATCATTTTTCGTTTTCATTTTAGAATAAATTTTATTCGTCAACTCATCTTCATCAAAAGTTATTTTAACCTTTAAAATTTCCTCTTTTTCACCACGATTTATAGCCAAAATTCTATGAGAAGGAATTGTTTTAACATTCTCTTTATATTCATAATAAATTTCATACTGAGTTCTTTCTTCACTATTACCTTGGGTTTCAAGAACACCATTTTCAAACACATATTCTCTTATAAGTTTTCTAAAGTTAGAATTATCAGAAATAACTTCTGCAATTATATCTTTACTTCCATCAATAACATCTTGAACAGTTTCCAATTTCAAATCTTCATTCAAAAATTTTTTACTTTCATCAACTAGACTTTCAATATTTCCACTTAAAATTAAATCACTTAGAGGCCTCAATCCTTTTTCTTCTGCAATAATAGCACGAGTCCTCTTTTTAGGTTTAAAAGGCCTGTATATATCTTCAATTTCCACTAATGTATTTGAATTTAATATAGAATTTTTAATATCATCAGTTAACTTTCCTTGTTCATCAATAAGCCTCATAACATTTTCTTTTTTTTCTTCAAGTGTTCTTAAATATTGGAGACGTAACTCAAATTCTCTCAATATAATATCATCAAGAGAACCTGTCATTTCCTTTCTATAACGTGAAATGAATGGAACAGTATTTCCATCATCTAATAAATTTATAACATTGCACACATATTTTAAATCTACGGAAAATTCTTCCGACAAAATTTTAGAAATATCCATTTAAAATCCTCCAAATATTAAATACTAATTAACTATTTTAGAAAAATTTTTAATATATTCTTTTATAAAAATATTTATATCTCCATCCAAAACCTCATTAACATTTGAAGTTTCAATATTTGTTCTATGATCTTTAACCAATGAATACGGATGCAAAGTATAAGACCTTATTTGACTTCCAAAACCAATTTCTTTTAAATCACCAGTTAAATCTTCAAGTCTTTCTTTATGAGTTCTATCCTTAAGCTCTATAAGTTTAGATAAAAGCATTTTCATAGCAGTCTCTTTATTTGAAAGTTGACTTCTCTCACTTTGACATTGAACTACTATCCCTGTCTTTAAATGAGTTATTCTAACAGCTGATTCTGTTTTGTTTACATGTTGCCCCCCAGCACCACTAGCTCTATAAGTATCAATTTTTAAATCGCTGTCATTTATTTTAACTTCTCCAATATTTTTAATTTCAGGTAAAACTTCAACAGACGCAAAGGAAGTTTGCCTTTTTCCATTAGAATTAAATGGAGAAATTCTAACCAACCTATGTATTCCTTTCTCCCCTTTTAAATAACCATAAACATATTCTCCCTCAATTTTCAAAGTAGCTCCTTTTATTCCTGCTTCATCACCACTTATATATTCAACGACAGAAACAGAAAATTTATTAAATTCACTCCATCTTGTGTACATTCTCAAAAGCATTTCAGTCCAATCTTGAGCATCAACTCCCCCAGCACCAGCATGAAGAGTCAAATAAACATTATTTTTGTCATATTCTCCATTCAATAAAGTCTCAATACTAAATTTTTCAAATAAATTTTTAAATTCATAGAAATCATTTTTAAAAATACTCACATATTCTTCATCATCATCACTTTTAATAATTTCAATAGACTCATCTAAATAATCGAAAGTCTTTTCTAAATTTTCAAATTCATCAATTTTATCTTTCAATAACTTACATTCTTTAGAAATTGTAGAACTCCTCTCCAAATCATTCCAAAAACTTGAATCTTCCATCATGATATCATACTCTTCAATTTTAATTTTCAAATTATCTAAGTCAAAGAAACCTCCTTATAATATCCAAATTGTCATTTATACTTTTAAGTTCACTTTTAAAATAATGATAATCAAACATAATCTTACTTCTCCTTTAACGACAAAAAGCTGCTATAAAAGCAGCTGAAAATTTTTACGAATTCCTTCCACAACAAGATTTATATTTCTTTCCACTTCCACAAGGACAATCCTCATTACGCCCAACTTTTGTTTCCTTCTTAACAGTTCTTCCTTTAGTTTCAGAGTTTGATTGATTAGTACCTGTTTCCTTCATAACCCTTTCTCTTTGAGGGGCTCTATCACTTCTAACGTGCATTAAATACTTTATGGTATCTAATTTTATGTTCCTTATCATCTCTTCAAACATAGAGCTTCCCTCATATTGATAAGCTTGTATTGGATCTTGTTGCTTATAAGCTCTAAGTCCAATACCTTGTTTCAAATGATCCATGTTATTTATATGATCCATCCACTTTAAATCAACAACTCTCAAAAGAATAACTCGTTCAACCTCTCTAAGTTGCTTTTCTCCAAACTCTTCTTCTTTTTTTAAATAAATTTTCTTAGCTATAGAAACATACTTGCTTATTATCTCAGTATTGTTCAAATCTTGCAACATAGTCTTTGTTATTAATCCAACAGGGACATATAAAAGTTCCATATACTCAATTAATTTTGTCAAATCACTATCTTCAGATTCCGAATTTAACAAATGTGCATTTACTTCATAGGAAACAACATCTTCAATCATAGAATTAATTTGGTCTTTCAGATTTTCACCTTCTAAAACCCTAGAACGTTGTGAATAAATAATTTCTCTTTGCTTATTTATTACATCATCATATCCAAGTAGAGATTTTCTAACATCGAAGTTATTTCCTTCAACATTTTTTTGAGCATTTTCAATAGCCTTAGAAACGAATTTACTTTCAATAGCGTCATCTTCCGAAAGACCTAATCCTCCAACAACTGCTTTTAGCTTATCACCACCAAATATCCTCATTAAATCATCATCTAAACTAATATAAAATCTAGAACTTCCAGGATCTCCTTGTCTCCCAGCTCTTCCTTTCATTTGTCCATCAACTCGCCTTGATTCTGCTCTCTCAGTACCTATTATTTTAAGTCCACCAACCTCACTTACTCCCTTACCAAGTTTTATATCTGTACCACGTCCTGCCATATTTGTCGAAACAGTTATCATACCTGCTTGACCTGCCTGAGCTACAATCTCAGCTTCTTTTTCATGAGATTTAGCAGTAAGCAATTGATGTTTTAGACCTTTTCTTCTCAAAGAATCCGACATTTCTTCAGCTTTTGAAATACTCGGAGCAACTACCAAAACAGGTTGACCTTTTAAATTGCTTTCCTCTATCTCCTTTATTATAGCTTTTATTTTACCAGGTTCTGTTTTGTAGACTTTATCTGGGTGATCTATCCTCTTAACAGGTTTATTTGTAGGAATTATCACTATGTCGAGACCATATATCTCTCTAAATTCATTTTCTTCAGTAGCAGCTGTACCTGTCATACCACTCAGTTTTTTATACATCCTGAACAAGTTTTGATAAGAAATAGTAGCTAAAGTTTTAGACTCTTTTTCAACCTTAACACCCTCTTTAGCTTCGATAGCTTGATGAAGACCATCTCCATAACGTCTTCCTTCCATAACCCTTCCAGTATTGTCATCAATTATTTCTACCTTTCCTTCGATAACTATATAATCCTTATCTCTCTTCATAGCATAATTAGCTCTTAATGCCTGCGTAACATGATGTTGTATACTCATATTTTCAGGATCTGCATAGTTATCTACCTTAAAAAAAGTTTCTGCTTTCCTAACACCATCGTCAGTTAATATAACAGAATTAACTTTTTCATCTTTTTTGTAATCATCCTCTTTAAGAGTTTTCACAAAATAATCGGCTATTTTATAAAAATCTGTAGATTTATCAGCAGCTCCAGAAATGATAAGCGGAGTTCTTGCATCGTCTATTAAAACTGAATCTATTTCATCAATAATTACAAAATTTAATCCTCTTTGGACTCTTTCTTCTTTAAATATTACCATGTTATCTCTCAAATAATCAAAACCAAATTCGTTATTTGTACCATAAGTAATATCACAAGAATATGCCTCTTGCCTTTGTTTAGACGTAATACCATGAACAACTGGAGCAACTGTTACACCTAAAAAATCATAAATAGGCTTATTAATTTCGCAGTCCCTCTGCGCTAAATAGTCATTAACCGTTATAACATGAACTCCTTCTCCCGTAATAGAGTTCAAATAAGCTGGCGGTGTAGAAACTAAAGTCTTTCCTTCACCTGTTTTCATTTCTGCAATTCTTCCTTGGTGAAGAACTATTCCACCAATTAATTGAACATCATAATGTCTCTTACCCAAAACCCTACGTGAAACTTCTCTAACTACAGCAAATGCTTCAGGCAACATTTTATCAAGAGACTCTCCATTTTTATATCTGTCTTTAAATTCTTGAGTTTTTAATTTCAATTTTTCATCAGACAATTTTTGAATGGATGGCTCTAAAGAATTTATTTTTTTTACGATTTTATTAATAAGTTTTAGTTCCCTATCACTGTATGTACCAAATATTTTTGTTAACAATCCCATCGATTTTCATCCTCACAATTACACTTCATAATTATATTATCTTATTTTTATAATAAATTTAAACCTATATTTTATATTTATTTACATTTTAAAAATATTTTTAAAATTTTATACTAAATAATTTATGTAAAAATTTAAATTTTCGAAATTTTATTTTTCTCTTATCAATAAATTAAGGTGTCCATTTGAGAACACCTTAAAACAACTTTAATATTCCGGTTCTATAAGTCCATAATTGCCAGACCTTCTTTTATACAAAACATTTACATTATCAGTCTCAGCATTTATAAAAACATAAAAATCATGTCCCATAAGCTCCATTTGAAAAATAGCTTCATCTTTGTACATAGGCTTTATAGGAAATCTTTTAAATTTTACAATTTTATCGTCTTCTCCATCCTCATCATCAATTTCTATGTTATCAAATAATATATGTGAATTCTTCAATTCCTTATCTTCATGATACTTTTTTAGTAATTTAGTTTTTTGCTTTCTTATCTGTTTGTATATTTTATCTACAACTAAATCTATGGCCACGTATAAATCAGCATTTCTTTCTTGAGCCCTCAAATAAATACCGTTAAGCATAATTGCAACTTCTATTATCTGATTATTCTTTTCAATACTTAAAGTAACTTGGGCTTCTAATTCATCAGAAAAATATTTGTCTAACTTAGATAATTTTTTACAAATACTGTCTTCCAACACATCAGTTACTTGAATATTTCTTCCATGAATAACTATTTTCATACTTAAGCCCCCTAAAAATAAAATAAAAAGCTAGTTGACCTGGTCTTTTCCCCCACACTCGCCTGCTGGAGCTTTCGCTAATAAAACTTAATTCCTCACTACTAACACTCTCACTTAATTATTTAGTGGCAGGTCTTACTTCTAAGCCGCACCATGATAATTAAAACCTACTTTAATTTACGTGGATCGTTTCGCCTGCGACTGGCATCGATTTTCAACCACAAACCTAGCTTTGTACTAATTTTAAATTAAAGTTTTTGCAATTGTCAATACACTTACCATCGTTTTAGGATTAGTTTTTTTTATGACGCTAATAACCTCTTCTAAAGTACTACAAGTTGTTGCAACATCGTCAATTATTAAAATTTCTTTGCCCTCTAAATCTAATTTGCATTTCAAAGGAAAAAATTTATTCTTTACATTGCTCTTTCTTTCACTTGATTTCATTTTCTTTTGCTCCAAAGTTTTTCCCTTACATTCAAGAAGTTTTATAACTTTAAGATTTAAATGTTTTCCCAAAAATTTAACGATAAAATAACTTTGGTCAAATCCTTCTAACTTTATTTTTGATTTATCCCGTGGAACATATGTAAGATAATCAATCTTAAAATTATTTTTGACTATAAAATCTTTCAAAATTTCTCCTAAATATTCTCCACTGGAAAAATTTTTGTGCACTTTAAAATTATAAATTAACTCCTTTATACTTCCTTTGTAATAAGTAGCAAAAGTTCCTTCAATTCCTTTGATATTTATTTTGTGAAAATTATCATTAAAAGATATTTCACTTAAACATGTATCGCAAATTTTTCCGCCATCATGCTTTTGCAAACAACAAACACAAACTTTTAATTTTGGATAAATTGAATCTAATATTTTTTCAAACCAAATTCCCAAATTCTTTTATTGTAACTCCTTGAAATACTTTTTGCCGTAAGTATTTCCATATTTTCGTAATTAAATACAAAAATTATTTCATTTTTACAATCATTTAAAAAATTGCAAACACTACACAATCCTAATAACTTTTTGTAGTTAAAATTTTTATTTTCTGCTGAAAAAACCAATATATTAAATTCATTTTTGTAATTTAAATTGCTTGATATTATATTTTCCATCTCTTTCAAGAACTTAATTGTACAAACATAAATATAGGAATTTAAAAAAGTTTTTCCTTCAAAATCTTCAAAAGATTCAAAATCCCTTTCCAAAAATAAATTTTTAAGTTTAGGAGAAAATGAAACATATTTTTTCATATAAGAATAGACCTTAATAGATGATTCTTCATTTTTAGTTACTAATACGACTTTACCTTCATTTAACATGAACCACTCTAAAAATTCAAAAACCACATAAGGAATATCAAAATCTAAATCTATCTTTGTGCAAACTGTTCTAGGCTCCTTAAATATTTCCAAATCCTTGCTTATTTCATAGACCAAATTATTATTTAAAATTTCTTTCATAGTCAAAACAACTTTTTTTTGACACTTTATATTTTTCAAAAACGAAATTATACTTGAATCTTTAAAATCCGAATTTATATTTACATCATCAAAAATTATCAAATCAAAATTTGAATTTAATTTATAAACATCTTCTATCTTTGAAAAAATTATAGAATCCCTTTGAGAAACCTTCTTATTATATAGAATTTTTTTCACATAAGAAAAATTTTGAGTTATGTACAAAACCTTCTTATGAGAATCGAGAATTTCACTTAAGAAACAAACAATTAAATTTAAATCATACAAAGGATGACAAACAACATTAAAAAATTCATCCTTCGAATTAAAAAACCATTTAATCAATTTTTTAAAATTATAGTCCTTCTCTTTTTCCAAAATATTTAAAATTTTATACTCCCCCTAATTTTTATCTGCTAAATTAATAATTTCTCTAAAAAGATATCCAAGTGAAGAGTATCTCACAACACAAGAATTATTTTTAACCATATACATCAAAGCATTGTAATCTCCAACTAAAACCAAATATTTTTTAGCTCGAGTAACAGCTGTATACAAAATGTTTCTGTTCATCAAAATCGATGAAAATTTAAAAATAGGCATAACTACAATAGGAAATTCACTTCCTTGACTTTTGTGAATTGTTATTGCATACGCGTGTTCTAATTCATTAAGATTGTGGCGTTCATATTTAAAAACTTTACTCTCATCATATATAACTTCTATTTGTTTTGACGAAACACTCCTTATATAACCAATATCTCCATTAAAAACACCTTTAACACTCTTCGAACTATTTAAATAATAACCACTTAATTCATAGTTATTTTTTATTTGCATAACCTTATCCCCAACTCTATAACAAATTCCCGAATGAAAAATTTCTTTGTTACTGCAAGTTTTAGGATTAAGATTTTCTTGAAACATCAAATTCAAATTATTTACTCCTAAAATTCCTTTTCTAACTGGAGATAAAACTTGTATGTCTTTCAACTTATCAATTTCATTTGAAAAAAATTTTGGAATTCTAAAAGTCACAATCTCATTTAATGTTTTAACAATACTCTCTTGATTATTATCTCTTAAAATGTAAAAATCTCCATCTTTTTTATTTACAATAAGCTCTTCACCATTATTTATTTTGTGAGCGTTTAAAACTATATAACTGCTTTCCTTTTGCCTATAAATTCTATTTAATCTTGAAACCTTAAATATTCCGCTATTTATTATATCTTTCAAAAAATTTCCTGGCCCAACTGAAGGAAGTTGATCAACATCACCAACTATTATAACTTTTGTTCCAATTCCCAACGAATTAAAAAGTTTACTTCCAATTAAAACATCAATCATAGATGCTTCATCAATTATAATTGCATCGCACTTTATAATATTTTTTTCACTTTTAGATACAAAATCAAATTCTTCATCTTCTGATGATGAAATTTCCAAAACTCTATGTATTGTTTTCGCTTCAAAACCTGTGGTTTCCATCATACGCTTAGCCGCTCTTCCCGTAGGAGCAACCATTATAGTTTTCAAACCATAATTTAAAAACGTATTTAAAATAAATTTTATTATTGTAGTTTTTCCTGTACCAGGTCCACCTGTAATTATATGTACATTTTCATTTACGCTAGATATTAAAGCATCAACTTGATCTTGAGAAAATTTAAAAAAATTATTTTTTTCAAATTCGTTAATTTCTTTAAAAATGTCGATTGAAATTTTATTTTTTGAATATAAATATAAACGTACTAAACTTGAACATATATCGAACTCACTCATATAAACATTTGGCAAGAATACATACTTATTATTCTCAAATATTTTATCTAAAATCAATCCCTTAGATAAAATTTCATTGTAAATTTCTTCTACATTATTTTTTTCAACTTCTAAAAGTTCACAAGACAAATCAATTAATTCGTCGTAGGGCAAACACGTATTTCCAAATTTTAATTTATCTTTTAAAATGAACATAATTCCATGTTTAACTCTATTAAAACAATTTAATTCTACATTTAATTTTTTCCCAATTAAGTCAGCCTTTTTAAAACCGAATCCTTGAACTTTTTCTATTAAAACATATGGATCTTTAATTACAACATCGACTGAAGCTTCATAAAAAATTTCATAAATTTTATTTGCGTTATTTAAAGACAATCCCATTTGAGTTAACTTTAAAATTATTTCTTTATCATTGGAAATCGAATCAACTGCACTTTTTATTTCTAAAAATTTTTTATTTCCAATACCTTCAACTTCTTTCAATCGTTCAATGTGATTATTTATTATGTCTAAAGTATCTTCTCCAAATTTTTGAACAATTTTTTTTGCAGTTTTAACACCTATTCCAACAAAAAGCGAAGAAGACAAATAATTTTCAATTTCTTCTGTTGTAAAAGAATTTAATTTTTCAAAACTCGAAACTTTAAATCTCTCTCCATATTTAAAATTAGTTTCAAATTCACCTTCAAATTTAATTTTTTCATTTAACAAAACTTCTTCAGAATTGCAAACACAAATAACTTCTTTATTATTATCACAAACTATTTTAAATATCGAAAAATTATTTGAAGTATACAAAATTCTTTTAACAACACCAATTAAAATTTCCATGTGCTCCCTCATATTTATCAAAATTATCAACCAAAATTATATCACAAAACAAACAATTTCATTTTATTGACATTAAGTATTATTAATTTTAAACTATTTACAAGAAAGGGGATGTAATCTTGTTAATTAAAAATGTAAAAATAATATTTCCTGATTCTATAATACCTGGAAGCATAATAATACAAAATAATAAGATATACAAAATATTTTTGAATCACAACCCTAGATATGATGGAAAAACTTTAGATGGTGAAAATCTTTATCTTTCACCTGGATTTATAGATATACACATACATGGTGCTTTTGGATGCGATACAATGGACGCGACTAAAGAAAGCATTCAACATATATCAAAAACTATTTTAAAACACGGCGTAACTTCGTTTCTTCCAACAACAATGACATGTTCAAAAGAAGAAATACGAGCTGCTATTAAAAACGTATATGAGGCCATGCGAACAAATTGTACAGACAACAATATTTTAGGTGTTCACTTGGAAGGACCATTCATAAGCAGAGAAAAAATAGGGGCCCAAAATCCAAATTTCCTATTAGAGCCTTCTGTAGAAAATTTTAAAGAAATAGTTGGAGACCACGAAGACATAATAAAAATAGTAACTCTTGCTCCAGAAATAAGCGGAGCTACTGAACTAATACATTATCTTGAAGAAAATAACATAACCGCATCTATAGGCCATTCAAATGCAAAATACGAAGAAACAATTAAAGCAATAAAACATGGTATATCTCATGCCACTCATTTGTATAACGGAATGAGTTCATTCAACCACAGAGAACCTGGCGCAGTTTGTGCAATATTAAATTCGAACATAACAGCAGAATGTATATTAGATGGAATACACTTACATTACGCAGCATTAGAGATAGCGTTAAAAATAAAATCAACAAATAAAATTGTTTTAATAACTGATGCAATGAGTGCTTGTTGCATGAAAGATGGAAATTATTCTTTGGGAGGTCAAGAAGTAATTGTTAAAGATTCTGCAGCTAGATTAAAAAATGGAACTTTAGCTGGATCTGTTCTAACCTTAGATAAAGCTGTAAGAAACATTAAAAATCATTTAGATCTTCCACTTCAAGAAATAATAAAACTTCTTACAATAAATCCATCAAAAGTTTGTGGTACTCAAAGAACAAAAGGAATCATAAAAGAAAACTATGATGCAGATTTAATTTTGTTCGATGATGATATAAATATAAAACATGTATTTGTTGATGGAAGGCACAAAGAAATTGAACAATAAAAAAACCTCTTAACCAAAAGGTTAGGAGGTTTTAAAAATTAAACAATAAAATCCTATTTATATATTGAAACCAGTCTATTAATTTCTTCAACTTTATCAATTCTTTCCCAAGATAAATCTAAATCATTTCTTCCAAAATGTCCATAAGCCGAAACTTGTCTATATATAGGTTTTCTTAAATCTAAATCCCTAATTAAACTACTTGGTCTTAAATCAAAAACTTCATTTACAACTTTATATATAATATTTAAATCAACTTTCTCGCTTCCAAAAGTTTCGATAAATAACGACACTGGATTAGAAACACCTATAGCATAAGCTAATTGAATTTCAACCCTATCACACAAACCTGCAGCAACTATATTTTTACTAACCCATCTTGCCGCATAGGCAGCAGTTCTATCAACTTTAGTTGGATCTTTTCCAGAAAAAGCTCCTCCACCATGTCTTGAAAAACCACCATAAGTATCAACAATTATTTTTCTTCCAGTAAGTCCACTATCTCCATGAGGTCCACCTATAACAAAACGCCCAGTTGGATTAACCAAATATTTAACATCTTTATGTAACAAATAATTTGGTATAACGCATTTAATAACATGCTCCATTAAATCTTCTCTTATTTTTTCTTGGGAAACGTCTTCATCATGTTGAGTAGATATTAAAATCGTATCTATTTTCACAGGAACATACCCATCATATTCAACGGTAACCTGTGTTTTCCCATCAGGTCTCAAATAATTTAAAATTCCATTTTTCCTAACTTCTGCAAGCCTCTTTGATAATTTATGAGAAAGTACAATTGGTAATGGCATAAATTCCTCAGTCTCATTAGTAGCATAACCAAACATAATGCCTTGGTCTCCTGCTCCTAGAGACTCTTCAATTAAATCTGAATTTCTTTTTTCCAAAGATTCATCTACGCCAACAGCAATATCCTGAGATTGTCCATGTATGAAATTAGCTATAGCACAAGTATTACAATCAAAACCATATTCCCCTTTATTATAACCAATATCGTTAACAATACTTCTAACTAAACTTTGAATATCAACATAACAACTTGTAGTTATTTCACCCATAACATTAATAATTCCTGTAGTAGCACTAACCTCACATGCTACTCTAGCTAACGGGTCTTTTGCCAAAATAAAATCTAAAATACCATCTGAAATTTGATCACACATTTTATCAGGATGACCTTCTGTAACAGATTCTGAAGTAAATAATCTTCTCAACTTACCTATCTCCTAAAAATAATCTTTATAAAAAATAAAAATAACCCCTCATCTAAAGAAGGATTAGTCTTAAATATGGAGCTGGTAATAGGACTTGAACCCACAACCTGCTGATTACAAGTCAGCTGCTCTACCAATTGAGCTATACCAGCAAAATGGTGGGCACAACAGGGATCGAACCTGTGACCTCCTGCTTGTAAGGCAGATGCTCTCCCAGCTGAGCTATGCACCCACTTTGGTGGAGGAAGTTGGATTCGAACCAACGAAGTCGAAAGACAACAGATTTACAGTCTGCCCCCTTTGGCCGCTCGGGAATTCCTCCATAATTGGAGCTGGTAATAGGACTTGAACCCACAACCTGCTGATTACAAGTCAGCTGCTCTACCAATTGAGCTATACCAGCAACAACAATCACATTGTATTATATTTAAAAAATATTTTCAACATATATTATTATTATTAACTAACTATTTTAAAAATAAAATATTATATTTACTTTATTTTACTTTGATTATCTTTTATATAAATTATATTTTAATTTTCTCCACTGCTATATCTAAGTTTAGTTGCCTTCCCTCCTCTTATATGTCTTTCGGCTTTATTTAAATCTAATATGTATTTAGCTTCTTTAGCTATAATCGGATTTATTTTGGGAAGGCGTTCTGTCATATCTTTATGTATTGTACTTTTGCTAACACCAAAAGCTCTAGCAGTTTTCCTTATTGTAGATTTTGAATCTATTATATACTTGGCAACCCCTAAAACTCTTTCTTCTATATAATCTTTCATTTGTATAACTCTACCTCTTTTTAAATAATTATTCAGTCAATTAATGACCGAACAATTATTCCAAATTCATATATTCTGATGGATTAACTTCTTCATTATTTAGATACATTACAAAATTAAGATGTGAACCATAATCTTCATTTGAATAATTTCCTGAAGTATTTCCAACTGTTGCTATAACTTCTCCTTTTTTAACTTTTTGTCCATTCACAACCTTAACCTCTTCATCTAAATTTGTATAAACAGTTTTAAATCCATCTTCATGTTTTATAACTATATGTTCTCCACGTTCAGTCAAATCATTATCTATTTTTTCAACAACTCCATCTAAAACAGCTACAACCGGAGCACCTAAATCCGCTTTAAAATCTATACCTTCTCTAGTTCTCCATGTATTTAATGTTTTAGAGAAAACAGTATCTGTTGTGAACTCTCTTATAACATTTCCTTCAACTGGAATCGCAAAAGAAATATTGGAAGAAGTTGATACTTGAGTTGTTTTTTCAGAATCATCTTTTACAACATTTTTATTTGTTGCTTGAATTGTATTTGGATTTTTTTGAACTTCATCTGACTTATTAGTTATTTTTTGTTCTGCTTCTTTAACATTTGATTTAGCTACTTCCTTAACATCTTGATTTGACTTTGAAACAATATTGGAAATATTTTCCTTAGATAAATCTTTTTTGTTTGCATTATTATCTTTTTTATTACTGTCTTCCTTTACTTGAATCGCATTGTCAACAACATTGTTGTCATTTATATTTAATTCTTGTTGAAATTTTTCATTATTTTGAGATAATTCAGCTCTACCAAATCCTCTTTGAGAATCTTTTACCTTAGTTGGTTTACTTGAAAAATACATTATCAAAACAACTACTAATGATATTCCCACAAGTAAAACTAAATTGAACTTCTCCTTTTTCCCAAATATTTTTGATTTTCTATAATTACTCATTAAAACACCTCCATTTTAATTTTGTCCATTTTTTAGAAAATCATTCAAAAATTTGGAAATATTTTTCATAAAATAAAAAAGATCCATTTAAAATTAAATGGATCCTATATCTTGAATTTCCACTCCCGTGTAATAATGTTTTAATATTTTTTCATAATCATATCCAAGCTCACTCATTTTTCCCGCGCCCCATTGGGATAAACCAACTCCATGCCCATATCCTTTTACATCTATTATTATATCATCACCTTGTTTTGTCATTTTCATATTTGAAGAATTTAAATTTAGCAAATATCTAAAATCAAGTCCTCTAACTACTTCATCACCCAATCTTATTTTTTCAACAGAACCTGCTTTTGTATATTTTAAAACTTCAATATCATCAAAAGATTTAACATTGGCTTGTCTATATTCTTTATTTATTTTGTTTACAATTTCATCCTCTTTAAAAATATATTGTTTAGTTGAATTTGGAACATCTTTATCAAAAGGACTTTCTACAGATTTTAAATATGGTTCTGAAAAAGAGTATACCTCTAAAGCATCTTCAGTTAAACCGCTTGAAACAGCAAAGTAAAGAGCATTTTCAACTATTTTTCCATCATAAACTAAAACTTTGGATGAAGTTTCTTGAATAGCTTTTCTTATTTTGGTTATGTACTCTTCTGTTTTATCACCAAACTTTTTTTCATAATCTTTTTCATCAATGTAAGCTTGTGAATGAACTGTATCACAAACATCTGCTACATCATGTAACTTATTTTTATTCATCATTTTGCTATAAGCATAAGTCCTTGAAGCAACTGCTTGAGCTTTCAAAGCTTCTATATTAAATTTTGCTGGCATTTCTGCAACCAAAACTCCCTCCAAATATTTTTCCAAAGGAATCTCTTCGACTTTATCCTTTTCATGCCTATACAATTTTATTTTTAAATCATCGATTTCCATAGCTCCACTCTCTCTTAAAAAAGGTTTATAAAAATTAACAACAACTAAAGGCAACGTGACTATTACAATTACAAACGATAAAACAAATAATAAAAATTTTTTTATAACACACCTCATTAATAAATTATCCTCATTAATAAAATTTTTTCTATCCTATAGTTATTATTAAAATCAATTTATTATTCGCAAGAAAATAAAAAACAAGGAGGAAAAACAAATCTTTCCTCCTCGCTTTAACGAAAAATTATTAATCGTTAACTCTTTCTATCTTAGCTCCCAATTTTTTAAGTTTATTTTCTATTTTTGAATATCCCCTATCTATGTGATATATATTTGTTATTTCACTTTCACCACGACAAGACAAAGATGCCAAGATTAAAGCAGCTCCTGCTCTTAAATCAGTTACCTTTAACCTTGAAGATACTAAATTTTTAACTCCTTCTATAACTCCAACCCTATCGTGTATTGAAATATTTGCTCCCATTCGCCTAAGCTCCATAACATGCATAAATCTATTTTCAAATATTGTTTCAACAATTGTGCTAGTTCCTTTTACTAATGACAATAACGCCATAACTTGTGGCTGCATGTCAGTAGGAAAACCTGGATGCGGTAAAGTTTTTATATTAACAGGATTCAAATCAACATCTCCATTTACATACATTTCATTTCCAAGAACGTTAATATCCAATCCCATTTCATAAAATTTAGAAATGATCGGTCTTAAATGTTCTTCGTTTACTCCCTTAATTTTAATTTTGCTTTTTGTTATGGCCGCAAGTGCAATATATGTTCCTGCCTCAATCCTATCGTAAATTGGAACATGTCTAACACCTTTTAATTTTTTTACTCCATTTATAACTATCTTTGAAGTTCCAGCACCTTCTATATCTCCACCCATTCCATTTATAAAAATTACTAAATCTATTATTTCAGGTTCTTTAGCTGCATTTTCAATAACCGTTTTTCCCTCTGCGAGAGTCGCGGCCATTATAAGATTTTCAGTTGCTCCAACAGATGGAAAATCTAAATAAATATTTGCTCCTTTAAGTCGATTAGCTTTTAACTCTACACATCCATTGGCAATTGAAATATTAGCTCCAAGAGAAGCCAATCCCTTCAAGTGCAAATCTATAGGTCTAAGTCCTATATTACAACCGCCAGGCATGTAAACTTTAGCTTTTCCAAATCTAGCTAGAAGAGGACCTAAAACTAAAAATGATGCTCTCATTTTTCTTATTAAAGACTCGTCAGGATTTAAAGAATTCATATTTTTGCAATCTATTACGAGAGTATTTGTAGTTTCATCAATATTGACATCAACATTTAAACTTTTTAAAACATCACATATTACCAAAACGTCTTCAAGCATTGGAAAATTTTCTATAACACATTTATCATCGCATAATATTGTAGCTGCTATTATAGGCAATATAGAATTTTTAGCGGAGCTAACATCAATTTCTCCTTTTAGAGAATTGCCTCCACTAATTCTAAATTTTTGCATGATTATCCTCCAACAAAATAATATAAATCTACCTTAATATTATATTTTATAAATGTGAAAAATTAATTTTATTTATTGATTAAATTTATAAATATTTTTCTTCTAATACTTTAACTATTTTTTGAGAAGTGTAACCATCACCATAAACATTTTTAGATAGACTTTTAGGTTTTAAGTTTCCCTCTATAAAATCTTTGGACGTTTTATAAATTAATTCATCATTAGTCCCAACAAGTTTAACCATTCCTTCATTTAAAACTTCTTGTCTTTCCGTTTCTTCTCTTAAAACTAACACAAATTTTTTAAGATAAGGAGCTTCTTCTTGTATTCCACCTGAGTCGGTCATAACAAAAAAACATCTATGCAAAAGATTATGCGTATCCTCAATATCTATTGGATTTAAAATATTAACGTTGTTAATCCCGTTTAAATTTTCATAAACAACATTTCTAACATCTGGATTTAAATGAGTAAGAAATACGAATTCAATTTCATTTTTATATTCATTTGATATTCTCTTTATAGCTTTACAAATATTTTTTATAGGCTCTCCCCAATTTTCTCTTCTGTGAGCAGTTACAACTATTATTCTTTTGTTGAAATCAAATTTTTTGAGAAATTCATCTTTAAAAACATACTTTTCTCTGATTGTATATTTCATTGTGTCTATTACAGTATTACCAACAACATAAATATTTTTTTCGCTTACGCCCTCTTTCAAAAGATTTTGTTTTGATAAATCTGTTGGTGCAAAATGATATCGCGAAAGAACTCCTGTTAATCTTCTATTTATTTCTTCAGGAAATGGAAAATATATATCATTGCTTCTAAGTCCTGCTTCAACATGACCTACATCTATTTTTTGATAAAAGGCGCTTAGGGTAGCACAAAAAGTTGTGGTCGTATCTCCATGTACAAGCACAACTTTTGGTTTTTCTTTTAAATATATTTTTTCAAGTCCTTCTATTATTGAAGTCGTTAATGTTGTTAATGTTTGTTTATGTTTCATCAAATTCAAATCATATTTAGGAACGACCTTGAAAATATTTAACACTTGGTCTAACATTTCCCTATGTTGTCCTGTTACGCAAACAATACTTTCAAAGTTTCTATTTTTTTCAAGCTCTTTAATGAGTGGAACCATTTTTATTGCCTCCGGTCTAGTCCCAAAAACACTCATTATTTTTATACTCATAAAATTTCCTCCTAAACATGTACACTATTTAATTTTGTTCCTTAATCCAAAAACATCTAACAAGTAAATCAAAATAATAACAAGTAACATCGAAACAAATATCATGAACACAAACAACAAAACATTGGATACAACCATAAAAATAGCAATCACACTAAATAAAAACGCTATTACATACATAATAACGACTGATTTCGGATGAGAATTCCCAAAACTCACCAACTTATGATGTATATGTTCTTTATCTGCTTCCATTATCGGCTTTCCTCTAAGCTTCCTTCTAACAATTGAAGTTAAAGCATCAAATAAAGGAAGTCCACAAATTATTATTGGAATTAAAATTATAAATTCCCCATTTAACGTATTCGAACCACTAACTGAAATAACAGAAAGTATAAATCCAACAAATTGAGAACCAGAATCTCCAATAAAAATTTTAGCTTTATAAAAATTATAGGGAAGTATTCCAAGCAAAGTCCCACATAAAACTACAGAGACAATTGCACTTGAAATATTACCCGATATCATACTTATTATAAATATTGTTAAAGTTACTATGAAAGAAACTCCAGCCGCCAAACCATCAAGCCCATCTATCAAATTGAAAGAATTTGTAACCAATATAACCCACGCAAACATAAAGGGTACTCCTAAAAATTTAAACGAAAAAACATTTCCACCAGGCAAAAAACTCAAATCTTTTATGTAAATATCATTAAAAATTAAAATCGTGACAGCAATTATTTGTATTAAAAGTTTCCCTTTAGGTTTCATTGGATAAATATCGTCTATTATTCCTCCAATTAAAATTAATGTTGAACTTACTATTATAACAAAATGAGTTCTATCAAGAAATTTAGTTTGCAAGGTTAGTGTAATCAAGAAGGAAATATAAACTATTATTCCTCCTAAAAATGGCATCGGAGCCCTATGAACCTTTCGTTCTTCTTTTGGAATGTCTAAGAAATCAAATTTAAAAGAAATATTCATAAACAAAGGCGTTAAAAACAATGAAATAAACATACTAAATACAAATGACGTAAAATAATTCATAAAATCATCCCATTTTATAACATTTTTCTTAATACGGTTATGTTTTCCTATATTTTAGAATATATTCTTTAATTTCAAAAATCTAGTTAGTTCCAAAAATTCTGTCACCTGCATCTCCAAGTCCTGGAACAATATATCCTTTTTCATTTAATCTTTCATCAATAGCCGCAACGTAAATATCCACATCGCTAAATTCATCATTTATTTTTTTCAAACCCTCAGGCGATGCAATAAGAGATAAAACTTTTACATTTTTCGCACCTAAATTTCTCAAAATTTTGAGAGAATCAATAATTGAACCGCCTGTAGCTATCATAGGATCTAACAAAAATACATTACAATTTTCAATTCCATCAGGTAGCTTCGTAAAATATTCAACAGCTTTTAAAGTCTCCTCATTTCTATAAAGTCCAATGTGCCCAACTTTAGCATTTGGAACAACCTTTAAAAGCCCATCCATCATTCCGAGTCCAGCTCTCAAAATTGCAACCAAAACTATTTCACTTTCATCTATTTTCTTAACATTCATTTTTGAAATAGGCGTTTCAATTTCTTCATCGTACGTATTTATATTTTCAAGAGCCTCATAACCTAAAAACATTCCAATATCATTGCACAAATTTCTAAATTCAAAAGTTTTAGTGTCTTTGTTTCTCATTGTAACTAATTTGTGACTAACAAGAGCGTGCTTTATTTCAAAAATTTTTCCCATATTATCCTCCAAAAATATTCAATTTATTTAATAATTTATTTAGCAAAAAATCTAATCTGTTAAAAGTATTTTTATAAATTTCAACGTTACCCATAAAAGGATCTTCAATTTCTCCATTTTCATCAACAAACTCACATATGGAAAAAACTTTTTTACCTTTACAATCGAAATTATTTAAAATAAATTCTTTGTGTCTGTCAGTAACTGTTAAAATCATATCATAATAATCCATCATTTTTCCATCAAATAATTTACATTTTCTATTTATTGCAAAATTTTTTTTATAAAAATCTTCCAAAACTATGAGAGCATTTTTAGATATCAAACTAACTTCATCTGCCATAATTCCAGCGGAGCTAACAAAAAATTTTTTATCATACTCTTCACCCAAAATATTTAAGAGTTTTTCCTTAAACATAATCTCTGCCATAATACTTCGGCAAGTATTTCCCGTACAAACAAATAATATTTTCAAAATAAGCCCTCCTATAAAGTAATAACATTGTAAGACGCCGCCCTCAAAAGTCTATTCATCACAGCATTTGAAAAATCATCGTAAAACATTTCGCTAATTACGAAATCGCAATTTAAATCATCAAATTTTCTTATGCTCTCAAATAAATTTTTTCCAATGTCTTCAAAATCATTTCCAACTCCAACAACTTTCAAATTGTGATTTGAGCTTTTGTAAAAATCAAAATTATTTTCAGTGCATAAAATTCCTACACATTTATAATCGCGACAAAAATTTTTTACGTAATTTAAAATTTCAAATTTATCACCTTTTGCTATAACCATCTTACATTTAGGAGCGTAATGCTTGTACTTTAATCCAGGAGAAATTGGATTGCTTCCAAAAAATTTTTCATTTATCTTGCTGTACATACTTGCTTTGGGCAAAATTTTTTTAATCTCATCGAGATTTACATATCCAGGTCTCAATATAATCGCTTCGTCATTTATCATACTTATAACTGTAGATTCAAGACCTATTTGACTATCGAAACCATCTATTATAAACTTAACTCTTCCATTTAAATCTTCAAAACATCGTTTGGCATTTGTTCCACTTGGTCTTCCTGAAATATTTGCAGAAGGTGCGGCAATAGGACATTCACAATTTTTTATAAACTCAAGAGCAATATTATTATTTGGCATTCTTATTCCAACACTATCTCTAAAACTTGTAGTCTCATTTGGAATTATGCTTTTCTTTTTAAAAATTATTGTTAAAGGGCCAGGCCAAAATTTTTCAATTAATTTCATCGAATCTTCGCTAACATTTTCTACATATTTTGAAACGTCATAATCGCAAACATGAACGATTAACGGATTATCTTTCCCCCGATTTTTAATTTTAAAAATATTTGAAACACCATTTTTACTCAGAGCATTTGCCCCCACTCCATAAACTGTTTCTGTTGGAAAAACCACAACTCCATCATTTCTTATTTCTTCAACGCACTTGTAAAACATTTTTTTATCATTGAAATCTACAATTCTAGTATTCATAACTTTTACCAAAATATTTCTCCAAAATATAATTTTATCGCCATGAGAAAAATCCCATGGCGACACAAAAATCTATACGTTCTCTCCCATTTGTTTCATTTTTTCAGACTGGCTTTCCGCAATAAGAGCCTCTATAATTTCATCCATATATCCATCCATAAAACTTTCAAGCTTATAAAGTGTAAGCCCAATTCTATGATCAGTAACTCTTCCTTGCGGATAATTATAAGTTCTTATTCTCTCACTTCTATCGCCAGAACCAACTTGACTTTTTCTATCTTCGGCAATAGATTTAAGTCTCTCTTGCTCTGCCAATTCAAAAAGTCTAGCTCTTAAAAGTTTCATTGCCTTTTCTTTATTTTTTAATTGAGATTTTTCATCTTGACAAGAAATTACAATCCCACTTGGTATATGCGTTATTCTAACAGCTGAATCAGTAGTATTTACAGATTGCCCTCCATTTCCTGACGACCTAAAAACATCAACTCTTATATCGTTTTGATTTATTTCTACATCAACATCATCAACTTCAGGTAAAACTGCAACAGTAGAAGCCGAAGTGTGTATTCTTCCAGAAGCCTCAGTATCTGGAACTCTTTGAACTCTATGTACACCGCTTTCATATTTTAATTTGCTGTAAGCTCCATTTCCTTTTACCATGAATACAACTTCTTTAAATCCACCGATATCTGTATCATTAACACTAATCATTTCTATTTTCCAGCGTTTACTTTCAACGTATTTGGAATACATTCTAAAAAGATTAGCAGCAAAAAGCGCAGCCTCATCTCCTCCAGTGCCCGCTCTTATTTCTACAAAAACATTTTTTTCATCATTAGGATCTTTTGGCAAAAGAAGAATTTTAAGCTCACCTTCAACAGAAGATTTTTTTGATTGAAGTTCTCTAAGTTCTTCTTGTGCCAACTCTTTAAATTCTTTATCCTCTTCTTGATAAATAACTTCTTTATTGTACTCTATTTCTTCCAAAATTTTTTTGTACTCACGATACTTAAGAGTAATGACTTCAAGTTCTGAATGATCTTTACAAAGTCTTTGCCACTCTTTTTGATTACTCATAACTTCAGGGTCGCTAATTTTAATCGACAATTCTTCATATTTTTGCTCTAAAAAGTCTAATCTTTGAAGCATTAAATTTCAACTCCATGATTTTTATTTCATATAGTACACTATTATAAATACTATTTTCAAAAATTTCAACATCAAGAAAATTTTAAAGTTTAGACTTATAAAATCCAACTATAACTCTATCATTGTCATTTATATCTTTATGAATATCTATATTTACAAAATTGTTATTAGTCATTATGTACATAATATCAAAAGCTTTGTTATAAGGAATTTCAAAAGCTAAAAATCCATCTTCTATTAAAACTTTTCTAGCTTGCGCACAAATTTTTCTATAATAATCTAATCCATCATCTCCACCATCTAAAGCTTCATGAGGTTCAAAATCTCTAACATCTTTCATAAGATTTTTTATTTCTCCGCTTTTAATGTAAGGAGGATTAGAAACAATTCCATCTAATTCTAAATTATTTTCTATGAAAAATTCTAACAAATCACTTTTAACAATGTAACTTCTATCTTTCAAATCGTGCATATAAATATTTTCTTCAGTAACTTTTAAAGGGATTTCATATTTATCGACATAAGTGCAATTTATATTTAAATTATTTTTTTGAATGGATATTCCAACAGCTCCACTTCCACAACAAAGGTCACAAATGCTCGTATAATTTTGATTTTGATTTAAAATTTTCAAAACATTATCAACCAAAACTTCCGTATCAGCTCGAGGAATTAAAACTCCTTTTTTAATTGTAAAATCATTTCCATAGAATTCTTTTTTGCCTATCATATAAGCAATTGGCTTTCCATTTTTTCTTTGGTCAATTAATTTTAAATAATTTTCCTCATCGTCTTTAGAAACTTCCACTTCACTTGTAAAAACCTCTGTAGGAGTAACTCCTATACAATATTCAAGAATTAATCTTGAATCCAAAGCATAAGATTGAATTCCAGCATCTCTTAAAATTCCACGCCCCATTAAGAAAAGTTCTTTAATTGTATTTTTAACTTTAAGACCTTCGCAAACTTTAAGAGAAACGATGGCAACTTCTATTTCATCCTCTTCTGGTTCTCTAGTTGTTAAAATTTGAATTCCCTTACACAAATTAAACAACACAGATGAAAAAAATCCGCAACTTCTCGCCATATACTCAACTATTTCATTAGTGAAACCAATTGCAACAACAAACAAAACTAATTCAATTAAAACGTTAGTTAAGCTATCGAATCTTGGAAAAAACGAAAAAGCTACAAAATAAAAAAGCACAACGTAAAAAACCAAATTTGTTCCACATCTTTTGTGAAGTCGTGAAGAATTTTTCACATTTTCTAGCGTAAGCTTTTCCTTTTTCTCGTAACAATTAATAACTTTATGTTCTGCCCCATGATACCGAAGAATTTTTTGAAAATCTTTATTAAGAGAAACAATTCCTATGTAAAACAAAATAACAATTATCCTAAACACAAATTTGAATAATGAAATCAAAAATTTCCCTTTAATTTTTGGAATTAATGAAATTAAAAATTCTGGCAAAACAAAAAACAAAAACGCAAAAAACAAAATTCCCAAAATTATTGTGAAACTTTTATTTTTTGAAAAAAATTTAGCAGAACTTTGAGAACCTGATTTATCATCTGAAGAATTATTTTTATCATAAAAATCCAAATTGACAACCATCTGTTTAAATGTTTTAAAAAAATTCGCTATTCCTCTAATCAAAAAAATTCTATATATTCCCGTTTGAGAATCGCTAGTTCTTTCACTTTTAGTTTCAACATTTATTCTGCCACTTGATTTTCGTCTAACTATAGCCGTACATTTTTTTCCCGTCATAATTATTCCATCAATAAGTGCTTGTCCACTAATATACTTCAAATAATACACCTCATATCTTCAACGAAATTACCCTTTTCTCGTCATAAAACATTTTCCACAAAGAGATTCATATTTCACATCTTTTTCACCTTCTATTAAACACTGCTCACCTTCAAAAACAAATTTCCCATTTATTTTTCTAGCATTTACAATCGCCTTACTTCCACATTCGCATATGGTTTTAAGCTCTTCTATGGAATGAGCAATTAACAAAAGCCGAGTACTTCCTTCAAATCCATTCATTAAGAAATCAGTTCTAAGTCCATAACAAATAACAGGAATATCCCACAAAACACTTATTTCAAACATTTCATCCACTTGAGATTTTGTAAAAAATTGAACTTCATCAATTAAAATACATTGAACATCATTTTTAAAATGAGAGACTTTTTCTTTCAAACTTTCAAAAGATGAAATCATGAAATCAACTTTCCTTGAAATGTCCAAACGAGAAATAATTTTATCTTCACCTTTCGTATCAATTGAAGGTTTTAAAATTAAAACTCTCATTCCTCTCTCCTCATAGTTGTGTGCAACTTGAAGAAGCGCTGTAGTTTTTCCTGAATTCATTGCTCCATATCTAAAATATAATTTCGCCATCTCTCCCTCATCCTCCTTCTATAACTTCTAATTATACTTTCAAAAATTACACATTTAAAGAATTGAATTATTAATTTTTGAGAACAAAAACATTGAGAATTTTTGTATTTCAAGTTTATTGACGAAATTTAAACAAATATGGTATAATTCTAAGAGTTATCTTAATGAAACGAAAGAGGTAAATTTTATGAAACAAAGTATTCATCCAAATTATAACGATGATGTTTTAGTTAAATGTGCCTGTGGAAATACATTCAAAACAGGTTCTGTTAAGAGCGAACTTAAAGTTGAAATATGTTCTAATTGTCATCCTTTCTTTACTGGTAAACATAAGATAGTTGATATCGGTGGTAGGGTTGAAAAATTCAGAAAGAAATTTAATATTAAATCTGATGATAACTAAAAAACAATAAAACCTTTCTTAGAAATCAAGAAAGGTTTTATTTTATTTCTTTTCATCTTTTTCAATGTTAGATTTATAATAATCAATAAACTCTTTATTATTTTTTGTACTTTGAAGAATCTTAATTAAATTTTCCATTATATTTTCAGAACTTCCTTCTTTGTGAAGTATCCTTCTTAAATAGAAAGATACTTCTTTCTCGTCTTCACTGAACAAAAGCTCTTCCTTTCGCGTTCCAGATTTATAAATGTCTATGCTAGGAAAAATTCTTCTCTCTTGTAACTTTCTATCAAGATGAACTTCCATGTTACCCGTTCCTTTAAATTCCTCAAAAATCATATCGTCCATTCGTGAACCTGTGTCAACTAAAGCAGTAGCAAGTATGGTTAAGCTACCACCTTGTTCAAAATTTCTAGCAGCTCCAAAAAACTTTTTTGGAATTCTAAAAGAACCAGGATCAAGTCCACCTGATAAAGTTCTTCCTGTAGGAACAATTGTCAAATTACATGCTCTGGCAAGTCTAGTTAAACTATCCATAAGTATAAAAACATCTTTTCCGTGTTCAACCATTCTCTTAGCTCTTTCCAAAACCATAGTTGCAACCTTAACATGTTGACTTGGTTCTTCATCAAAAGTTGAATATATAACTTCGCCACCTTCTATAGTCCTTTGCATATCTGTAACTTCTTCTGGCCGCTCATCTATCAATAAAATTATAAGTTTTATATCATTATTATTTTTCAAAATACTTTGAGCTATTTTTTTCAATATAGTTGTTTTACCTGCTTTGGGAGGTGCTACAATAATTCCACGCTGTCCTTTTCCAATAGGACACATTACATCCATAAGTCTCGAAGACAAATCATTTTTATCATTTGTTTCAAGTCTTAAACGCTCATTTGGATAAATTGGAGTAAGTTCCTCAAAATTTTTCCTATTGATCGTTTCTTCAGGAGGAAAACCATTTATTTCTTCAACATACAAAAGGGCCCTGTATTTTTCTCCCTCTTTAGGCTCCCTAACTTTTCCTATTAAATGATCTCCTGTTTTTAAATTAAATCTCCTTATTTGAGAAGGAGAGACATATACGTCTTCTAAACTTGTTAAATAATTTTTACCCCTTAAAAATCCAAAACTATTATTGTCATTTATTTCCAAAACTCCATTCGCCTTTTCAGAGGTAGACATTATATCTTGAAGCTTGTTAAACTTCTCTCTATCAGTTTCTTTTTTTGAAGAATCTCCCTCATTAGATAAATTTTGTTTAACCTTTATTTTTTCAACTAATATAGTTCCTTCTTTTTCAATAATTGTAGGCGAAAATTTTGAAATTTCATCAACAAGCTGACTCTTTTTGAGCTTGGAATAATTTTTAAATTCTAAACTCTTAGCAGCTTGCCTTAATTCTGCCAAAGACATATCTTCCAATTTTAAAATATTCATAAACAAAACGTTTCACAATACAAAAATATTGCAAAACCCTCCTCTCAGTTTTAAAAGATTCTAAATAAACAGGGTAACAAATTAAGAAAAGATACAGAGAAAAAACGAAATTTACCAAAAAAGATTTGTCGTTTTAGAATATTAAATCATACATATAAAGCTATACAATTTCCATATATTTGTCAACAAAAATTTATAAAATTATTCACGTAAACTATTTTTCACGAAATCAACAAACAAAGGATGCGGTCTATTAGGTTTAGATTTTAATTCTGGATGAAATTGAACTGCCACAAACCATTTATGATTTAAAATTTCAACTATTTCAACCAAATTATTTTCAATGTTTATTCCTGTTAAACTCATTCCATTTTCTAAAAACATTTCTCTATACTGGTTATTAAATTCATATCTATGTCTATGTCTTTCATGTATCTCAATACATTTATAAGCATTGTACGCATTTGAATTTTTTTCAAGTTTGCAGGAATAAGAACCAAGCCTCATTGTTCCGCCTAAATTTTCAATATTAATTTGGTCAATCATAACATCAATGACTTTATACGAATTATCTTTATTAAACTCTGAAGAAGTAGCACCTTCCAATTTTAAAACATTTCTTGCAAATTCTATAACCGCACACTGCATGCCTAAACAAATTCCCAAAAACGCAATATTGTTTTCTCTCGCATACTTTATTGATAAAATTTTTCCTTCCACTCCTCTATCTCCAAAACCTCCGGGAACCAAAATTCCATCAACGTCACCTAAAATTTCATTCACACTTTCTTCGTTTACGTCTGCGGCGTTAACCCATTTTATATTTACCTTTGAATCATTTGCGTAACCTCCATGATTTAACGATTCAACAATTGAAATATACGCATCATGAAGCTCAACATATTTCCCAACAATTGCTATGTTGACAAACTTAGAAACATTTTTAATTTTTTGAACGATGTTGCTCCACTCTTCATTGTCACAATTTTTTGTTTTAAGATTTAAAACTTCACAAACTTTTTCGTCGAGTCCTTCTTCACTCAAAAGCAATGGAACTTCATATAAATTTTCTGCATCTAAATTTTGAATTACAAATTCCATTGGAACATTACAAAACAATCCTATTTTTCTTTTGATGTCATCAGATAAATTTTTTTCAGTTCTACAAACTATTATATCTGGTTGAATTCCAATGCTTCTTAATTCTTTCACGGAATGCTGAGTTGGTTTTGTTTTAAGTTCGCCAGCTTTTCCCAAGAAAGGAACTAACGTTACGTGAACATAACATATGTTATTGTTTCCAACATCAAACTTTATTTGTCTAATGGCCTCTAAGAAAGGAAGTGATTCTATATCTCCAACTGTCCCACCGATTTCCGTTATTACGACATCGTAATCTCCATTTTCAGAAATAGAATAAACAAAATCTTTAATTTTGTCAGTTATATGTGGAATTACTTGAACAGTTCCACCTAAATAATCTCCTCTTCTCTCCTTTGAAATAACTTCCCAATAAATTTTACCAGTTGTTATGTTGTTGTTTTTCGTGAGATTTTCATCTATAAATCTCTCATAATGCCCAAGATCTAAATCTGTTTCAGCCCCATCATCTGTAACAAAAACCTCACCATGTTGATAAGGACTCATTGTTCCTGGGTCTATATTTATGTAAGGGTCAAACTTTTGAATTGAAACTCTTAATCCTCTATTTTTCAAAAGACGACCTAACGATGCCGCAGTTATTCCTTTTCCAAGTGAAGAAACAACTCCCCCAGTTACAAATATAAATTTACAACTCATAAATTCCTCCTAAAAACCACATTTAAAATAAAAATAAATCACCAACTAATTACTTAAATTACAGCCCAAATAAAAACAAATTAAATTGTTAAAAATGAAAACTTTTTTACAAAATTATTCTACACATTTTAATTTTAATTAAATTATATTGAAAGTTAAAAAAAATATCTATATAATTAATCCAAAAAAATACTTTAAATCAATATATACTATATCACAATTTAATCATAAAATTTTTTAATGTTTATGAAAAAATAAAAAGGTACAAAAGAATGAATATTTTAATATTAACTGGAAATTTTGGTGGCGGACATTTAAAAACTTCTGAAGCCATACTTGAACATATAAAATATAGAAATTTAGATTACAACGTTAACATTTTAAATTTGTTAGACCATGTTACTCATCATTTTAACAAAATAATTACTTCGTGTTATTCCGAAGCAGCTAAAAGATATCCAAACATTTACGGAAAATTTTATTACTTTGCAGAAGAAGAATGTTTATATCATTCTGTTTTTGGTTTGATGTTGAAAAGTTTGTCAATTAAATATCTACCTTCCATAGAAGAATTTGAACCACATGTTATTATATCAAATCATCCATTTACAACTGGAATAGTATCTCATTTGAAAGAGTTGGGTCATTTAAAAAACGTAAAGTTAATCAACTTGTTGACGGACTATGCTCCTCATAAATATTGGATTCATGAAAATGTGGACGCTTATGTTACAGCTACAGAACAAATGACTGACGATATGATTTCAAGAGGAGTGCCTAAAAGTATTATACACCCTATTGGAATTCCAATAGGAGTTAAATTTTTAAATAAATATTCGAAATCAAATGTATTTCCTTCAATTAATTTTGATGAAAATCGCTTCACTATACTTTTAATGTCTGGAAGCATGGGAGTTGAATATGTCCTTAAAGTATTTAAATCGATTATACTTTTAGAAAAGGAAATGCAAATTATAATTGTAACCGGAAATAATACTTACTTATACAAAAAATTTGAAAAATTAATTCGCAATTTTAACAATGAAAATATAAAATTCCATTTAGTAGGATTCACTAAAGATGTTGATAAATTTATGAGCGTAAGCGATGTTATAATAACAAAACCTGGTGGACTCACAACAACCGAAGCTATATTTTCTCAACTTCCTATAGTGTTTTTTGATGGAATACCAGGACAGGAAGAAAAGAATGCCGAATTTATTTTGAGAAATAACATAGGAATGAGAATTTCAACATCCGAAGAAAGTTTGAAAAATTTCAAAAGCTTAATAGATGATGAAGTAAAGTTAAATGAGATTAGGAAAAATATTCTTTTAGTTAAGAAACCTCGATTCATGGAAAATTTAATTTCTCTTATTGAAGATTTGTCAAAAAATTAATTTATTTTGAGCTATGCTTAAAAATTTTTGAGCAATAGCTTAAAATATTTTCCTAATAACGCTTTTTACAACTTCAAATAATTTAAATGAGACTTTAACACCTTGCTCTTTTCTTTTACCATCATTTAAAAAAACTTCTCTCGAAGCGTGCTTATTATAATTCACTAAGCTTATCATAGATTTATTTTTTACATCATCGTTCTTATCGTGTATGAAACCTATGCTCGAAAATATCATGCTCCAAAAATTTTTTCCCTCTGCCTCACCTAAATAAATTACAAACGAATCGTAAATTCCTTCAGGAACAACATATCCTTCATACACTCTTTCTTCAAAATATTTCTTTTCAAGCTTAACATTAACGTCGTAAACTTCACCATTGTCTTTCAATATTTTTTTAGCAACTCTCTTAACATCATTTAAACTCGAATTAATTGTATTCATATTAGTCAGCTTGTCCATTGAGAAATCAAAATTTTCATTTAAAAATTTTAAAACTCCATCTTTAACTTTAATTTTAATATTTTGGTCGTGAATGGAATCACTATTTGCTATAACGTGAAACCTCACAATTTCCCTATTTAATTTTTCAAAATCTAAAATTTTATTTTCATCATACGCAAATGAGTTGTCCACTTTTAAAAATACGAAAAACATTAACACAAACGTAAAAAACAAAAATTTGATAAACTTCATACCTCACACCTCATGATTAAGTATTTCATTTACCAAATTTTTTATACAATTTTAAAAAGATATATTTCCAACATTAGTTATATTGTTATCTATTTTAATATGAACTTTCAATTCTTCCATCCATGAATTTCCGCTGTTCAAATAATTTGACCAAAATTTATTTTTGAATTTATAAACATGGTCGTAAACATTTAAAATATCTATTTCGTTTTTGTAAAAATCCTCTAATAAATTCATGCTCTTTAATTTTACATCTTCATCTATAAACATTTTAATATTATTTATGAAACTCTCATTTAAGTTATGGGAATTTGGATTTATACAATTTTTAACGATTGTTTTCATGCAAAAGTTCAAAAAAACATTTAACCCATCTTTTCCATTAACCTTAAATTTTCTATTTACATTTGTGCATTCAAAATCTAAATTTCTTCCATCAAAATTTAAATTATCGAAAATCTTTTCTCCTTCTCCTCTTAAAAAACTAACAATCATATTGTCTTTAATGCTTAAAGATTTTAAGAATTTGAAATTTTGGAAAACATAAGTTCCATTTATACTAATTGATTTTTTATCCTCACTGAGTTTCATAACTGGAATTAAAACAGTTTTATTTTGGGAAAAATTTTTGAATAAATCATTTAATGTTATAGAATTAATTGCGTTTTCCTTGCTATTATGTTCTAAAAGTTCGCTTATAAAAACTTGTATGTGCTCTTCAGAGCTGGGCTTAAAATTTATAAAATCGCTTATTTCACCATCTAAAATTGAAAAATAAATTCTCCTACTTATTTGAGAATTGTGAGATAAATAATCCATAAGTTTTTCAAAATTTTTTTCATCACTCGTTAATTTTGAAGAAGCAACAATTATTTTCACATGCTCCAAATCAATTCGCTTATTAACTTTAGATATAATTTCATCTAAGGCTTCATAAAATGTTTTTCCAAATCCCGAAACCTTTCCTTCGCCTATAATCTTTGAAGATTCTAAAGAAAATTTTGAAATATCAGGATACATTAAAGAAACAGAGAAATCACCTTCATCATTAACATCAACGGCTATACCCGAAACAAAAAGTTTATCATCTATATTTAAAGAATGCGTGCAAGATTTAAATGAAAACAAAATTAAAAACAAAATTGCATTTAAAATAAATTTCAAAATCACACACCACGCTTTCTATTTTTCAAAAATGAAATTAAAAACAATAAACTTGGAAAAATTAAAGAAATGAAAATCCCAATGGGAAAAATTATTTTCGAAATAATGAAATAAACATCATTTAAATTTCGTGGCAACAAACTTAAAATATATATTAAAGGCATGAAGATTAACGAAAAAATTTTATGATTATTTGAGTTTAAAGATTTGCTATTTATGTAACTGCTACAAAAATATAAATTAATAAAATTTACAACAAAAAATATTATGGAAATTGTTATAATTATTCCTTCGATTCTCTCAACAAATCCTCCAGGTATGTCTACAGTTGTAAAAGATAATATAATTGGCCAAATAGATGTTATAGTTTGATTTATATTTAAAGTGCTCACGCATATTAAAAACACCAGTGCCAAAAAAGCAAATGAAAAAACAAGAGCTTTATAACTTGTATTTCCTTTAATATTAGATTTATTTTTAAACATCGGCATTAAGTAAAAAATCATAATCGAACCTGAAAAATACGAACTCAAAGTTAAGAATCCAAAAAAATATTTATCCCCTCCTCTAATTTCCAACGGCAACACATTACTTAAATCCAAATTTTTAAACACAACCAAAAATATTATCAAACACGATATGCACAAAAACACAAACATAATTTCATTTAAACCCGTTATAACTTTTTCACCATTTGCAACAACATAAAGACAAACAATCAAAGTTACATTAATCATAAATTCACTATTTATATTTGGAAAAAGATAAACTTTTATTGAGTCAATAAAGATTCTAAGTTGAATTGATATTAATAATAAAATAGAAATACTAATTAAAAACATTATTGCTCTTCCAAAAATTTTTCCGAAAGAACTCTCGATTATATTTTCTAAATTTTCGTAATTGTTTAATTTAATTGTTTTATTCATCATTACAAAAAATATTAAATACACAAAACCAAAAATCAAAGTCGAGATAAACCCATTTCTCCCTAAAAGCTTTCCAATATTTTGTGAATATGTAAATACTCCAAAACCTATCATACTTAAAACTAAAGTTGAAAACATTCCAAAGTTAGTTAAACTATTTCCACATTCATCGTATTTCATAAAATCACTTCCTATCTTTGTCTCATTTTATCTTGAGTATTCATATATTTAGGTCTTTGTTTGAACATGTAAAGAGGATATTTAAGAAAAATATCTTTAAAGTCTTTCTTTCTCATGTTCACAACTGGAGATAAATATGGAACTCCAAAGCTATCCATTTTAAGAAGATACGTAACAAAAACAAACGTTCCCAATATTATTCCGTAAAATCCAATTATTCCTGACATTATGATGTACAAAAATCTAAAAATTCTAATTGAAAGAGTAACTTCATAATTAGGTGACATAAATCCACTTATAATTGTTAAAGCAACGATTACAATCATAACGGGACTAACAAGCCCTGCACTAACAGCTGCTTGACCTATAACAATTCCACCAACTATTCCAATAGTTGAACCTATAGCTTTTGGAAGTCTAACAACTGCTTCAAGTAAGAACGCCAAAAAAACTTCCATAATAAAAGCTTCGAAAATTGGTGGAAATGCAATTCCCCTTCTTGCACTTGCAATTAAATACGCTAATTTTGTAGGAATAATTGAAGTATGAAAACTTGTAACAGCAACATACAAAGAAGGCAAAACCAAAGAAACAATTAACGCAATAAATCTTATTATTCTTGATAAACTGCTATAAACCCATCTCAAATTGTAATCATCAGGAGTTTGAAAAAGGTTTGAGAAAGTTGAGGGGGCAATTAAAACAAACGGAGAATTGTCCACAATTATACAAACCTTTCCTTCATATATTGAAGATGAAACGACTTCAGGCCTTTCAGTAGCTTGAACTTGTGGAAATATACTCCACTTTTCTCCCTCAATAAGTTGTTCCACATATCCGCTATCTAAAATCGCATCTATATTTATTTCATTTAATTTTTTCTTAACGCTGTTTAAAATATCAACATTTACAATATCATCTATGTACGCTATGGCAATATCTGTTTTTGAACGAACTCCCAAACTCATTGATTCAATTTTCAATCTCGTATCTCTTATTCTTCTTCTAATTAGAGCTGTATTAAATCGTATGGTTTCAGTAAAACCATCTTTCGAACCTCTAATAACCGACTCGCCTGATGGTTCATTGATTCCTCTGTTAGGCCAACACCTTGAAGCTATTATGTACGCTTCACTTTTTCCATCAACAAACAAACTTGTTTCCCCAGATAAAATTAAATTAACAACTTTTTCGAGATCAGAACATGTTTTCATATCGGAAACAGTAAGAACCTTTTCCAAATTTTCATTTAGATTTATAAAATTTCTGTTGCTATCTAAAATTGTTTGAATCACAAAATCATTTATTAAATTTTTGTCTGCCATGCCATCAATGTAAACTATTAAACAAATTTTGTTGTAAGCTTCAAACTTTCTAAACACAACATCGCTATTTTGAGAAAATAAATTTTTAAGATAGTCGTGTAGCTTTTCAATATCGCTAGAAATTTTTTTGTCAATAATTTCTTTCAAGAAATCTCCCTCCTTAAATAGACATAATAAAAATTCCTATTGTAAAAAACGAATAAACCAATAAAAACAATTTACTTATTAAAATCTCTTTTTTTAAATTCTCATTTTTGCTTTTGGAGTACAAAAACAAAATTAAAATTGTAAATATCATTATGAAATAAAAATTTTCGTTGCATAATCTTAAAAAATTCATTAGGCTAATTCCTTCCAAATAAATAATAATATTATTATTTTATAATTTTTCCTAATTATACATAATTTATAAAAACAAAAATGCACCTCAAAATTTTGAGATGCACCTAAGCTTCTATGGTTTTTGTTAAAAAAACTTCATCATAATCATTTTTTAAAATATCATAACACTTTTGCGCCAAATATAAATTATCAAAAATGCCATAAACTGAAGAGCCACTTCCACTCATACAAGAACCTTTCGCTCCAAAACCAATTAACCTATTTTTTATTGATTTTATTAAATCCATTCCTGAAACATTTGAATACTCCAAAGTATTGGAAATATTTTTGCAAACCTCCAAAAAATTATTTTCATTAAGATTCTTTATAATTGTTGATTTGTCAAAATTAAATTTTACATTTTCTATATTAAAACTTTCATAGACATCTTTTGTTGAAAAACCAAAATAAGGTTTAACAATTAAAATAATTTTATTTGAAAAACAATTTATTTTCGTCAACTTGTCCCCTATTCCCTCGCACAAAATAGTTCCACCAACTAACGAATAAGGAAAATCTGCACCTAAAACAACACTTTGTTTGCTCAAAACATCCAGCGAAATATTTTTATCGTAAATTGAATTAAGTGCTTTCACAACTTCTGTAGCATTGCTTGTCCCTCCACCTAATCCAGCTTCAAAAGGAATATTTTTTTTAATATCAATAACAACTTTTCCTTTCAATCCATGTTTGTCCATAAACCATTTTGAAGCTTTGTAACACAAATTCCCTTCATCGTGCGGAACTCCATTTTTATCACAAGAAACCTTTATTAAAAGTCCATCGAAATTTTTATCAACATCAATATATATATCATCAAATAAATCAATTCTTTGAATTATTGTTTCAACATCGTGATATCCATCTTCCCTTTTACCCAATACGTTCAAAAGCAGATTTATTTTTCCATAACTTCTTAAATTCATAAAATTTCTCCCAATTTTTTTATAGCAACTTAAATTATATTAAAAAGCATTTTCAAAATCAAAAAAATAATCAGAGAAGAATAATCTCCCCTGATTAAAAATTAAGCAAGCCCTCTTTCAGACATAGTATCATTTTGTTTTTCAACAATAACGTTATTAAGTTTGTCATAATCCTCATAAAACACAACTATAACATCTCCCTGTCTAGCTCTATCTATTGCAACAGACAAAGCTTCACCTTCATCTAATATAATTTCACAATTTTTATTATTTTTAAATCCGCTTTTAATTAATTCTGCAACTTCCCCTGCTTTTCTTCCACGTTTATCACTATCTTCTTTTATATAACTATAACTTAAATTTTTAGAACACAATTCACCAATCTTAACTCCAACACTATTAATTCTATCTCCAGGAATTCCAACAACTCCAATTACTTTCTTGTATCCCATTTTTTTAATACTGTCAAATATTGCATTAAATCCACCAATGTTATGAGCGTAATCTAAAATAACTTTAACTCCCTTAACATCAAATTGATTAAATCTTCCTTTATTATGCTTATCATCACACAAAAAACTTTTAAGCCCTTTAGAAATTATACAATAATCAATTTCAATTCCAACTAAAGCAGATGTTGCAGTCAAAACATTTTCAATATTATGGGTTAAAAATCCTCCACAAGTTATTGGAATATCTTTTAAATCGGCTATATGAAAAATTCTTTTGTTCTTTTCAACATAAACAGAATTATTATCTACATAAACTCCATAATTCCCTTTTTCCAAATTTTCTCTCAAAAATTCATTATTCTTGCTCTTTGAAAAAACAACTAAATTTCCTTTAGCACGAGAAGATATTTCTTTACACATAGGGTCATCACCATTTATTATTGAATATCCATCAGGTTTAACCGCTTCAATTATAAGAGATTTGACATGTGCAAGCTCTCTTACTGTGTTAACTCCATCTATTCCTAAATGATCTTCAGTAATATTTGTTATAACACCTACATCAGCTAAATCATAAGCTAAACCATTTCTTATAATACCACCTCTAGCTGTCTCCAAAACAGCAACATCCACATCTTTATTAAGAAGAACACTCCTAGCACTTAAAAATCCTGTCATATCTCCTTCAGCTATACACTCATCATTTATAAAAACCCCACTTGTTGTTGTCATTCCAACAGTATATCCAAGCCCTCTTAAAGTATGAGCAATGATTCTAGTTGTTGTTGTTTTTCCATTAGTTCCTGTAATTGCAATAACAGGAATACTCTTTGGAGAATTTTTAAAAAGAGCTGAAACTATAGCTCCTGATACGTCTCTTGGTGTACCTTCACTTGGATGATGATGCATTCTTATTCCTGGAGCAGCATTAACTTCAACAATAACACCATTTCCATAAATAGGTTTAGAAACATCTTCACAACACAAATCTATTCCACATATATTAAGACCTATAGCCTTAGCCGCTCTTATACATATATCTATATTTTCCTTACAAATTTCATCTGTACAATCAACAGAAGTTCCTCCTGTAGATAAATTAGAATTTTCCCTTAAAATAATTTCTTTTCCTTTTTCAAGAACGCTATTTAAATTATATCCTTGCCTTGATACACAAGATTTCAAATTACCATCTATTCTGACCTTAGTCAATGGTTTTTCATGTCCATCGCCACGGTTCTTATCTTCATTAAGTTGATCTATTAACTCAAAAATTTTAGAAATTCCATCTCCAATTACGCTAGGAGGTATTCTTTTAGAAACAGCTACAACTTCACCATCAACAACACAAACTCTGTAATCATAACCAACAACAAATTGCTCAACCATAATATCTTTATATTTTGACTTTACACTATTATAAGACTCTATCAATTGTTTCTCATCTTTAATATTTAAATAAACTCCCTTGCCCTGATAACCATACTGTGGTTTCAAAACAACTGGATACCCAATGGCCTCAGCCTCTATTAAAAGTTCTAACTGAGAATTAATTTTATCACCTTTAGCTACAGGTAAAAATTGCATTTCCAATAATTTTTTAGTCAAAACTTTATCACTCGCAATATCTACACTAATAGAACTCGTATTAGAATCAATTGTAGCCTGTATCATTTTACTATATCTTCCATATCCAAATTGAAACATTGAATTATCATCAAATCTTATAACAGGTATACCTTGTTTCTTAGCTGCATCACAAAGTGCCAAAGCACTTGGACCTAAATTTTCATATTCTAAAATTTGCTTAATATCCTTAACTCTAGAATCCAAATCTATACTTTTTTTATTTATTAACGAATTTATTAAATCAATAGCGAGCCTAGCTATTGCAAAAGCTGTTTTTTTGTAGATATACTCAAATACTACGTAATAAAAATCTCCCTCAATTTCCCTAGCTTTTCCGTAAGCTATCTCAAGTCCAATTCTACTATGTAAAGCAATAATAGTATGCTCACAAACGTGAGCTAAATAAGTTCCTTCTCTTAATCTTTTTACAAATCCATGGTCTTCATCTATTCCACACCTATGTTCCCATATTTCTGGCAATAACTCAATTAGTTTATCATTAAATCCTTCTATATCTTTGCTTGGTGTTTCACAATATCCCTGTAAATCAACATCCATTCTGACCACTTTTCTATGAGAATAAATATTTTTACCCTCATAAGCTCTGTAACTTAAAATTTTCATTATCTTATTCTTTCCTCCTCAAGTGGTTGCTTTCTATTTAAATCAAAACAATTTCCACTTTTTAAAACATGCATTTTAACGTTGAATAAACTTAAAGGAACTTCATTTTCTTGTTCTAGTAAACTACTATAAGTTAGGTTTCTCCCATCTATTATATAAACAGCACCTGAACCTATCACATTAAAATATCCTTCTTTTTTATTTACTATTATTGCCGTATCTTCATCTATACCTATTCCAAGAACACTAGGATTTTCTGCAATAGCACCGAGTAACCTACCAATCCTTCCCCTCTGTGCAAAATGCTGATCTATCATTACTCCTTGCATAAATCCAAGACCTGGACATTTTGATAAATTATGTTTTTTAGGAGAAGCATCATCAGGTCCTCTGACTATCATAGTTTCACTCATAACAGAAGCACCTGCAGACGTACCTGCAAATATACCTCCACCCTCATGAAACTTTTTCATTTCTTCATATAAAGGTGTACCCCCTATTAAACTGGTTATTTTAAGCTGATTACCACCTGTAAAAAATATTAATGAGGCTTTTCTTACCATATTTAAAAAATCTTTATCTTCACATTCTTCTCTCGAAGAAATGTCCAAAATTTCAACATTCTTAACACCAAGGTCATGAAACAAATTTTTATAATCATATCCTACTTCTTCTCCCAAATCAGAAGCTAATGTAGAAACTATCATTGTATCTTCATCTTTGTTTATCATATCAGCAACCTTCTTCAAAATTTCTCTATTGCCACTTTTGTCTTCAGCCCCGCCTATGATTATTAGTTCTCCATTAATAGTAGAATTCATTAACTTCTCACCTCATACACCTTAATATTTTTAACCACTCTAAAAAATAATATTCATAATTTTCTAATAATCCCTTTAACTCAAAATAAACCAAAGTATAGTATGTACAATTATATTTATTAAATACAATTGGCAATAAATTTTTTCAAAAATAAAAGCATAGTCAACGACTATGCTAAAAACTTAAAATATGGCTTTTGAAGGAATTAAAAGCTTACTTCCTAAAATATTTTCATCTTGTTCTATATCATTAATTCTACATATATCTTCAACGGAAACACAATACTTTTTAGCTATGCTCCACAAAGTATCATCTTCTCCAACGATATATATTATTACACTGCAATCTTTAACTAAGTTTTCTTCTTGAGTTTTGTACATATCAACTAATATATCTTTTTTGATTTCAGAATTAACATATATTTTTACGTTAACAATTGCTTTAACGCCTATAGTTTTTGCTTCAACGAAAGCATCTACACTTTCCAAATTGCATTTTACTAAAGCATCCATATCTATTTTAATATTTTCGTCTTCAAAATAAGTAGAGAATGGAATATCTTTAGATACGCTTAAAAATTCATTTTCATTTAGAGAACTTTTGTATATTATATCAACTTTTACAATTCCTTCAACTATAACTTTACCTTCAACTATTTTTTTACTATTTAATATACATCTTCCTACTGTATAAGCTATAGAAAGTGGAGATTCAACTGAATCAATATTATCTTTAACTATTATATCCAAATCATTACTACACTCTAAGAAATTCATTTTGTAAGTGTTCTTAACTAAATTAATCAAAGAATTTTTACTGTAGGCATCATCTATAATCGAAATTACATTTTTATTTAAAATCTTCAAATCGCATTTTAAATTTATATATACATTTATTACTCTGCTTTCTCCTGACTCATCTTCATCTATCATGTATTCAAATCCAGACAAATCCCAATTATCTATTCCAATCATATCAGGAGATATATCTTCAATATCTCTTTCATTGTTTAAATATATATCTTGTTCTAAATAACAAAGCTCTTCAAAACCTAAACCTTTATACAAAATCTTAACTTTACAATAAGCATTAAAAGAAATTTTATCATCTAAAAGCTTGCATTCTGTTTTATAAATTAGTGAATCACATGCTAAAATTTTTGATATAGCAGGCTTGTCCAAAGGAACATTCAATGAGCTTTCATTTGAAAATTCTTCTGTTAAAGTATTTTTTACTTCACAAAACTCCATATCTTTCATCAAAAGTTGAACATCATCTTGTTCTTCTAAATCGCACATTATATCTAATTCTAAAACTTCATTTGAAGTAGATTTAAATTTTAAAACTCCTTCTATACTAACTTTTCTCTCGTTTAGTAATGAAGAATCCATATCCATAACTTCAACTTCAATGTTGTACAAACTTTCTTTTTTCATTCCAAAAGTTTCAACATATAAATTAAACTTATCCGAATAAGAAACGTTATATGTATTGTTTTGGTCATCATCTTTTGAAGAATATATTATACTGTATACAATCTCGCCTTCTACAAATACTTTATCAATAAATGCTTCAGTATTATTAATTCTTGGTTCAACATCGATAAGCAATATTTTATTAACATCTGGATGCGTATCTGGAATTAAATATTCTCCCTTAACTGTAAATTCATTAACACCTTCTAACATTTTACCTTCGTAATTAATTTTTTGTTTTTTCATATTTATTTCTTCCACTTTTTTACCTCCAAGATTTAATTAATACATAATTATTTTTAATTATTAAAAAATATTCCTATGTTTATTTATAAAACTCAGAAATAAAAAATTAAAGCTTCCCAAAATTGGGAAGCACTTTAGATTTAATATGTACTACTTTTTAATCATTTGTAACTTACTTTTTAACTTGCATAAACTATCTGAACTGTATTAGTTAAAACATCGGAATAGCTATACGTTACTATCCGTTGGGTGTCGTTTTCTAATCTTATTAAAAAGATACTTTGGTAAGTCTTTTCAATAACACCTTTATCCGTAAAAACTTTTCTCCTACCACCATTAGCTTTTAAAGTAACCTTATGACCAATATGACTTTCTATATCCCGCTTTATTGATGCTAATGTCCTCACATCACCCATGGTTAACACCCTCTTTCCTAATTTTATTATAACACGACAAACTAATAATTGTCAAAAATTAGTACTTAAATATAATATTTCACCTTCAATACTATTTTAATCATATTAAATTATTAACTTTATTAAATTTATATATTCCTAAAATTTTCAAAAATCATGAATAAAATGATTTTGGGAAACCTTCTCTATATTTTCCGCGAGTTTGTATTCCACCAATCCCACTAAATCCAGTTATAGTTTCATTTATAACATCATCTATCTTTACGGTTTTATCAATTGAGGTATTAAAAATTTTTGAGCAAATCAAAACAGGATCAAGACAATGAACAAGAACTCTTCTAGGAGAAGTTGCAAAATTCGCTCCACCTTCTATCAAAAGTTCATAACAACTTTGACAAGCTCCAGCAAAAATAACTAAATTATCCAAATTTCTTTCGTACTCTCTAAGCTTTCTAACACTGTCTAAAAAATATTTTGAATTTTTGTAAAAATTTAAATCCATATAATCGCTTATATTTTTACTCATACTATCATGTCCTGTTAAAACAACTATATCTGGCGTATAAAATTTAACTAAATCTATAATAACATCTGGTTGCCTACTTTCTTCAATACACTCACCACACGCATTAACCATAAGTTCTTCATAAATATCAAGACATTTTTTCAAATATTCAAAATCTCCATCAACATGAAGTATTTTCCCACTTTTACCAAAATTAAATCCCTTTTTCTTAAAGCTTTTAATATTCTTTTCTTTATTTTTGGAAGAATCATCTCTAAAACTTAAATCTTCTCTTAATTTATACTTTTTCTTATTTGAAGAAACTTTATTTATCTTTTCTCTAATTTCTTGAGATATCATATCATCAAATCTATCATCAACGATTTCTAAATCATTTTCTAAAGCATCAGCAATAATACGTATGCTTTTTCCTTTCAAAATAAATTTTTTCACATTATCAACAATTTCTATATTGACAACTTTAAATTTTATATCCTTATTGTAAGATTTTCTAACTACAATATCTCCTATATCCATAAACATACCTTTCATTCATATTTTCTTATGTAAAAATATGAAGAAACATAAATTCATGATACTTTTATATCAAGTTTCTTCCTCCCATAATATTAAATCCTGAATCAACGTGAATTATTTCTCCAGTAACCCCTCTTGATAAATTGCTCATCAAAAATAGAGCAACATCTCCAACTTCTGAAGGATCTGTAGCTCTTCTCAAAGGAGAATGCTTTTCAATTTCTTCTAATATCATGTTAAAATCTCCAACACCCTTAGCAGAAAGAGTTTTTATTGGACCAGCAGAGATTCCATTTACTCTTATATTTTTCTTTCCTAAATCATTCGCCAAATATCTAATGCTCATATCAAGCGAAGCTTTAGCAACACCCATTACATTGTAATTTGGAACAACTTTTTCACTTCCATAATAAGTAAGCGTAACCACACTAGCTCCTTCAATCATAAAAGGCAAAACTTCTTTTATAACGCCAGTTAGTGAATACGCACTTATGTTTTGTGAAATCAAAAAACCATCACGAGTAGTATTTAAATAATCACCTCTGAGTTCATCCTTGTTTGCAAAAGCAATTGAGTGAACAAGCCCATGCACAACTCCAACTTCTTTTCCAATTATTTCGAAACAATTTTTTATGCTTTCATCACTTGCAACATCACATTCAACCATTAAATAATCTTTTCCAAGAGTTGAAACTAATTTTTCAATATTTTTTTTAAATCTCTCATTAACATATGTAAAAATTATATTTGCATTAGCTTTATGTAAAGATTGAGCAATGTACCAAGCTATACTAAAATTATTAGCAACACCCATCAAAACAATATTTTTCTTATCAAGAGATATTTCCATAATATTCCTCCTAATTTAAAATTAAAAAACCCCTATTTTAAGTATTATTCTTATATATTTCCTATAAAATGTCAATAAAAAATTAAAACGTGTAAAGCTCCATACACGTTTTAATTACTAAAATTTTATTGAAAATTCTTTTTTAAACTTATCTAAAAATTCTACATATTCTTCTCGTTCATTTATTAGTTTTTCAAATTGATTTACAAATGTATTTTGTCTAAACAACATATCATTGTAGAAATATTTATTTGATATTCTCCAAAATCTTTGAGGAAATAACAAAAATCCATAAACCAAAAATATATCGTCATATCTAAGCTTTAAATTTTTATCGTAACTATCAATAATATTTTTACAAATATTAATATCCCAATTATTTTTCTTCAAAACTTTAGTTATAAAATTGGATATGTCATAACTTCTAACTTCTCTTTTACAGTAATCAAAATCCAAAACATTTATTTTATCATCACCATCTATAATTATATTGTGATGGGTATAATCGTGATGGCAAAAACTTTTTTCTTCTTCAACTTCCCTACAAATATCATAATATTTTGAAACTTCAAAAACATTATAAGCTTGTTTAGCAATTTCCTTATAGAATTCAAAATTTTTGATATACATCATATCAACATCATTTTTCATTCCCTTTTTTCTAACCATATCTCTCATTTTATCAAATGATTTTATACGTTTATTCATAACATTCAACCATCTATCTAAATCGCTTTTTAATTTAGAATGTTCAGGCGGTTCATATCCACGTGATGCTATGTGGAGATTTGCTAACATTTCTGAAGAAGCTTTTACCTCATCTATGTTTAAAAAATCGCATTCTCTTCCATCTATCCATTGGGAGAGTGTATAAATGTCCTCGTTAACTATAGCATATGGATTTTTATCTATACTTAAATAAAATCTGTCTATATTTGTAAAACCATTTTTAATTAAATGCTCTTTAGCGCCGTATATAAAAATTAATTTTTGAACTCCATAAGCTACTTTCTTTAAGCACATATTCCCCTTGTTCGTTTTTAAAAAATAAATTCCCTTACTTGGCTTTATTAACTCTATTTTAAGATCAAACTGTCTTTCAATTTCAAACTCTCTCATCATACCTCTCTTCACCTCCTTTATAACAATATGTATACAAATTTAAAATTATTATTTTCATTAACAATTTTAATTTATTTTAATACTATAAAATTATAAAATTCTGATGTTTGTGGAAGGTAAAATAATGACCATAGCAATAGATGGAACAGCTGCTAAATTTTATAACGGAAGTGGAATAGGAAATTATTCTAAAGAATTAATCAAAAACATATTGCAAACAAATAACAATCATTTAATAGAAATTTGCTACAATGAAAAACCCAATTTCAATTTTAAAAATTCCTTTTGGGAATTGTGCAACTCACCACTAAAATTAAATTCATTTTACGATTTAGTTTTAAACCTTCATAATGGAATAGGACTTCCTAATTTCAATTGCGAAAAAATAATTTCGACTATACACGATATAATTCCTTCAAAAATTCCAAACACAGTTAGCGAATGCTATTTAAAAATTTATAACGAGAATATTTTTAAAATACTAGAGAAAAGCAATTTAATAATAACCGTTTCTAAATTTTCCAAAAATGATATTATGAAAACTTTCTCGATTAAAGATAACAAAATCCACATAACATATTTATCTCATTCAGAAATCTACAAACCTTTGGACAAAAATTTTTGTGAAAACTTTTTAAAATTAAAATACAAAATTGATTTTAAATACATTCTTTACGTTGGAAGCTTCAGTCCTCGAAAAAATATTTTAGGATTGATAGACGCTTTTTCAAAAATTTGTTGTAAAAATAATGAAATTAACTTAATAATCGTCGGTGTTAAAGGTTCATCGTACGAAATTTATTTAAACGAATGTATTAAACTTAAAATTACAAATCGCGTTTTCTTCACAGGATTTGTAAAAACATCTCACCTCCCATATTTTTATAACAATGCACTATGCTTTGTTTATCCATCTTTTTATGAAGGTTTTGGACTTCCGCCTTTAGAGGCGATGGCGTGCAAAACTCCCGTAATAACTTCTAATCTCACTTCGATGCCTGAAATATTAAAAGACTCTCCTCTTTACGTAAACCCTTATGACCATCACGACATTTATGAAAAATTAAATTTAATTTTAAAAGATGACAATCTTAGAAATTTTCTCTCAGAAAAAGGATTTAACCATTCAAAAAATTTTTCTTGGAAAAACACATCACTAAAAACTCTTGACTTATTTGAAAAAATTTAAAGCTCTAATATCTTTAAAAGACACTAGAGCTTTTCCAAAATTATATATTTGATTTTATAAATTCTTCTATATCTTTAGATGAATTTATTTTGTTAGGGGTAAGCCTACTTTTTTGTTCACCATTTTCATAAACAACCATAGTCGGAAGTCCCATAACTTTTTCCTTTATGGCAATCATTTTGTCATCTTCAACATTAAACTTAACAAACTTAATTTTGTCTCCATACTTTTCAGAAAGTGAAACTATATCGTCCATCAATTGAACGCACTTTTGACAATTTGTTCCCCAAAAATCAACAAACACTAAACCTTCGCTTATTTCTTGTTTAAAATTATCTTTGCTTAACGCTATCATAATTTTTACTCCTCATTTTCTAAATTTTCAATGTACTTCTCAGCCATCGTAGCCGCAACAGCACCATCACAAGCAGCTGTTATTATTTGTCTAAGTCCTTTTTGTCTTAAATCTCCCGCAACAAAAACACCATCAACATTTGTTTTAGTATCTTCACCTGCAAGAACATAACCTGCTTCATCCAAATTTATTTTTCCTTTTATTATATCATTTATTGGATCGAGTCCAACAAAAACAAAACAACCTGAAACATTTAATTCACTAGTTTCTCCAGTAACAACATTTTTCAGAACAAGAGTTTCTAAAACTCCATCTCCCTTAGCTTCTTCAACAACAGTATCCAAAATAAAATCTATTTTTTCGTGGTTTTCAGCTCTTTTCAAAAGAGATTTAGCTGCTCTAAATCCTTGCCTTCTATGAATAATTTTTATAGTTCTTGCAAATCTAGTCAAATAAAGTGCCTCTGTAATAGCAGAATCTCCTCCACCAATAACCACTATATCTAAATCTTCAAAGAAAGCTCCATCACAAGTTGCACAATAAGAAACCCCCATACTTCTAAATTCATTTTCATTTTTAAATCCAGCAAGCCTAGGTTTTGATCCCATAGCAAGTATTAAACTTTTGCATTTAAATTCATTTTCATTAGTCTTGACAATTTTTTCTTCAGAATCTAAATTCAATTCAATAACACTATCAGAAATTATTTCAACTCCAAAATTATGAGCTTGACTTTTCATTACATCTGATAGTTCTGGTCCTGTAATTTTAAAAACTCCAGGATAATTTTCTACATCATGAGTTGTAGCAACTTGACCTCCAAAACTTTCTTTTTCAATTAAAAGAGTTTTCAATTTCCCTCTACCTGCATAAAGAGCTGCTGAAAGACCCGCTGGCCCTCCACCTATAATAATAACATCATATAACATTTAAAATTTCCCCCTAATCTTTCCTGATAAAAATACCCGTGCATTTATTACCAGAGTAAGCTCCGACAACACACCCAACATGCACAGCAAAATATTTGTATCCTCTTGAATCCAAATAAGATTTAATATCGTTTAATAAAACAGAACCCTTAGAATACACAATCCATATTTTAGTTTCTTGATCGATATCATTATCATTAATAAATTTAATTAAATATTCCAAGATGCTTTTTGTCTTTTTAAATTTATCTACTAGTATAAGTTCTCCTTCAATAACACTCAAAACTGGTTTTATTCCGAAAAAATTTCCTATCATTCCTACTGTTCTTCCAATTCTTCCTGCTCTTATTAGGTTGTATAAACTATCTATAATAACTCTAGATTTAATGGTAGGTATGCTTCTTTCTAAAAAAGAACAAATTTCATCAACAGAACATCCCGACTTAACCATAACCCCACATTCATAGACAAGCATTCCTAATCCCCCGCCTACATTCAAGCTATCGTAAATAAAAATATCTTTGGTATCCAATATATTTTTAGCAATGGATGCTGATTGATACGTAGCACTTAATTTATTAGAAATATGAATAGAAATTATTTTGTACCCCTTGTTTAAGTAACTTTCGTATACCTCTTTAAATACATCTGGATTAATATGTGAAGTTGTAGGAAAATCTTCCGTTTCAGTTATAATTTTATCAAGCTTATCAAATGTTATATCTACTCCATCTTTATAAGAATTACAACTTATGTTTACAGAAAGAGGTATCACCTCGATATCAAATTCTTCTATGATATCTTTGGGAAGATCGCAAGTACTGTCTGTAATAATTTTTATTTTCTCCACTTTTATTTTCTCACCTTACTTCATATTTAAAAACCCAACTTGCCTCAAAGCTTCATACAAAATTATATTTGCAACATTTGAAACATTTAAAGACCTTGTCGTTGTTTTTATCATAGGTACTCTTATTTTAAATTTATCATCTATAATATCCATTATTTCCTGTGGAAGACCTTTTGATTCCTTCCCAAACAAAAAACAATCTCCATATTTATAAACGGGCTCTGTATAAATTTGAGTAGCCTTTGTTGAACATAAATAAATATTATTATTTTTGTAGAGATTATAAAAATCATAAAAATTTTCATGCACAGTCACATCTACATCTTTCCAATAATCTAAACCAGCTCTTCTAACTTCTTTCTCATCCAAAGAAAATTTAAACGGTTTAATTAAATGTAGTTTTGAATTTGTAAGAACGCACGTCCTCCCAACATTTCCTGTATTAAATGGTTTTTCAGGTTCAAAAAATACAATGTTAAATTTCATTTACAATATTTTCTCCCAAATGCAAAATAAAAAGGATTATATCATTATAATTATAATCCTTTTTTTAAAATTTTAAAAGACATTTTTATAAATTACTTTGTTCCCACTCTAACAATTTTTTGCTGTGGTACATAATAATCATTCCATAAAAATTTCTTATCTAATTGAGCACCAGTGTATTTATCCTTAGTAACTAAATACACCTTAACCTTAGTTCCATTAGATCCATTTTTCTCAACAACTTGTTTTCCTTTAGGAATAGTATCGTCATTTATAGTTTTAGTTGTAAAAGGAACAGATTCATGATTTTCAATAGACAAAGAATAAGATTTATCCACTGCTGTAACATCGCCATAAATTGAAATTGTTAATGTCCTGTTTGTTGAAGAGACGTCTATTAAAATCGGAAAATCGTAAGGATTTTTAAACACATAGTCAAGACTTCCCCAAGCAACTGCAGCATCAAATCCTAACGGCATATAAGAAGTAGGAAGTGTGTGATTTCTTCTTTGTGAAGGTATAATTCCCGCTCTTATAACAGCTTGATGAAGAGTACTTGATGTTTGACATATTCCTCCACCTAATCCAGATTCGTATTGGTTACCAACTATAATTGCTGCATCACGATATCCTCTTTCACGAGTTCTAGGTCCAACTATTTTATTAAAGCTAAAGCTTTCGCCTGGCATTAATATAGTTCCATTTATTGAATTGGCAGACAATTCAACATTAGCTGCACGTTCATTTGACGAACTTTTAAATGTAGTTGTATAAGTTGATAATTGTCCATTTATTTTTGATAGAACATCAACTGGAACTCTAGGCTCAACAGGTTTAGTTTTCAAATCAATTCCATTTTTAGAAGCAGATACAGGAGAAGTATCGTTTATCATTTTAATTAAGGATTCTTTATCAATTTCATAACCAGCTTGACTTTCTGTAAATACAGCTTGTCCATCTATTAATTCAACCTTAGCTTCCACAGGTGAAACGTTAAATTCTTCTGATAGCTCATAATATAATTGATCTATATTATTTTCGTTTACTTCAAACTTTCCATTTAAAAATATATCAAGTTTCTTAACGGGTTTATATATTTGTTTAACCTTCTCTTCATAAGTTAAATTTTCTGAAAAATCAAAAGCTTCATTAACAGCTTTATCGTAATCGTATGTTATACCCATTTTGTTATACGAAGAAGTTACAACTTTATCACCTAATCTAAATTCAACTTCACCGTAACTTAAAACATTTGGAAAATTATCTATTAAAAACTCTTTTAAAGAAGTTTTTGTTAGACCGCTTACATCTATGTTATTTATTTTAACACCTCTGTAAACTTTTCCTTCCCAACTGTTTACGCTACTTGAAATTTTAAAATTTAAAAATCCTATAATAAAAATAATGCCACTAATAAAAAGTCCACTAACTAAAAATGTCAAAAATACTCTACTAAACCGCAAATTTTTATACGTCTTTGAAACTTTATACATTGATATACCTCTAAAATATTTATTTTAAATTACAAATATGTAAAATACTATCACAAATTAACTTATAATACTACAAAAAAAGCACAAACAATTTTGAGTTTGTGCGTAAATTTTTATTTAGTACAATTAAAAGAGCTTGTTATTATTTCTTCTATCAAGGTTTTAAAATTCATTCCAACCTCTCTAGCAATTTTAGGAAACAAACTTCCTTCAGTCATTCCTGGCAAAGTATTTATTTCCAAAAAGTAAGGAATATTTTCTTTAACAATGAAATCAACTCTAGCGTAAACCTTACAACATAAAATGTCATAAATTTTTAACGCTTGCCTTTTAATTTCTTCATCTAATTTCAAATCGAATTTCGCTAGCTCCTCTATTGTAGTGTTATCATATTTGCATTCGTAATTAAAAAATTCTCCATTGGTTGGAGTAATTTTAAATATAGGGAGAGCTTGTCCATTTAATATTCCACAAGTTATTTCTTGTCCATCTACAAATTCTTCAACTAAAATTTTATCATCATAAATAAAAGCCATCTCCAAATTTTTTAAAAGCTCTTTTTTGTTTTTGCATATGGAAACCCCCACACTCGAACCACCTGAATTTGGTTTTACAATAACGGGAAAATTCAAATTCAAATTTTCTAAATCACAATTTCCTTTTTTGAGCAATTCGCCTTTTGACATTTTAACATCATAATT
>CALADQ010000010.1 GCA_937890765.1 uncultured Candidatus Neoarthromitus sp.
ACCCCTATGGTAGAGTAGGTCATCGCCAGTTCTTTCCATAAGTAAGGTTCTTAAGATCCTTACTTTTGTTTTTTTGAAAAAAATAAAGTCTATTAGACTTTATTTTTTTTGTTTATAGAATTTCTTATTTCTTTAAATTTAGGAAAAACTTTTTTAAAAAGCATATATACGTTTTTATTATTTATTAATGTGTATTCTCCTATGAATTGTATAAAATCCCCATTGAACATTTTTTTGAATTTGTATAGCCCATAAAGAGGATTATTTTTATTCAAGTCTCCAGAAACACCTCTAAAATCATAGATATTTAAAGATTTTTCTATACTGTATTTTATCATTTCGTATTGCATGGAAAAATTGGGCATTGTATCTCTTAAAATATTGTCGGATGCTCCATATAGATACCAAGCTTTGTTTCCCCAATATAAATATATAGCTCCTGATAAATAGATTTCTTTGTTTTTATATGGTGAAATTGTTATTAATTTATTTTCAAGTGAAGTTATTTGGGAATCATTTATTGTTAATTCTTTATTTACTGATTTTATTTTTAAATTTAGCTTATTTAATTTGTTTTCGTCCTCTGTTTTTTTGAGAGATTCCTCTAGATTAATTAATTTTATTTTTAAATTATCGATATTTGATTTTAATTTGTTTATTTTTTTGTATATGTTATTTTTATCTTTTTCATAAGAATATTTTACAAGATATAATCTGCAATGGGGATTTAACAATTTTAGCATGTCTAAAAAATATTCTTTCTTCCTAACTATAAAATTATCTCTTTTACCTGTTATGTCCATAAGATTTTGAAATATTTCTATTTTCCCATCGGGGAGTTCATCAAAATTATAACTTTCAACACTTAAGCCACGCTCTATTCCAAGTTTTATATTGTAACGTGCTTTGCTAGAAAAATGTTTTAAAATGTTTAGTTTACATTCTTCTTTGTCGTTGCCATTAGGAAGGTTTAATCTAAATACGAAATTAGGTTGAATATTTTCAAAATTTTTTGAACTGTTTTCAATAAATCCAAGTGATTTTAAAAATTCACATATTTTTACGTTGTCTTCAATCTCAATATTGTTTTCACGTAAATGTATGTCAGGGTCTATTGTTATAAAAGCTATTTTATTTTTTTTTGCAAATTCTTTCAAGAATTCTGTGAATTTGGTTATGAGTTCTTTATTTTTATAATCACATACGAATCCACGTGGGATATATCCTATTTTATAATTTAAAAAAGGCAATTTCCTAGTTAGGAGAACGCAAGATAAAGCGATGTTATTATTTTCATCTAAAGCAGATAAAAATTTGTTTTCCCATTCTTTTTTAAAATGTGCCCATTTAGAACTTTGAAATATATGTCCTTTAGGAGAATTAAACGAAAATTCATTCAATTCTGTAGAATTAACTTCTTTAAACGTGTAGTTCATTTAAGTACTCCTTCCAACAACAGTCAGTTAATAGTATATAGGAAAAAAAAAGCATTTTCAATAAAACATAATTATAATATAATTTTTTTAGTTTAATATTAAGGATGAGATTTATATGGTTTTGTATGTTGTTCCAACTCCTATAGGAAATATAAAAGATATTACATATAGGGCGGTTGAAGTTTTAAATCAATGTGACGCTATACTTTGTGAAGATACGAGATATTGTTTAAAGCTTTTGAATTATTTTAATATAAAGAAGAAGATGATTGTTTATCACAAATTTAATGAATTTATAAATTGTTAGATAAAATTGTGAAAGATATTATAAGTGGAAATAGATATTGTTTAATAAGCGATGCAGGTATGCCTGGTATATCTGATCCAGGAAAATTATTAATAAATGAATGTATTAAAAATAATATTAAGGTTGATGTTTTACCGGGAGCTTGCGCTTTAATAAATGGAGTTATTTTAAATGGATTTGAAAATGAGATGTTTACTTTTTTGGGATTTTTACCGAGAGTTAAAGGAAAGAGCGTAGAGTTATTAAATAAATTTAAAAAATTAAATACTATTTTGGTGATTTATGAATCGCCACATAGGTTTTTATTTACGTTAGATCTTATTAAAGAAGAATTTGGTGAAGATTGTTTAATATATGTAGGAAGAGAATTGACGAAAATGTTTGAAGAAAATTTTCGAGGAAATATTAAAGATGCAATTTCTCATTTTGAAAACTCAAATGTAAAAGGTGAATTTGTCATTTGCATAAAAAATATTTCTAGCGATGAAAATGAAATTTCTCCAAATAAAATTATTGAAATATTTAATGAGAATAGTGAAATGTTAAACTTGACTATGAAAGATAATGTGAAAAAAATTTGTGAAGAATATGGATTGAAGAAAAATTATGTTTACGATTTAATTTTAAATGAAATCAAAAAATAACCTCACAATTAAAACAGTGAGGTTTCATTTTATATTAAAACATTAATGTCTTTTAAACATTCTTTACAAATATTTTTACCTTTAAAGTTTGTTATTTCTTTAGCGTTTCCACAAAATACGCAAGCAGGTTCATATTTTTTAAGGATTATGTGATTACCATCAACATAAATTTCAAGAGCATCTTTTTCTCCAATATCTAAATTCCTTCTTAGTTCTATAGGTATAACAATTCTTCCTAACTCATCCACACGTCTAACGACACCTGTTGATTTCATATTAATCCTCCTAAAATTTAAATACAAAAAATACTTAAAATACAATTACAACAAAATAAATATATAATTTTTTAAAATAATTGTCAAGATTTGACAATACAAAAAATGACAAAAGTGGCCTTAAAACCTTATTAAGACCACGAGAAATTAACAACTAGAATGTTTTGAAGAAACTTTGAAGCTTGTTCCAAACATGCTTTTAGAATGTAAAACTGTACTATCATCTAAAAATTCTTCAAATTCTTCATTAACGAGAAAAATTATTTCATTAACTTCAACTTTTATATCACCATCTTTAATTTGTTCGTCCAGAACAATTGAAAAAGCTGGGCCACCTCAACCGAAACCTGCCATATGCAACCTTACATATTTTTTTGATTTTTTTTCTAGCTGTGCTTTCAAAAGTTCGCACGTGTCTTTAGAAACATTTATTTTCATAAAATTTCACCTCCTTTCAATTTTATCGTTAACAATTTTTAAATATTCCCCATGACTTATATTAATGATAGGATAATTTAAATGATTTGTATCATCAAAGTGCCACCATTCAGTATAAATTGGAGAAAATCCATGTTTAGTCATTATGTTTTTTAAAAATTCTGCATTTTTAATTTGTATAGCACTTGCATTTGTATAACTTCTATGTGATTTTTCAGAAAACTCATCAAATCCTGTTGGCATATCTATTTCATTTCCGTTTAAATCAGTTAAAGTTATATCCACTGCGCAAGCTCTATTGTGATTTGATCCACCTTTGTAGGGATTGGCAATGTAATTGTTATTTGGAACTATGTCCCAAAGAATTTTTTGTATATAAAAAGGTCTGTAAGCGTCCCACAGTTTAATTTTATATCCTAAAGATTTAAATTCTTCCTGAGCGTTTAATAATTTTTTTAAAGTTTCTTCGTGTATGAGAGCTATGTCTGCATCATATAAAACTTTTTTTGTAAAATTGTTTTTAGAAGCGTATCTTATATCTAAAATCATATCGTGAGGAAATGAATTTAATAATTGAATTCCGTTTATTGAAGTTTTATAATTTTCTATTAATCCATCTTTAGTTGATAAATTATCTATAATAATTTTTTGTTCCATTGGAGAAATATTATTTTGAATGAAGCTCATTCCTCCTGTAACTAAAGATGAAAATCCACACAGTACAATTATAAATATACTAATAATTAAATTCAATATAATCACCTTATACTATTTTGCATAAAAAAAGTGAAACTATGTAACACAGTTTCACTTTAAGGATGAACGTCGTTAAAAATATAATTTATGAGTTTTTCTTTTGTAACTTCTCTATTAAATGTTAAGTACCACACGCCGTTTATCATTTTACCAGAATCGTCATAATCTCCTTCAAAAGGAATTCTTGTTTGTTCAATTTCGTATCCTCCCAAAAGAAGGTTTGCGCCAATTGAGAGAAGTTTATTTAAAGATAAACTAGTTTCAATTGAATCGATATATTTTTCAAGTAAAGACGTTAGTTTTAATGGTGACATTGTTTTTGCTTTTTCTATCATAGCAAGAATAACTTTTCTTTGCCTTTCCGTCCTTTCAAAATCTCCATCACCAACAGAACGAATCCTCGCAAAAGATAAGGCTTGAACTCCTGATAAAGTTTGAAGCCCTTCCTCTTTTAATAAATGGTCACCATCTACATTTAAAATTAGTTGATTCTCTTTTATATATTTGTTAATGTTATTTATTTCATTTTTCTTAACAAATAATTCTATTCCACCTAATTCGTCGATTATTTTAGGAAGATTGAAAAAATCTACAGATATATAATCGTTTATATTTAAATCAAAATTTTGATTTAATGTTTTAATGGAGAGAGAGGGACCACCGTAAAAATACGCGTGATTTAATTTATCTTTTCCAACTCCATCGATGTTTACATAAAGATCTCTCATTATGGATATTAATTTAACTTTTTTTCTAGATGAATCTATTGTTAAAAGCATTATAGCATCGGACCTTGGAGTTTCATCTTTCGTTCTTCTATCGAGTCCAAAGGCTGCAATATTAATTATTTTTCCATTTGATAATTCTTCAAATGTTTCTTGCATTTCTTGGTTTATTCCTAAATCTTCTTTATCGAGATCCTTTTTTTGAGAAGAGATTTTAGTTAAAATTTTTAATCCCTTCCCAGTGAAGAAACCTCCTATAAATAAAATTGTAATCATTGATATGTACAAAGATATTCTCAAAAAATTTCTAAAATTTTTATTATCATTATTACTCATATAATTATCCTCTAAACACCTTAATTCAAAGATTATATCACAATTAATTTTTAAATTAAACTTTATCTAACAATTCCTAAAACTAATTTTCTTGTTATTTTAAACTTTCTAAGTAAAAACATTGAAACTAAAATTGGAATTATTAGTCCAAACAAAGATGAAATTATAGATAGTTTTCCATAAGCAAAAGAGCTTTCCATGTAATTTGATTTTAAAATTTGCACATCTAAGATTCTTAAAAATACTTGTGGAAACCAAGATAACAAATAAATATCAAAACTATAATCGCTTAACAAGTTTAAGAATTTTTGATTTTGGTTAACGTTAAAAATAATTTTTGAAATAACAAAGCAAATATAAATTCCTAAAAACGCTTTTAATATGAAGAAACTATTTATTATTATTGTTGAAAAGAATTCATTCATACCAACAAAATTTAAATTTATATTTAAAAGAAATACTATTAAAGGGATAATTATGAAAATTAAAGAATTTAAAATTCCAAATTTAAAATTTAAAATCTTCATCCTGTTGTTAATGTAAAATTCTCTTGAGTACACTCCAATAAAAAAGAATATGGAGTACTTTAATATAGTTGATATTCCCATGAGTTCAATATTTTTGATAGGAAAAATTGAAAATATTAAAAACGTAATTAAAACTAAATATTTATTTAGCTTTGCAATTATTGGAGAGAATACAAAAATTAAAAACAATACGTATATAAACCAAAAAAATATTATGGGATTGTTCCAAGGATAAAGCAAAACATCTTTTACAATGTCAGACAAAACAATTTCTCTCTGAGAAAATTTATTTAAAATAAATTTTATTGGTATTGTAAACACGCTTATTGTTAAATATGGAATAATTAATTTTTGAAATTTATCACTTATAAAAGCTTTGTATTCTTTGAATGAATTGATTTTTAAAATTTTTGTTCCAAAAAATCCAGAGATCATTATAAATAAAGGCATATGAAAAGAATAAATAAGCGAATGAATGTATTTGTAAATATGTGAATTTAAAATTTCCATTGAATCTATGAAAGGAAAGGAATGTCCTAGAACAACTAGAATTATTCCAATAGCTCTTAAGTATTTAAATTCCATTAAACTTTGTTTATTTTTCGAAGCAATCATATGTAATCTCCTTAAAGAAAAATTATTTTAATTGTCAATTGTAGTATTTATTTTATAATATTTTGTATACTTTTTTATAAAAAAATAAAAATTAGTAATATTTATATAAAATATGTTTTTTTTTGTATATAATTAGATAATACTAAGGTTAAATGGAAAAATCAGGAGTGGAATTATGAAAATTGCTTTAGTTCATGATTGGCTTCCTTTTATGGGTGGAGCAGAGAGGGTAGTTACTAATTTTTTAGAAATTTTTGAGGGTTCTCCTATATACACAAGTGTTTATAATAGAGAAAAGTTAGAGGGATTGCTTAAAGATGCAGATATAAAAGGTTCTTTTCTTCAAAACATAAAAAGTGCTGTGAAAGATCACAGAAAGTTTTTGCCTTTAATGCCATCGGCTTTTGAATCTTTTGATTTAAATTCATACGATGTTGTTTTAAGTAGCAGTTCATCGTGTGCTAAAGGAGTCATTACAAGTCCAAGTACTTGTCATATTTGTTATTGTCATTCCCCAATGAGATACGGATGGGAATTTTATTATGAGTACATACAAAATGTTGGAAAGTTGAAAAAAATATTTATAAAATACGCAATGAATTACATGAGAATTTGGGATAATATTTCTTCAAATAGAGTTGATTATTTTATTGCAAATTCCAAAAATGTCGCCAAAAGAATTTGGAAACATTATAGAAGAGAAAGCGTCGTTATACATCCTCCTGTTAGAAGTAAGTTTTTTGAAGTTTGTGATGAGAAGGAAGATTATTTTTTAATTGTGTCTAGGCTTCAAGAATATAAAAAAGTTGATTTATCAGTTGAGGTTTGCAATAAATTAAATATTCCATTGGTTGTAATTGGAGATGGACCAATGAAGCAAGAAATTTTAAAGAAAGTTAATTCTGACAAAATAAAAATTTTAGGAAGACAACCAGATGATGTTGTAAAAGAGTATTACAAAAAAGCTAAAGCGTTTTTGTTCCCAGGGGAAGAGGATTTTGGAATAACTCCATTAGAAGCTCAAGCAAGTGGTACTCCTGTTATCGCTTTTGGAAAAGGAGGAGCTTTAGAAACCGTTATTGAAAATAAAACCGGTGTGTTTTTCAGCGAGCAAAGTGTTGATTCTATGATAGATGGTATAGAGCGATTTAATAAAATGGAATTTGATAAATTTGAAATTAGGAAGCATGCAGAAACTTTTGATGAAGAAATATTTAAAAATAAGATTTTAAAGTTCGTGGAGGAAAAGACAGAGGAGTTTTCAAAAAATGAAAATGGAAAGTTTTATAAGAATGTTTTGTTTTTTCAGGAGAAAAATTTATGATTTTATTTAATGCTCTTCAAAAATCTATTAGTGCAGGTATAGGAAGATATAGCTTTGAGTTATCTAAAGAGCTATATGAACTTTTAAAAAGTGATATTAAAATAATAATACGAGAAGAAGATTTGGAAGATTATAGTTTTGTTAATTCAAAATCGTTAATGATTTTTAAAAATGTTAAAAATTCTAAAGATAGAAATTTATGTGAGCAAATTTATTTACCAAAAATTATTTCATCTAAATTTAAAAATTGTTTAGTGCATTATCCAGACAGCATGGCACCAATTTTTTTAAATAACAAAAATATTGTTATAACAGTTCATGATTTAGCTTTTAAAAGTTTATCGGGAGCTTTTACAAAAAAGAGCGTTCTTTGGAAAAGTTTAATCACAGGATTGTCTGTTAAAAAATGCAATAGAATTATTTCTATAACAAATTTTTCGAAAAATGAACTAAACAAACACTACAAAAATTTAGAAAATAAAATAAATGTAGTTTATAATGGATTTAACAAATTAAATGATAATGTTTTAAATGAAAATAATGTTTCAATTAAAATTAAAGAACTAAGTTCTAAAAATTATGTTCTTACTGTGAGCACCATATCTCCGAGAAAAAATATTCAAACTTTAATTAAAGCATTTAATTTAATTAAAGATGAATGTGATGGAAATTTAGTTATTGTTGGTTCAAATGGTTGGCTTTACGAAGATATTTATAAAATGGTAGAGCAAATGAATATTAAACATAGGGTTGTGTTTACTGGTAAAATTAATGATGATGAACTTAAGGTTTTGTATAAAAATTCAAAAGTTTTTGTTTATCCATCTATTTATGAAGGGTTTGGTCTTCCACCATTAGAAGCTATGAGCTATGGAGTTAAAACAATTGTTTCAGATGTTGAGTGCTTGAAAGAAGTTTTAGGTAATGGAGCAAAATATTTTAATCCATACGATTACAATGAGTTATCTAAAATTATAAAGCCATTTTTAGTGAGCGGTAATAAACAAATTTATGATTATAGTGAAGTTTTAAATAAGTATTCTTGGAAAAAGTGTGGAGAGGAAACTTTAAAGGTGTATGAGAGGGTTTTGAAAGGAGAATAATTTCTAAATGTATTTTACATTCATAGGTGTATTTGTTTTAATTGTTACGATATATTTAACGTTGTTTACTAGAACTAGAACGCTGTTTTATTTTACATTTTTTATTTCAGCTTTTACTTCAACGAGTATGATAAATTTTTCTAGGTCTAGAAATTCAATTCTTTGTTACTATATAGTTGGTAGCTTTTTTATTTTGAAAGTCTTGTACGAAATTATTATAAGGAGATATTCTTTTAAGAAAGTAAAATTATCAAATGGGATTTTATATTTTTTAATATACGCAACAATATCGTTGGTTTTGCCTATTGTGTATTCTTCAAATACGTTGGTGTTTACTCCAGATTCTCCATATGAATATGTTTCTTTTTCGTTTCAAAATATAACGCAATATTTGTATTTGTTATTTTCATTTATAATTTATTTTTGTAGTTATATGGTTTTCACAAATGAAATTAAAGTTAATATGAAAGGAATAATAAATGTAACTACAGTTACGGTTGTTTCTTTGGGATTTGTTCAATTTTTCTTATACCATGAATATTTTGATTTGATTTTTAGGACAAATTATTCTCACATGGTTCAGTATTTAGAAACTGGACTTACAAGAATATCTTCAGTAACAAATGAACCTTCTATGTTATCTTTGTTCTTAACTCCAATTTTTGTTTATTATTTTATTTGTGTTATAAAAGGATTTAAATCGAAGAAAATTTTAAAATTTGATATTTGCATGATGGTGTTAATATTTTTAACTGGAATTTTAAATAGAGCATCAAGTTTTTACTTAGCTCTTATTGTCGTGTTTCTAATAATGATTGTGGATTTTTGGAAAAGTATTTTTAATTATAAGAATTTGGAATTTTTGAAAAAGATTTTTGGTAAAATTTTAAATTTCATTAAGAATAATAGAATTAAAAGTGTTATTATTTCTTTGATATTAATTTTATTTTTGATGATAGCTTTTAAAATAGTTGGTTATAGATTTTTAATATTATTTTTAAAATTATTGGGATTAGATGATTCAGGAAGTACGAGAGTGGAATTGTTCTCTCATCATATGAGTGTGTTTTTGAAAAATATATTTACCGGCGTTGGATTTGGAACTTTAAGATCAAATGATTTGTTGTCTATGTGGAGTGCACAGGTTGGTCTTATTGGAATGATTCCTCTTATTTATTATTTTGTTTCGAGGTTCTCATACATATTTAAAAATAGAGGGGTTGGAAATAACAGAGAGGTTTTTTATTTGATAGTTACGAGTTTGGTTATTTTAATTACTTCTGTACCTGAACCTTATTACATATATGTATGGATATATATAGCAATGGGAGAAAGTATATACCCAAACAGGAAAGTATCTAACAAAGCAATAGACAAATTAGCTCAAAGAGAATATGAAATTGAAGTTAATTCAATTAAATAAGAAGCATTTTTAAAAATGCTTCTTATTTTTTTAGAATTTTAAATTCATATTTTCAGCTCTTTGAGAAAGCTCAGCTTCATTACAAATCATAAGTATTATTTTTGATTTTGAAGCTTTGGGATCCATGTTATTTTGAAATTCTATTAATGTGTTTAGCCAATAATTATATCCAACGTGATCAGGTTTTCTATTTGCTATTATTGAATACATAGAAGTTACAAATTCTTCGTTAGATAAATTTTTCTCTATAAATTCCTTTTCGTTTAAAATATTTATTAAAAATGCTCTCACCGAATATTCGTAAGATATAAGTTTGTGGTACCAATAATTAAAACCATATTCTTCTGCATCCCTTGAAAAAGTTTTTTTGTACGCGTCTGATATGAATAATCTTATTTCGTCATCGCTTAAAAATGTATTTGTTTTAATGTAAGATATTGATGAGGAGAATTCAATTTTTTCAGAAGAAGAATTTGCCATTACAATTCTTACGTTAGGAGTGCCGACGAACAAATTAGATTTAGTATTTATTATTTCAAATGGAATTTTACAATCTTTCAAAAGCTTAGCTTTAATTTTGATTAGCGAAATTTCTGAATTTGAATTTTTACCTTCCTTATTTCCCGTTAAGGTTTCGTAAAATTTAATTAAATTAATTTCACTTGAAAGCATTTCCGTAGTGTGATTAAATTCTATTTCATTTTTCTCAAAAAGGTCTCCAGGTTCTATTGAAATTATTTCTATAGCATTTTTGTTGAATTTAAATTCCATGGATAAAGAATATAAATCTTTAATGCTAGAACAATTAATAAATAAATCGAATTCCTCTCCAATGTTTATAGAATTTGCGTTATGCTTAACATTAATGTTAGGATAAATAGAAATAGCATTTGGAACTAAAGGAAATGCAAATATAAAAAACATAATTAATAATAATTTAAAATATGTTTTCAAAATAAATCCCTTCCTTTTAAAAAATATTTATTTGCAGTTTGATTTTTCAGAGTCACCATATGGATGAACATCTTCAAATATATATTTTTGCATTAAATCTTTAGTTTTATCCTTGTTAAATGTTAGGTACCAAATATTATTAATAAGTTCTCCACGACAATGTTCATCTAATGGAAATCTCATTTGCTCAACGGTATTTATTTTATTTAAAATAACATTTTTAGTCATGGAGATTGCTCGTGAAGTGGATATGTTTGTTTCGATTAGCTCAGGAGCCATGTTTATAAATTTTAAATATTCGTTGTAAGGTATGGATTTTGCTTTTTCATAGAGAGCCATAAATATTTTTTGTTGTCGTTCGCTTCTTTCGTAATCATCTCTACCAACTTTTCTTATTCGAGCGTAAGCCAAAGTTTGAATTCCGTTTAAAGTTTGAATTCCTTCGTTTGTTATGTATGAAGGAGATTTTGATTGAATGTGACTTATTTCTTGTATACATTTGTTCAAATAAGGAATTTCCTTTTTCTTAACTTCTAGAGTAACTCCTCCTATCATGTCTATAATTTTTTGAACGTTATAGAAATTTACGGTTATGTAATCTTTTATATTTAAACCATATGTTTTATTTAAAGTTTTCATTGCAAGCTCAGGTCCACCAAAAGCATAAGCATGATTTAATTTGTCATTTCCAAATCCATCAATAGAAACTAAAGAATCTCTCATTATAGAATTTAATTTAATCTTTTTGTTTTTTTCATCTATTGTTATTATTGTCATAGAATCGGAGCGTTTAGGTTCATGTTCATATCTAAAATCCAATCCGAAAATTGCAATGTTTGTGATTTTATTGTTATTAAATTTATTTATTATATTTTCTTCTATTCCCAGTAGTTCGTTAGATGAAACGTAATTTGATTTGGAATTAAGAAAAGTATTTTCGTAAAATGATGAAAAATAACCTAAAAATCCGAGAAGAATTATAAATAAAATTAAAAATTTATATTTAAAATTGTACATATATAAACACTCCTTATGGTTATTTATAAGTATAGTATGTTCATAAAATTTAGAAATATAAATCAAGTATTATTTATAATAATAAGTTAAAATTAATTTTTTATTTCCTATGGTATAATAAAAATTATTTATGTATTTAATAATGAGTGTGTTATGGATTTTTAAGTAGGTGGTTTATTGAAAAAATTTTTTCGTAAAGCAGTAATGTTTATATATATATTAATAAAAAAAATGGACGATGATGAGCTTATAGCTTTATCTGCTCAGTTATCGTATAGTTTTGTTTTAGCATTTTTTCCATTTTTCATATTTTTAATGACAGTAATAGGTTTTTTAAGATTGGATAGCCAACAGGTTTTAATTTTTTTGGAAACGCTTCTTCCTAATGAAGTTTATTTTTTAATACAAAATATTGTAAAATTTGTAATAGATTCAAGAGAAGGATCATTGTTGTCTTTGAGTTTATTTTTAAGTATATGGTCTAGTTCAGCAGGATTTAGAGGAGTTATGAGAGGACTTAACAAAGCTTACAATGTTGTTGATACTAGAAATTATATTATAAAGATTATTTTGTCTATAGTTTATACAATAGGACTTGTTCTTTTAATTATATTGATGCTTATATTGGTCGTGTTTGGAGGGGTAATAGGAGATTTATTCGTGAAATTTTTTGTAGATTATGTTGATGTTAATATAGTATTGAATTCTTGGTATGTAATTAGATATAGTTTTGTGATAATTTTAATGGTTGTTGTTTTTGCGATAATTTATTATTACGTTCCAGTTGTGAAAAATAAAAGTTTGTTTAAAGTTATACCAGGGGCTGTTTTTACAACATTCAGTTGGATAGGTATATCTATTGGATTTACTTTTTACGTGAATAATTTGTCTAATTATTCTGCATTATATGGAAGTATAGGAGCTGTAATTGTTTTGATGATTTGGCTTTTTTTAACATCTATGATAATACTTCTAGGTGGAGAAATTAATGCAATAATATCTTCAAAAAGTTTGAAAGCTCTCAAAATGAACAGTAACAAAAGCAGAATCTTAAATTAATTTGAGGTGAGTTGACTCTGAAAAAAATTTTGATTTGCATATATAATCTTCAAGGAGGTGGAGCTGAAAGGGTTCTTTTAAATCTTTTAAACCTTTTGGATAAAAATAGATTTAGAATTACTCTTCTAGTTTTGAAAAAGGAGGGGGTATATATTTCTAAAATCCCCTCTCATGTAAATGTTATTTATGGATTTAAAACTTTCTTAGGTAAAAAAATCTGCAACAGATTTTTGAAAATCTTATCTTCCAAAATGCTACATAAAATTTTTATAAAACAAAAATTTGATTTTGAAATTTCTTTTTTGGAAGGTTACTCAACAAAAATAATAAGTGGTTCCTCCTTTGATTCAAAAAAAATAGCTTGGGTTCATGCGGATTTTGAAAGTTATCATTGGACAAAAAATATTTTCAGTTTTGATGAAGAAAAGAGTTATTATGGAAAATTTAATAATATAGTTTGCGTTTCTGAAAAATGTTTAAAATCTTTTAAAAATATTTTTGGATTTGAAGAAAAGTTAAAGTTAATTTACAATGTTTTGAATAAAAATTTAGAAAATTACGATAAAATTCATTTTAAAAATGTATTTAATCATCTTAAAACTCCCAAAATAATATGCGTAGGAAGACTTGAAAAGGAAAAAGGAGTAGAAAGGCTTTTAAAAATATTCCTAGAAGAGATCAAGAATTTTAATTATGAAGGTAGCTTGATATTTTTAGGAGAAGGTTCTTTGAAAACACCATTGAAACAGTTGGTAGAAGAAAATTATTTAGGTGAAAATGTTAAATTTATAAATTTTAAAGAAAATGTTGAAGATTATATTTTGTCCAGTGACTATGTAATCGTTCCATCTTATTCGGAATCTTTTTGCTTGGTTTTATCTGAAAGTATTTGTTTAGGGAAGATTTGTATATCAACAGATAATGGAGGAGGAACTGAGATTTTAAAAAATGGAGAATGTGGTTTAGTAGTTGAAAATTCTGATGAGGGTATTAGAGAGGCTATTGTTAGAGTTTTATCTGGAGAAAATTTGAAGGAAGTCTATGAAAAGAATTTACATTCTTGGGCAATGAATTTTAAAAGTGAAGTTATACTGAAAAAAATACATGAGTTGTTAACATAAAGTAAAAAGGAACTTGATTTAATGAATATATTTTTGAATTTTAAAGACAGGATTTTAAACAGTAACATCATTAAAAATTTTTTAATTGTATTTTTTGGAGATGGATTATCGTCTGTTTTAACTATTTTAAATTTAAGCATAATGATGAGAGTTCTTGGACTTAATGAAAGCTCCATTGTAAATCTTGTTATAGCGTACATACTTGTTTTTGATACAATATTTAATTTTCAATCTTTTAATTCCATAATTAAATTTCTTCCATCAGCTCTTATAAAAAATGATTTAAACAAAGTTAAATTATATATAAAGCAAGGATTTATTTTAGATTTATCAACTGCATTAATATCTTTTTTGTTTTCTAATGTATTTTTAAATTTAGTTGGAAATTTTTTTAATTGGAATAGTGAGATTCTAAATTTAATTCGACTATATTCTTTTTCGATACTTTTTAATTTAACAGGAACTAGTATTGGTATAATAAGAGTGTACAATAAATTTAAATATTCCTCTTATATAAATGTGTTTGTTAATTGTTTGAAATTTATTTTTTATTTATTGTCATTTGTTATAAATGTTGGTATGTGGTATTTTATATTTGTGGAGTTGTTGTTTAATTTAATTAGTAGCGTCTTGCTCATAGGCGTTACTTTAATTATAATTTTGAAGAATAATTTGTATGGAATATTTAAAACGAAATTAATTTGGGATAAGGATTTTTTAAAATTTAATTTTTATTGTAATTTTATGACTGCGCTAGATGTTCCTATAAGTCATTTAACTCCGTTTTTAATAAATAAATTTATAGGAATTAAGTTTATAAGCGTTTATAAGATTATAGAAAAAATAGGAGGAATTGTGGCAAAAGTTGCGACTCCGCTTTTAAATATTATTTATCCTGAAATAAGTAAGAAAGTTTCTGAAGGCAAGGAGCTTGAAGCAGTTGCTCTTGTTAGAAAAATATTTTTATTCATAATTTCGTTTGGTTCTTTGATTGTGTTATTTTTGTTTTTGACGTATAAATTGTGGATAAATATTCTAATACCAAATGGAAATGATTATGTTTTCAATGTACTTTTTTACCTTGTATTTGTAATTTTAAAGTTTTCATTTGTTGGAGTATATCCTTTGTTTATGTCTCTTGGGCATATAAAACACAATATATATATTGTAATAATTGGAAATTTAGTTTATTTGGGAGTTATGCCTTTTCTTTCAACTAGTTTTAATATAAATGGTGTTATAATTTCACAATGCATACAAGTTTTTATAGTTATTTCTATGCAAATATTTACTATAAAGAGGGGATTTTATAAAAAACAAGTTTTATAGAATATTAGATGGGTTTTATGTGTTAGAATTAAATTATTATTTAATGTATTAAATGGAGGATTGTATTGGATAACATATGTTTTTTGGATAATGATATGGATATTCATTTTGTACAGCGTTCGAAAAAATATAAAAAATCATTGGCTTACGAGTTTACGAAAAGAACAATAGATATATTAGCGTCACTGATAGGTTTAATAGTGTTATTTCCTTTATTAATTATTATAATTATTTTGATAAAAATAGATTCTAAAGGACCAGTTTTATTTTACCAAAACAGAGTTGGTAAAAATGGAAAAATATTTAAGATGTACAAATTTAGATCTATGGTTACAAATGCAGAAGATTTGCTTAAAGAGCTTAAAAGTAAAAATGAAATGTCAGGTCCAATGTTTAAAATAAAACAAGATCCTAGAGTAACAAGAGTAGGTAAGTTCATACGGAAAACGAGTTTAGATGAGCTTCCACAATTTATAAATGTCTTGAAAGGAGATATGTCTTTAGTTGGTCCTCGTCCTAATCTTCCAAATGAAGTTAGAGAATTTGATAAGTGGATGTTGGATAAACTTGTTGTAAGACCTGGCTTAACTTGTTTTTGGCAAGTGATGGGAAGAAACTCAATTGGGTTTTTAGAGTGGATGAAATTAGATGTTGAATATGTCGAGAAAAGAAGTTTAAAATTAGATATAATTTTAATACTTAAAACAGTTAGAGTGTTTTTCGGAGATAGTACTGCAAGTTAGTTAGAGAGGATGTAATAAATATGTTATGCGCACTTATAATGGCTGGGGGTAAAGGAACTAGATTTTGGCCTTTGTCTACTGAAGATAAACCTAAGCAATTTTTAAATCTTCTTGGTAGTGATACGATGCTTCAAATGACTTATAACAGAATTAATAAAATAATACCTAAAGAGAGAATTTTTGTATCCACTGGTTCTAAATATAAAGATTTGGTGTTTAGTCAATTGAAAAATATTCCACAGGAAAATATAATAGTAGAACCTGAATCGAGAAATACTTCGGCTTGTATATGTTTATCGAGCTTTTATATGAAAAAAAAGTTTAATGATTGCAATATTATTGTTCTTCCCTCAGATCATTTAATAGAAGATGAAGATGAATTTATAAATACAGTTAAAGATGCAGATAAATTTTTAAATGAGAATGATAAAGGAATTATTACTTTTGGAATTAAACCTAACAGAGCTGAAACTGGTTATGGATATATAAATTTTGATTTTTTAAATTCTGACAAAATAACAAAAGTTAATTCTTTTGTTGAGAAACCTGATTATGATACTGCCCTTAAGTATGTCGAAAGTGGAAATTATTATTGGAATAGCGGAATTTTTGTTTGGAACGTTGATCTCATATTAAATTTAATATATAAATTTTTGAATAATACATATAAAGTCTTAAGTCCAATATTAGATTTAACTTTCTCTGATTGCGTTGATTTTGTAAATAAAAATTATAAATTCACCGATGCAATTTCTATAGATTATGGAGTTATGGAAAAATATAATAATATTTATGTGATACAAGGTAATTTTGGCTGGGATGATGTGGGAAGTTGGTCTAGTGTTGATAGATATGGTGAAAAAGATATTAATGGAAATGTGTTAAACTCTGGAGGAGTTTTAATGAAATCTAACAACAATATAGTTTTAACTAAAAAGAAGATTTTGCTTAATAATGTTGATGATTTAATAGTTGTGGAAACAGATGATTGCATTTTGGTTTCTTCAAAACATCATGCGCAAGATATAAAACTTGCAAGAAATTATATGTAGATTCAAAGAGTTAATTAATTTTAATTAACTCTTTTGGTTTTTTATAATAATTTTTACGCGGAGGGAATTTTATGAAATTTTCACTTGTTATGGCAACTTTGGGTAGAAGCGATGAAATAAAAATATTTTTGGATTCTTTAAAATCTCAAAATTATAAAAATTTTGAACTCATCATAGTTGATCAAAATGAAAATCACATATTAAGAAATATTATTGATTCTTACAAAGATAATTTTTACATAAATCACATTAGAATAAGGGAAAAGGGACTTTCTTTAGCTAGAAATGTTGGAATAAAATATGCAACGGGAGATATAATAGCTTTCCCTGATGACGATTGCGCTTATAGCGAAGGAATTCTTTCATTTATAGTTGACTTCTTTAAAGAAAATGAAAAATTTAATTTTTTAACATTCAGGTTAAGAGATAAAGAAAGTGGAGAAGATGCAAATTTAAAATGGTATGATTATAATGTTGAAATCAATTATAAAAATATATTTAGAACTGTAATAAGTCCATCTATATTTATTAAAATTAAAAGTAGGGATGATGTTTTCTTTGATGAAAATTTGGGCGTTGGTAGAAAGTTTGGCTCTGGTGAAGAAACAGATATGATTTTAGAACTTTTACACAGGGGATATAAGGGAATGTTTTTAAATGATTATATAGTTTATCATCCTAATAAGATTGAGCCTATAGAAAAAATTTATTCATACGGTTTAGGTTATGGTGCTACCATAAAAAAACAAGTTAAACTTAGAGATGGAAGTGGATTTGTTTTAAATTATTTAGTTAAAGATTCTTTGTTAAAACCAATAGTGGGAATGATTATAAATTTTGTAATTTTTAATAAGTATAAGGCTGATTCTTATAGAAAACGTATGATATCAAGAATAAAAGGATACTTAGAATACGAGATTTAATTTTAATAATTTGAAAATGGAGATGAGTTTATGTCAACAATTAGAAAAGCTATAATTCCAGTTGCAGGTTTTGGAACGAGATTTTTGCCAGTTACTAAATCATTGCCTAAAGAAATGATTCCGATTATTGATAAGCCAACTATACAATATATAATTGAAGAAGCTGTTGAATCTGGAATAACTGATATTTTATTAGTTACTAGTAAGTATAAAAAATCTATTGAAGATTATTTTGATAATTTTAGCGAACTTGAAAATTTGTTGGAGAAATCTAAAAATTATAAAATGCTTGAAGCTATAAAAAATATTTCGAATATGGCTAACATTACTTTTATTAGGCAAAAAGAACAAAAAGGTTTAGGTCATGCTATATATCAAGGAAAAACTTTTGTAGGTGATGAACCTTTTTGTGTTTTGTTAGGCGATGATATTGTTTACAATGAAAATAAACCTTGTTTAAAGCAACTTATGGATGTTTATGATGAAAATGGCGGTACTGTACTTGGAGTTCAAGAAGTTGATAAGAAAGATGTTTCTAAATATGGAATAGTTAGTGGAAGAAAATTTTCTGATAGACTTTATGAGGTTAATAATTTAATTGAAAAACCATCCATAGATGAAGCTCCAACTAACGTTGCTATTTTAGGGAGATATGTTATAAGCCCAACTATTTTTAATCATTTGGAAAATGCTACTCCAGGAAAAAATGGAGAAATACAAATAACCGATTCAATATGCAAATTAACTTTAAATGAAGTGGTAAACGCTTTTATATTCGAAGGAATAAGATATGATATTGGAGATAAGATAGGATATTTAAAAGCCACAATAGATTATGCTTTAAGAGATAATAAGATGAAGGTTATACTTGAGGATTATTTAAGAAATATAAATAGGGGATAAAATAATGTTTTGTTTTAAAATTATAGATTCGTATAAATTGAATTATGATAAAAGTGTTTTAATAGTAATTGATATGATAAAAGGATTTACTGAAGTTGGAAATTTAAGTTGTTCTTCCATAAAAAAAATTGCGAAGGATATAAGAAATGAATGCGATAAATTTTCAAATTTAGTTGCTATAAATGATAGTCATGATAAAAAAGATTGTGAGTTTAATTTATATCCTGAGCATTGTTTGGAAGGGAGTTATGAAAGTGAATTTTGCGATGAGCTTTTGGATGTTGAGTTTACGCATATAATTAATAAAAATTCTACAAATGGATTTTTTGCTTCAAAATTTTTTGAAGTGTTTGAAGAATATATAAATAATGATTTTAATTTTGTGGTTTCTGGTTGCTGTACTGATATATGTATACTTCAATTTTGTTTAACTTTTAAAGGTTATTTAAATTCGATAAATAAAAATTTAGAAATATTTATTCCGATTAATTTAATTGAAACTTATGAGCGTGAAAAAGATTATAAAGAGAAAGTTGTTAATGCTTCTATGTATTTAATGAGTAATATGGGGATAAAGCTTGTAAAAAGCCTTATATAATTTATTGATAATATTCTTAAAAATTTTAAAAACTTTGAATAAATTTCCTGAATTTAGAAATAATCCAACTAAAAGGATTTATTTATAATTAGGAGGAATTTCTAAATTGAATAAGATATTGTTAGTTGGAAGGCTAGTTAAAGATCCTGAACAGAAAATTATTGAGGAGTCGCAAAAATCTTTGACAAAAATAATCATTGCTGTAAATAGAGATTATAAAGAGCCTGATGGAGAAAGAAAAGCTGACTTCATACCTGTTTCTTTTTGGGGAAAGAAAGGTGATATAATTCTTAAACATCTTCATAAGGGAGATTTAATAAGTGTTGGTGGAAGACTTAGAATGGGATCTTATGTAGATAAGGATGGAAATAAAAAATATATAAGCGATGTTGTGGCAGAAGATTTTAGATTTGTAAGAAATCAACTTAAAATGTCAGAGGTAAAGGTACAATAGTTAAAATATTTTATTAAGATGAACTTTTAAATTAAAATTTATAAGTTCATCTTTTTTATGAAAAATACCGTCAAAAATTTTTGACGGTATTTTTTCTAAGACAAAGTATTAACTTGAGTAAAATGATTTAAAGCTTCGGCATCTTCGTCTTGTAATTTTCCAATTGAAATTAAAACTTTTTCTCTAAAGGCGCGCCCAAATTCGTAAGCTTCATCAAGCTCTTTTTCTGATGGTTTAAAATTTATTTTAAGTGAAGGAGTTAACAAATTCATTTTAAGTTCTCTAAGTCTTGATTCTGTATTTGGAACACCTTCTCCACTCCATCCGTATGAACCAAAAGCTCCAGCGACTTTTCCGCCATGTACAATAGGATTTAAGTTTGTTAAAAGATCTCTTATAGGCTCGAGCATGTCGGAGTTTATTGTAGGAGTACCAAACAATATACCATCAGCATTTGAAATCTCATTTAAAATTTCGTTTTTGTCAAATTTTATTACATCGTACATTTTAATTTCCACATCGCCATCTTTACTTATAGCTTGAGAAATTTTTTGAGCTAAGTTAGCAGTATATCCATAAGCAGAAACGTAACATATAACCACCTTTGGAATTTCGTTTTTAACAGGAGGTGTGCTCCAATCTTTGTATAAAGATATAACTTTTTCAATATCTTTTCTTAAAACAGGTCCATGCCCAGGGCAAATGTAATTTATTTTCAAATCTTTTATTTTTTCAATTGCTTTTAAAACATAAGGTTTAAATGGTCCGAATATACAATCGTAATAATATTTTAGTGCATCCATATAATCTTCTTTATTTTCGACAAGATCATCGAAAATATTATTTGTCGAATAATGTGCTCCGAAAGAATCGCAAGTTATAAGAGTATTTATCTCTTTAACATAAGTGTAAATTGTGTCTGGCCAATGTAAAAATGGAGCGGAAATAAATTTAAGCGTTTTATCTCCTAATGACAATTCAGATTTGTCTGAAACTTTAATATGTTTAAAGTTTTTATTAGTAACTTTTTCTAAATATTTTATAGCTACAGGTGATGCTACAATGGTTATGTTTGGACAAAGCTCTATAATTTTTTCAACAGAACCAGCGTGGTCAGGTTCTGTATGACTAACTATGAGATAATCTATTTTGCTAAAATCTATATTAGCATCTTTAAGTCTATCGATATATTGATCGAAGAATTCGTATTTGACTGTTTCAAATAGTGCGATTTTTTCGCTTCCACTAACAACGTACGAATTGTAAGTGGTTCCATAAGGAGTGTGCATTATAATGTCAAATACTCTAAGTTCAGGGTCAAGAGCTCCAACCCATAAAAGGTCCTCTTGGATTTTATAACTTCTCATAAACAAATCCTTTCCAATTTAGAAAATAAATTTATATTAAATTATAGACTATACCTTATATTATAAGTTTTAAATAATATTTTAGTCAAAATATTATTTTTTAATAAGTTTAGCTTGAATAAAATATTTGAAAAATAATAGAAATAAATGTCGGAAAAAAATATATATATTTGATTAAAATTTCTGAAATAATGACAAAATTGAAAAAAAAAATATGTTAGAATTTCATATATGTTATGTTATATTTAGATTGTAGGAAGGTATTATTATGAAAGTAATAGAGGTATTAAAGGGAAGAGAATATAGTTTAAATGAAATAATTGAATATTACTACAAAATAATTGAAAATAATGTTTCAATTGAGATGGCTGGTTTTTTTGATTTTAATTTGGTTTATGGTATACAGATAGATAAAATTATAATAGATAAAAAGGGAAATCAAAAAATTGAAAGTGAGAAAATTGATGTTATTAGTGGTAATCTTAATTTAGTTAGAGAATTTTGCAATGTTCTTCATAAAAATTTAGTATCTCCTGTGCATTTATTCGATGTGTTAGAAGATAATATAGGTAAAATTTTTAGAATTGATTCAAAGATTAAATTTATAGAGAATGTGATGTAAGAGGTGGTAAGTTATTATAGTTGGGGTTGGTTGCGATATTCTGTATATAAATAGAGTTCGTAGACTTATTAATTATGAAAAATTTTTAGAAAAGCATTTCACTTCTTTTGAAGTAGAGATGTTTAATTCCTGTTTGAGCGAAAAAATTTATATTAAAAAGATAGCTTCTAATCTTTGTGTTAAGGAAGCTTTTTTTAAGTCTATTTCCAATAAAATTAAATCATTTCGTTTTAAAGATGTTGAAGTTTTGAGAGATTTGCAAGGAAAGCCTTATATAAATTTGTATAATAATCTTGAAGAGCTTAAAGATTTTAATAAATTTCATGTAACAATATCGAATGAAATAGATATTGTTACTTCTTTTGTGGTAGTGGAAAGTATTTAATAATATTTAAATGTAATAATAATAAAAAAATAAGAATAAATATTTCTTGTAATATTTTAAAAGGAGTATTTGTTTTGAGAAAGATTATTTTGTTTTTTATTTGTTTTTTATTTTTTATTACTTCTTGTGAAAGGTTTGTTAAAATAGAAAATTCTGAACAGGCTTTTGATTATATAAAGTCACTGAAGAATTATATATCTGATGTTAAAATCACTTTTAAAAATGATAGAGGAGAGGGGAGTTTTTATTTAAAACAGTATAGTAATGTTGACTCTATTTATAGGATGGATTTAGAAGGGGATAGGAGTTACATATACAAAGATGACAAGATTCACGTCAAGGATATAAAAAATACTACTGAATATTCAGTTGATGAAAAGTTTGATGAAGTTTATAAATATTGTTTTTTAAATGAATATATTAAACTTATTTATTCAATGGATGAGGTTATTTATTTTAAAGAGAGTATTTATGAAGGTGAAAATGAAAAAGTAATTTATGGAGCTAGAGTTAATATTCCAACTAACAATTTAAATATTAAATATGCCATTTTGTACTTAGATGGTGAAAAGCATATTCCTATAAAGCTAGAAATATTTGATAGTAAAAACAACGAAAGAGTTTTGATAGAATACATAACTTTCGAAATTCTCCAAGAAATTGATAATAATGTATTTAATCATTAAGGGGTGGGAAAAAATGAAATTACGTAGAACTGTTTACGCGGAAATTTATTTAGATAATTTGGTTAACAATTTAAACTATATAAGAGAAATTAGTAAAAATAAAAATATAATAGGTGTTGTTAAAGACAATGCTTATGGACATGGAATTGTACATATTGGTAAAAAGCTATGTGAGAATAATGTTTCAATGTTGGCAGTTTCTAATATAGAAGAAGCAATTAAACTTAGAGAATCGAATATTAAAATTCCCATACTAATAATGGGAGTTACTAATTTAAATTGTGTTGATGAACTTGTAAATTATGGCTTTACTCAGACTATAACTAGTTTTGAGTATGCCATTTTATTATCTGAAAGATTGAAAAAAATATCAAAAGTATTAAAGGTTCATATAAAAATCGACACAGGAATGGGAAGAGTGGGATTATTTGCAAGTGATGAAAATTACGAAATTGTAAATAATATATTTAGAAATCCTTTTTTTGATGTTGAGGGAATATACTCTCACTTTTCTGATGCAGATAATGAAGATAAGGCTTATACAGTGTATCAGTACAAATTATTTTCTTCCTTTTGTAATAATCTGGAGAAACTTAAACTAAATATAAAATATAAACACATAAGTGCAAGTTCTGGTATTTTAAATTTCGATAAAGATGTTTTAAATTGTTCTAGACCAGGATTGCTATTGTATGGGTATATGCAAAATTTAGGCAAAAAACATACTCAATTTAAGCCGGTTATGAATTTAAAGGCTCAAATTGTACACATAAAAAAAATACATAAAGGCGAATCGATTGGATATGGAAGAACTTATATATCAGACAGTGAAAGAGTTATAGCTACAGTTAATTTAGGTTACGGAGATGGATTTCCAAGATACTTATCAAATAAAGGAAAAGTTATATTAAAAGGAAGTTATGCTAATATAGTTGGAAATATTTGTATGGACCAATTTATGATAGATATTACCCACATTAGAGAAGTAAAACTTTTTGATGAAGTTTTGGTAATAGGTAATCAAGGAATGTTAAGTATTTATCCTTCTGATATAGCTGAAATAGGTAATACCATATGTTATGAAGTTTTGTGTGGCATTAGAGAAAGAGTTTCTAGAATTTATATTGACTAAATTTAAAGTTATATAAGTAAATGACTTTTCTAAGTTGTAAATTTATAATGGATGTTATATAATTTAAGAAGTGCATAATTAAATTATAAATTTAATTATATTTATGGGGGTACTTCTGAAGTGAATAGGTCATTTTGTGGGATTTTAAAGTCATCATTCTCTAAGCCACAAATTTTAAAACTTAGATTAATTCAAAAAGGTAGCATAAATTTAAGAAACATCATATTAATATTTATTAGAAGAAATAAATGGGAAACTATAGGAAGAGAATATAAAGCTATGGGAAAATTAAATATGGAATTTTCTGAATTTGGATTTTTCTCGTTTTTTGAAGAGTTAGTTAAATATGAGATAAGGCTTTCGGAGAGTGATATTTTAAATGACTACGATGGTAGTGAAAAGAGGGGACGTATTCTATGCTGATTTGAGTCCTGTTATAGGGTCTGAGCAAGGAGGAATAAGGCCTGTTATTATAATTCAAAATGATATTGGAAACAAGTATAGCCCAACAGTTATAGTTGGAGCTATAACGTCTCAAATTAATAAAGCTAAATTACCTACTCATGTTGAAATTTCTTCAGAGGAGTATGGTTTGAATAAAGATTCTGTTGTTCTTCTTGAGCAAGTTAGAACTTTAGATAAGAAAAGGCTTAAAGAAAAAATAGGGCACATGACCAAAAGTGATATGAAAAAAGTTGATAAGGCATTATTAGTTAGTTTAGGACTTGTTAATTTTTCTTAGCATTAAATAATTTTTGGTAAGTACAATTATATTATAATTATTTGATGGCATTTTTATAGTGCCATTATTTTTTGGAGATTAATGTTATGAAGTTCTTTAAAATTTTAACAATATATCTAGTATTTATTTTATTTTTTCAATTTAAAAATACCAATATTGTTTTATCTAAAAATTTAGTTAGTACTGACTATATACATGATTTAAATCAAAATATAGAAAATATTGTGGATGATGATTTAAGTACTTACTTTGTATTGCCAGATTTTATTAATTATTTGGAATTTAAAGTTGAGCCAAATTCTAAAATAAAAAAAGTTAAATTCATATTTGATGATGCAAGCAACAATTATAAGTATAAAATATACTCTAGTAATGATGGATATGAGTATTATGATGTTGATTTTAAGATTTTATCTAGAAATGATGATACTGAAATAAGTGAAGTTTACATAGATGAGCAATTTATAAGAATAAGAATATTTGATAGTGATAGTAAGGATTTTGTTAACATAAAGGAAATAGTTTTTTTGGATAAAAATGATAATAAAATAAATAATGTCGATATATATAGGGAAGAGCCATTTATAAAAAATGTTTCAGTGGAATCTGAAGAAATAAGTCATTTTCAATCTATTAAAAATTTAATATCAAGAACATTGGGAAGTGAGTATGTAAATTTTTTTGATATTCAATTTTTAGGGGAAAGTGCAGATAATATTGATTATTTTGAAATATTAAGTGAAGGTGATAAAATAGTTTTAAAAGGGAATAATGTTAATTCTATAGCAGTTGCTTTAAATTATTACTATGAGCATTTTTTAAATCAAACTTTCAGTAGATTTGGAGATACGAAAATTAAGGCAACTCTTCCTTTACCTAAATTAAATAATGTAGTTAAGAAGAAGATAGATATGAAGTATAGGTATAATTATAATTACGTTGCCTATGGTTATACTATGGCTTACTGGGATTTTGAGCAGTGGGAAAGAGAAATAGATTGGATGGCGTTAAATGGTTTTAATTTGGCTCTAAATTTAGTGGGGCAAGAAGAGGTTACTAGAAGATTTTTAAAGGAATTTGGATTTACTTTTTCAGAAATAGTTGAATATTTGACTTCTCCTATATATTTGCCATGGCATTTTATGGGAAATATAACTAGAATAGGAGGAGAAATAACTCCAAAGTGGTTTGAAGAAAGAGCTCTACTTGGTAATAAAATTCAAGATAGAATGTATAGTTTAGGAATAAATCCAGTTCATCAAGCTTATGTAGGATATTTTCCTAAAAAACAAAATATTGAAGTAGGAGTTCTAGATGGAAGTTATTGGAGTAGAATCAAGGGTCCAGATAGAATTGATTTTAATTCACATGATTATGAAACTGTATCTAATGTGTTTTATGAAAAACAAAAAGAAGTATTAGGATATAGTAAGTATTTTGCTGGAGATTTGTTTCATGAAGGTGGAAATTCATATGGATATGATGTTAAGGATGTTTCCTATAGAATCTTAAATTCATTAATACAAAATAATGGAGAAGATGCTGTATGGATGCTTCAATCTTGGTCTCATAGTCCATCATCAGAAATAATTGAACATTTAAACAAAAAAAATATTTTAATTTTGGATTTACATTCTCAATTAAATGTAAGATGGCCCGGTTCTTCTAAGTTTAATTACATGGCTTGGAATAAGGAGGAATTTGATGGATCTAATTGGATATTTGGTGTTTTAAATAATTTTGGTGGAAGAAGTGGACTTTATGGGCATTCTAAAGATTTATTAAAAGAATTTTATAGAGCTAAAAGGAATGCTAAATTTTTAGTTGGTATTGGAAGTACTTCCGAGGCTATAGGATATAATGATTTTATTGATGAGCTTTTAACGGAATTAATATTTGAAGATAAGTTAGATTTTGATGCTTTTGTGAAAAGATATGTTACAAACAGATATGGAAAAGAAAGTGAAATTTTATTAAGTGGTTTTTATAAATTAGTTGAAAGTGTTTACAATCCAACTAGTGAGATTTATCATGAAGGTGCATCTGAATCAGTAATAAATGCTAGACCTTCTATGAATATTGAGAGTGCATCAAGATGGGGAGCTGTTCATAAAAATTATGATTCTAAAATTTTAATAGAAGCTTTAAAAGAATATTTTTCGGTTTATGATGAATTTAAGGAAAATGAATTTTATTTGAGAGATATTATAGATATTGCTAGTGAGGTTATAGTTAATTTAGCTTGGGATTATTACAGAGAAATTCAAGATAATTATTTTAAAAATGATTTTACACAAGTGGATTTTTTAAGTAATAAATTTTTGTACTTAATAGATCTTCAATCTAAAATTTTATCTTATAATGGTAGGAAAAGCTTGAAAGATTTAATTGGTAAAATTTCTGATTTGGATTACGATGACTACTTCAAAGACATGCTTAAATATGATAAAAAAATTATTTTAACAACTTGGTATGATAAACTTGTTTCTGAAGATGATGGACTAAGAGATTATGGGAACACAGATTACTATGAGATAATAGGAAATTTGTATTATAATAGATGGAAAAATTATTTTGATAATTTGATTTCGAACCAAAAGGAAATTGTTAAAAATCAGTATGAAGATTATAGATTTGATATTGATTGGGTTTTTGATGATGAATCATTGGAGTTTAATAAAGGAAATAAAAGTTTAAAGGAATTAATCGAGAATTTAATTGTAGAAGTAAATACTAATGAAAATGGTTTTTCATTTTTGTCAAATTTGATTTATAAAATAGTATCTTTATTCAAATAAAAGCAGCTTTTAGCTGCTTTTATTATTTTTTGAAGAATTCATCGTATGAATTTTTTGCAATTCTAACCATTTCATTTATTTGAGAATTTGTTATTGTGTATGGTGGCATAAAATATAAAACATCTCCAAGTGGTCTTAATAAAAGAGAATTTTTAAGTGCGGTTTTATAAATGTTATAGCCAACTCTGTTTTCAAATTTAAATGGAGATTTGTTATTTTTATTTTGCACGAGCTCTATAGCGCATATCATTCCTATTGAACGAATTTCTCCAACAAACTCAAGCCCTTCAAAATATTCATGAACTTTTTGATTTAAATATTTAGATTTATGTTTTAGATTTTCAAGAACTTTATCCTCTTTAAATATGTTTAAGGTTTCAACAGCAACAGAACAAGCCAAAGGATTTCCAGAGTAGCTATGAGAATGAAGAAATGATTTTAATTTTTCGTAATCATCGTAAAATGCATTGTAAATTTCATTTGTTGTAATTACTAAAGAAAGAGGAAGGTACCCTCCGGTTAATCCTTTAGACACGCACATGATATCAGGAGTTATTTTTGCGTGGTCAACTCCAAAAAACTTTCCTGTTCTTCCAAATCCGACAGCTATCTCATCTGCAATTAAATTTATATTGTAAAGTTTTGTAATTTCTCTTAATTTAGTTAAATATTTTTTGGGATAAATTTTCATGCCAGAGGCACATTGAACCATTGGTTCAATTATTACAGCTGTTATGTTTTCGTGATTTTTCTCTATTTCATTTTCCATTTTTGAAAAACATTCAACGTCACATGAATCTCTATGTTTTGAGTATTTGCATCTGAAGCAATCAGGAGATTCAACTTCAATAGTGTTTAATAAAATTTCGTTGTAAACTTTTGAATACAAAGGAGTTTTTGAAACTGAAAGAGCTCCTAAAGTTTCTCCATGATAACCATCTTTTAAAGATATAAATTTTGTTTTTTTGTGAAAGCCCATTTGCTTATGGTATTGAAAACTTAATTTTAAAGATATTTCCACAGCGGAAGAACCATTATCTCCAAAAAATATTTTTGCAAGTCCTTTTGGAGAAACTTCTAAAATTTTTTCGGAAAGCTCTATTGCAGGTTTGTGAGAAAAATTTGAAAATATAACGTGCTCCAGTTTGTCTAATTGATTTTTTATTGAATTGTTTAATCTTTTGTTGTTATGTCCAAAAAGATTTACCCACCAAGATGAAATTGCATCTATGTAAGTTTTACCATCAATATCTTTTAAATAAATTCCCTCTCCGCTTTCTATTATTATAGGAGGAAAATTTTCATAATCTTTCATTTGAGAGCATGGGTGCCATATGTTTTTTAAATCTAGTTCTTGAAGGTAATTCATAATAAAACTCCTACAAATTATAAATAAAATTATTTATTTCCTTTAAATTAATATTAAAATTTCCATTTAACTTAGGTATTTTTAGTATATTATTAATTTTTGAATAATTTTTAATGAAATTTATGTTGTCAATTTCGTGCTCTAAATTTTCAAATTTATTAAATACTATACCTGAAACGTTTATGTTTTGATTTTTTAGGTGGGATAAGGTTAAAAGAGTGTTATTTATAGTTCCAACTTCTGTGTTTGTTACTAATATTGAATTTAATTTTAGATCTTTTATTAAGTTATACATAAAATAATTTTTTTCATTTAAAGGAGTGAAAACCCCTCCTGATCCTTCAACAATAATATTTTCAAAATTTTTTGAAATTAAATCAAAGTCTTTTAGTATTTTTGAAATATTAATTTCAATGTTGGTTTTTTTTGAAGAGAGATGAGGGGAAACGGGAAATTTTAAAGCGTATGAACACATAAAATTATTTTCGTTTTTTATTTTAGAATTATTTTTTACGTAATCTAAATCTGGAATTAATTTGTTTTTGTCGTAAAACTCACATCCAGTTTGCACCGGCTTAAAATAACAAGTATTTTCTCCAAGTAAATTGAAAAATAATGAGCTTACAAATGTTTTTCCTATATCTGTGTTTATTGAAGTAACGAAAAATCTTTTCATCTTTTTGCAATTGAGAATTCGCTTTTCTCAGCTAATATTTTATCTTGTTCGATGTTGCTTCCTGTTGTAGTTAAGAAGTCACCTGTAAGCATTGCATTAACACCAGCTCTTAAACCTAGTTCCTGAAGTTCTTCAAGCTGCATTCTTCCACCGGCGTATCTTATTTGAGCTTTTGGAAGTATAAATCTAAATACAGCTATAGTTTTTATAATTTCCATTTTGTGAAGAGGCTCGTTATTTTCGTAAGGAGTTCCAGGAACTTTTGTTAAAATATTTACAGGAACGGAATCAACATTTAAATTTCTAAGTTCAAATGCTAAATTTATTCTATCTATTTCACTTTCTCCCATTCCTAAAATTCCACCACTACAAACTTTAAGCCCAGCTTTCTGAACTAATTTTATTGTGTTAACTCTATCTTCAAAAGTGTGAGTTGTGCATAAAGATTTGTAAAATTCTCTTGAAGATTCTAGATTGTGGTGATACATTTTAACGCCAGACTCTTTTAATTTTTCAGCTTGTCCTTCTTTTAAAATTCCAAAAGAGCCACAAAGAGAAATATTTGTTTCTTCACGTAGCCTTTCATATATGGAGCAAATTTTATTTATTTGGGAATCGCTTGGCCCTTTTCCACTTGATACCATTGAAAATTTGTGAGCTCCTTTTTCCTCAACTTCCTTTGCTCGATTTATAATTTCTTCTTCATCTAAAAAGCCATATGGAGTTATGTTGGTTTTGTAATGGGAAGATTGAGCGCAATATTTACAATCTTCTGAACAATTTCCATTTTTAACATTCATTATTGTGCATAAATCTAAGTGATTTCCAGAAAAAGCTTTTCTAATTTCGTTTGCTGAATCTATTAAAGCTTCCATGGTTTTTAAATCGTTAATATGATCTATTTCAATGAGGCTTTTAGCTTCTTCAAAGGTTAATTCATAACCTTCATTTATAATTTTGTTTTTAAGTTCTAAAATTTTGTTTATCATAAAATTCCACCTATTATTTTTTCATATTTTAAATAAAGTTTTTTAAAGCATTCTATTAAATAATTTATATTTTCATAAGTGTGATTGCAAGAGAGAGTTATTCTTATTCTACAAGAATTTTTTGGGACTGAAGGGGGTCTTATGGGAGTTACAAAAATTCCTTCATCTATTAAATGTTTTTGAAAACATAAACAAACCTCTTCAGAAAATAAAATTACGGGAATTATTGGAGTTACTCCATTTAAAACGCAAAATCCTATTTCTTTAAGTTTTTCTCTTGTGTAAATGCTAATTTCTTTCAAGTACTCCCTTTGAGAAATATAAGTTTCACATTTGGATATTGCATTTGAAAGAGTTTTTGCATTTTCAGGAGTTTGTGATGTTGAAAATATAAACGTTCTAGAAGTATTTTTTAAATAATCAATGACCAATGAAGACGAAGAAATAAATCCTCCTACACAACCTAAAGCTTTGCTTCCAGTGCCCATTAAAATTATTTTTTCATCTTCTATATTAAAATGCTCGCAAGTTCCTTTGCCAAATTTTCCGAGAACCCCAGTAGAATGAGCGTCATCAATGTAAAGATAACAATTAAATTCATAGCACAAAGATATTAAATCAGGTAATTTGCAAATATCTCCATCCATACTGAAAACTCCATCGGTTATTATAACTTTCTTTTTGTGATTGAGGTTTTCTTTCAATTTGATTTTCAAATCATCAATATTTGAATGTTTATAAATTATTGTTTTTGATTTGCATAATTTGATTCCTGTTATTAAACTAGAGTGATTGAGTTCGTCTGAAAATATTAAATAATCTTCATAAAAAAGCGATGAAATACTTCCAACGTTGCACATATAACCTGAGCTATATAAAATTGAATCCTCTTTGTTTTTGAATTTTGAAATTTTATTTTCGCATTCTCTGTGAAAAATTGTTGTTCCTGTTGTTAACCTAGAGCCTCCTGAACCAACTCCAAAATTTTTAATTGTATCTATAGCGTTTTCTTTTAGAGAATAATCATTTGAGAAACCTAAGTAATTGTTTGATGAAAATAACATCATAGATTTGTTGTTTATGTTAACTTGGGTTTCCTGAGGCGTTGAAAATTCATAAGCATTTCTAAATAAATTTTTTTGTTTTATAGTTTTGAGCTTTTCAAATAAATCAAACATAAATTAAAAATTCCTATTTATTATTTTTGGAATGGAATTTATTAAGACTATGGAATTTTTCAAATATGAAATAGTTTCTTCAAGCCTTTCTTTATCTTTTATAAAAATAATTCTTCCTCCAAATTCATGTCCAGCTGGTTTAAAATTTTGAATTCTCATGTAACCCAAATCTTTGCTTGCAATATAACCTGTTGAATAATTTTTATCATCTGAAATGCAAAGTTCGCAAATTACATTTTCATGATTGCAAACTTTTGAACTTAAACACAAAGCATCTTTCAAATATTTTCCACTGAAATTATTTTTTTGCAAAAATTTATTCAACTCATCTCTAATAGAAAAATCGTAATCCATATTTGAACATCTTACTATTTTGTTTTCAAATTTCTCAAAATCATCAAAGGAAATTATTAAAGCACCTGGTATATTTTTAATGTTAAATAAACATTCCAAAGATTTTTTTGATTTAACTTCATCGAATCCTAATTTTTTTAAAATTAAATTTGGGAGTTCGGGGTTTTTTGTTTTTGAAAATATCGAAATATCAAGAGGTGAAATATATTGTATTTCATTTTCACAATGTATTTTTTGAATTGATATGTTTATAAAATCAGATTTTCCTTTCGGATGATTGAAGGCTTTTGCAATTAGTTCAATAACTTTTTGATTTATTGAATCTTCATTGACTATACATTCACTTCCTGAAATATGTTGTCCACCTAATTTATGATCTAATGGAGATGCCCCTCTCATTTTAATTGTAAACAAATTTCTGTTCATTTTTTAATCTCTTCCTTCAAGAAAATTTTTTGAAAAACTTTTGTGATAGGGTATGATGTGAAAAACGTATAGATAATTCCAGGAACTGATGGAATTAATAAAGAAATAAAATTTGCTTTTGTAATAAGTGATAAAATAAATCTAGATACAATAGAACCTATTGGTCCAGATATGGAAATAAAAAATATATTTTTATTAGAAAAATGAATAATTCCTCCTGCAACAAGTCTAAATATAAATGAATTTAAAATATTTATTGTGTTGTGAGTTCCGAGTATAAATGTCAAAAAGCTTGAGATTATACCGCAAATTATGTAAGTATTGAATCCAAAAGTAGCGCATATAGCCACAGCGGCTGGAGCGGAAATTTGAAATTCAGTACCAGGAATTATACCAGGAAGTTTTATAAAACTAAAAACTGTTATTAAGACACTTAAGAAACTAATTTTAACTATATTTTTTAAATTCATATAACCTCTTTAAGCATTTATAAATTTTTATTTTAACACAGAAAGTGTTATTAAAATTATAAACACAATTGTTTTATATTGGAAGTATTAATTATGTTTTTAATTTTTTTTTTAACACATGAAAAATTTAAATAAATATTAATTTACATGTATGGTATAATGAGTTTTATTACTAGGGTAGGAGAAAAATAATGATTGATTTTATAAAGGTTTCTAAAACGTATGAAAAAGATGTTAAAGCATTAATTGATGTGAGTTTATCGATACAACAAGGTGAATTTGTTTTTTTGGTTGGTTCTAGTGGTGCAGGTAAATCGACTTTCATAAAAATGATTTTAAGAGAAATAAAACCTACAAGTGGTAAGGTTATAATAAATGGAAAAGATCTTTCTTTATTGAAGAGAAGGGATATGCCTTATCATAGAAGAAGTGTGGGAATGGTTTTTCAAGATTTTAAATTAATATCTAACTTAAATGTTTATGAAAATGTTTCTTTTGCAATGAGGGTTGTTGAGGCTGATGAAAGAGAAATTAGAAAAAGAGTTCCTGTTGTTTTAAGTTTGGTTGGATTGTCTGACAAATATAAAGTTTTTCCTCATGAATTATCTGGTGGAGAGCAACAAAGAGTATCTCTTGCTCGTGCAATGGTGAATAATCCTTCCATATTAATTGCAGATGAGCCTACGGGAAATTTAGATCCAGATACTTCACTTGAAATAATGGCTCTTCTTCAAGATATAAATAGAGGTGGAACTACTGTTTTAATGGCAACTCATGCTAAAGATATTGTTGATAGAATGAATAGAAGAGTTATTGCTATTGAGAGAGGAGTTTTATTAAGAGATGAGAAGAGAGGTAAGTACGAATAATGAGAGTTTCTAGCTTTAAGGGGTTTACGTTTGATGCTGTGAAAAGTTTGTTTAGAAATAAAACAATAAGCATAGCAACCATAGTTAATATAGTTGTTACGCTAACTATTTACGGAATATTTTTGATACTTATGAACGTTATAGTTAATAATGTTAATGATGTTGAATCAAGACTTCAATTAAAGGTTTATTTAAAAGATTCAATAACTGTTGAAGAACAACAAAGAATAAAAGATGTAATTGATTCAGTCGAAGGAGCTAGTGAAGTTTATTATGAAAGTAAAAACGATGCTCTTAAAAAATTTAGGGAGCAACTTCAAGATTATGCTTGGATGACTGAAGGTTATGATGAAACTAATAATCCTCTTCCTAGTGCTTATGTTATTAAAATTAATTCGCCAGAAATTTCTTATGAGATAGAGGAAAAGTTAAATGGACTTCAAGGAATTGATGATATAGGAAGCGATAAGGTTTTAGTCAGAGAAGTTTCAAAAATATCTTCATTTATAAAGATTGCTTGGATTGGATTATCGTTTATATTAATTCTTGTTTCTTTGTTTTTAATAATGAACACAATTAAGCTCACAATTTATTCTAGGAGAAAAGAAATTTATATAATGAAGTTTGTTGGAGCTACAGATTGGTTTATAAGATGGCCTTTTGTTATAGAAGGAATTATACTTGGAGTTATTGGTGGAGCTTTGTCAATAGCGATTGTTTTTTATGCGTATAATTCTATTTATAGTGTTTTAATAGATAAAAATTTATTTTCCTATTTAGTATCTCCGTCAACTATATTAAGTAAATTATCTTTTCACTTTATATCTATAGGAGTTTTGGTAGGAATGGTAGGAAGCATTGTTTCTTTAAGGAAGTTTTTGAAAGTTTAAGTATTTTAATTTGAATATTTAAATATTTTTAATGGAATAATAAGCCTAGTGTCATTGAGATTTGGAGGAATTTATGAATACTCATAGTAGCAATAGTAATTTGGACTTTAATGAATCTGAGTTTAAGAAAGGAAATTCAAACAGACGAAAAACTCTCATAATTTTATTAATCGTAATAGCTTTTATTATATCTAATTTGTTTTCTTATGTTTATGGTGTTAGTTTCATTTTAGGTTCTCGCGGTGCTAATGGAATTAAATCTATATCAGGAGACATTAGAAACTATAGGAAATTCTTTTTAGTTAGAAACATAATTGAAGGCGCTTATAACGGAGAAATTGATAGCGAAAAATTATATGATGGAGCTATAAGAGGAATGATAAATTCTTTGGAGGATCCTTATACTGTTTATATGGATAAAAAAGAATTTCAAGAGTTCACATTTAGAAGTGAAGGAAACTATGTGGGAATTGGTATTCAAGTTGCACCTAAAGATAATAAAATTGTTGTAGTTTCCGTTTTTGAAAATTCTCCTGCAAATAAAGTTGGTATACGTGCAGGTGATTTTATAATAAAAGTTTCAAATGAAAATGTTAGTATGGATATTGATCAGGCTATAAACCTTATAAAAGGTGAAGAGGGTACTAAGGTTAATATAACAATTGAAAGAGATGGAGAAGAAATTTCTTTCGAGGTTAATAGAGAGAAAATAAATATACAACCTGTGGAATACGAAAAAATAGATGAAGATATTTCTTACATTAAAATTAATTCGTTTGATGAAAATTCTTCCAAAGGAGTTAGGGAAGCTTTAGAGAAAATTGGTTCCAAAGGATTAATTTTGGATTTAAGAGGAAATCCTGGAGGATTATTAACTGAATGTGTTAGTATAGCTTCTCAGTTTTTAGAAGAGGGAAGCGTTATAGTTTCAACAGATAATAAAAATGGAATTTCAGAAGTTTTAAAAGCAACAAAGGGAATTGGAGAAAATATTGAAATTGTTGTATTAGGTGATGGTGGAAGTGCAAGTGCTTCTGAAGTTTTAATAGGAGCTTTAAGAGATCATAATAGAGCTACGTTTGTAGGAAGTAAAACTTTTGGTAAAGGATTGGTTCAAAGGGTTTTTGAACTTGGTGATGGAAGTGGATTTAAAGTTACTGTTTCAAAATATTATACGCCTAATGGAGATTATATAAATGGAGTTGGAATTAGTCCTGATGTTAATATTGAGTACGACCAAAATCAGTATATAAAAAATAGAGATGAGGATAATGGGGATAAAGAAATTTTGATAAAGTTGGATCCTCAATATCAAAAAGCTCTTGAGATTATAAGGGAGAAAATTAAATGATTTACGTTTTGGTTTTATCTTTTATAATGAATTTAGTTTATTATTTTAAAAATTTTAAGGGGAGTTTTAAGCTCCTCTGTTTTTTTGTTTTGAAAACTTTCATTTTAATTTTAATTTTCAATTTTATGTTTGAGTTTATGAAGGAAATTTTTTTAATAAAGAATTTTGATTTTGGAGTTGTGATTTTAATTTATTTTGTTAGTTTAATTTTGTATTTTGTTTTTCCTAATAAGTACGCTTGCATAAGTTATGGATTTTTTATTAGCTATTTTGCTTTAATAGGAATAAAACAAAACTTTTTTAGGGAAGGTTTATTTATGATTTCGGTGTTTCATTTATTTGAAGGGATTTATGTTATTTTAAATTCGTTTTCTAAATGGGAAAATAATTTTTGTAAAATATATTTGCCCTTTATGATTAATAAAGTGCCGTTGATTTTTATTATTGCTTGTAGAAGAAGCTATTTTGGATTAAAAAATTTTTCTGGAATAGTTTCGGGATTTGTTATTTTAATTTATAGTTTTATATCTATGGCCTTTGGATTTTTAGGTGGAAATGTTTTGATTGAAATATTTTTAATATTAACGTTAATTTTATTACATGAAAATCTTTATTTAATAGATAAATTTTTAAATTGTAAATTTAAAATAAAATAAGTTTTGTTATGTACTTTTTGTTTTTGATATGGTACAATTTTTGAACATAAAGAAATGTATTTATTAAAATTTAATTTTGTAATTGTGATTTTTTTAAACTGGAAAAGTTCGTGTGTAGAGTTAAGGGCCAATTTTAAAATTGGTGTGCTATACGCGAACTTTTTTAGCAATAATCAAGAGGTGAAAAAAGTTTTGTGCTTTAAAATAAATTCAAAATTTAAACCTATGGGAGATCAGCCTTCAGCAATAAATGCTTTAGTTGATTCAATAAACAGTGGAAACAAATATCAAACGCTTTTGGGAGTTACGGGTTCTGGGAAAACTTTTACAATGGCAAATGTAATAGAAAGACTTCAACGTCCTTCCATAGTTTTAGCTCACAACAAAATTTTAGCTGCTCAATTGTGTTCTGAGTTTAGAGAATTTTTTCCTAACAATGCTGTGGAGTATTTTGTTTCTTATTACGATTACTATCAACCTGAAGCCTACGTTCCTCACACAGATACATTTATAGAAAAAGATGCAAGTATAAATCAAGAAATAGATAAGCTTCGACACTCTGCAACTTCTTCTTTAGTTGAAAGAAGAGATACCATAATCGTTGCATCAGTTTCTTGTATTTATGGTTTAGGTAATCCCATTGAATATAAAAATTTAGTTATTAATTTGAGAGTTGGAATGATTAAAGATAGGGATGAGGTTATAAGAAAACTTGTTGAAATTCAATATGAAAGAAATGAAATTGATTTTTCAAGGGGAACATTTCGAGTAAAAGGAGATGTTTTAGATGTGGTTCCTGCTTCAAGCTTTAATGAAGGTATAAGGATACATTTTTTTGGAGATGAAATTGAAAAAATAAATGAGTTTGATGTGTTAACGGGAAAAGTTACTTCAGAAATTTTTCACGTTTCAATTTATCCAGCCTCTCACTTTGCAACTTCAAAAGAAAGAATAGAAAGGGCAATTGGTGAAATAAATATCGAATTAAATGAAAGAGTTAAATATTTTGAAGAGAGAGGAAAACTTTTAGAAGCTCAGCGCATTAAAGAAAGAACGAATTACGATATAGAAATGCTCAGGGAAATGGGATACTGTAGTGGGATTGAAAATTATTCGAGAATTATGGATGGAAGGAAAAAAGGAAGTGAGCCTTACACACTATTTGATTATTTTCCAGAAGATTTTTTAATTTTTATAGATGAATCTCACGTAACAATTCCACAAATTAGAGCAATGTATGCAGGAGATAAATCGAGAAAAGATTCGTTAGTTGAGTATGGATTTAGACTTCCATGTGCCTACGATAATAGGCCACTTAAGTTTAATGAGTTTGAGGAAAAAATAAATCAAGTTGTGTTTGTTTCAGCAACTCCTTCTCAATATGAAAATGAACATCAGCAAGTTGTGGTAGAACAAATTATAAGACCAACTGGTTTATTAGATCCAATTGTTGAAGTTAGGACAATAGAAAATCAAATTGATGATTTGTATTTTGAAATAAATGAAGTTATAAAAAAAGGATTTAGGGTTTTGGTAACCACGCTTACTAAAAAGATGGCGGAAAATTTAACTGAATATTTAAATGATTTAAATGTTAAAACTACATATATGCATTCTGATGTTAAAACAATAGACAGAATGGAAATAATTCGAGATTTAAGAGTTGGGAAATTTGATGTTTTAGTTGGTATAAATCTTTTAAGAGAAGGGCTTGATATTCCTGAAGTTTCTTTAGTTGCAATTTTAGATGCAGACAAAGAAGGTTTTCTTCGATCTGAAACGAGTTTAATACAAACTATAGGAAGAGCGGCCAGAAATTCAGAGAGCAAAGTTATAATGTATGGTGATGTTGTTACTAATTCTATGAACAAAGCTATTTGTGAAACAAAAAGAAGAAGAGAAATACAAATTAAATACAATAAAGAGCACAATATAGTTCCTAAAACTGTGGTTAAAGATATTCATGAAATTATACAAGCGACCAAAATTTCTAAAGGTGAAGTAAAAGCAAAATTAGATATAGATATACCTTTTGATTTAAGGGAAAGAAGCAAGCTTATAAAAAATCTTGAAAAAGAAATGAGAGAGTATGCAGATAATTTGGATTTTGAAAAAGCTATTGAGATTAGAAATAAAATAAGTGAAATCAGAAATACTATAATTTAAAATTTGAGAGGATTAAATGGATTATATTGAAATAAAAGGTGCTAGAGTAAATAATTTAAAAAACTGTAATGTTAAATTTCCTAGGAATAAATTAGTCGTGTTTACAGGGGTTTCTGGTTCTGGAAAAACTTCTTTGGCTTTTGATACTTTGTATGCAGAGGGACAAAGAAGATATGTTGAATCTCTTTCAACTTATGCAAGACAATTTTTAGGGCAAATGGATAAACCAGATGTTGATTCAATAACAGGTCTTTCTCCAGCTATATCCATAGATCAAAAAACAACATCTAGGAATCCACGTTCAACTGTTGGTACGGTTACAGAAATATATGATTATTTAAGACTTCTTTATTCAAGAGCAGGAACTCCCCATTGTTATAAGTGCGGTAGAGAAATTAAACGTCAATCTATAGATCAAATAGTAGATAGTATTTTAAGTTTAGGTGAAGGAGTTAAAATTCAAATTCTTTCTCCAATTGTGAGAAACAAAAAAGGAAAGCATGAAAAAATAATAGAGAATATAAACAAGCAGGGATTTGTTAGAGCGAGAATAGATGGAGAAAATTATGATTTATCTTCACAAGAAATTGATTTAGATAAAAACAAAAAACATTCAATAGATATTGTAGTTGATAGAATTATAATTAAAGATTCATTGAGAGGAAGAATTTTTGAATCTTTGGAAACGAGTCTTAAATTTTCAGATGGAATTGTTTTAGTTGATGTAATTGGTTCAGATGAGCTTTTGTTCTCTGAAAAATTTTCTTGCGTTCATTGTCAAGTTAGCATAGAAGAGTTAGAACCTAGAAGTTTTTCGTTTAACGCACCTTTTGGAAAGTGCAACGATTGCGATGGTTTAGGAAAAAAGTTTGAAATAGATACGAATCTTTTAGTTGAGAATGAAGAATTATCTATTTTAAATGGTGCCATCAGAATATTTGGAGAAGGTTCTTTAAAGGAAGGAAGTTGGAACATTAGTGTTTTTAAAGAACTCGCAAATCACTTAAAATTTTCTTTAGATGAGCCATTTAAAAATTTAAGCGATGATGTAAAAGAGAAAGTATTTTTTGGAATTGATGAACCATTACTTGTTAAATATGAACGTGAAGGGATTAAAAATGTATTTAAACATAAGTTTGAGGGAGTGGTAAACAATTTAAAAAGAAGATATAAGGAAAGCAACTCTGATTATGTAAAGAGAGAAATAGAAAAGTACATGACTAATAGAATTTGTAAATCGTGTGATGGAAGTAGATTAAGACCAGAAGTTTTAGCTGTTAAATTTGGAGGAGTAAACATTTATGAATTAACACAAATGAGCGTTAAAGATTCATTGGAATTTTTAAATAATGTTGAGATTCAAGGAAAAAATAAAATCGTATCTGAACCCATTATAAATGAAATTTTAAGTAGACTTTCGTTTTTAAACAATGTTGGGCTTTCGTATTTAGATTTAGCGAGGACAGCCTCGACTTTATCTGGAGGAGAATCTCAAAGAATAAGACTTGCTACTCAAATAGGTTCAAGCTTAGTCGGAGTTTTATATGTGTTAGATGAACCTAGCATTGGGCTTCATCAGCGTGATAATGATATGTTAATTGAAACTTTGAAAAATTTAAGGGATATTGGTAATTCTGTTGTTGTAGTTGAACATGATGAGGATACTATTAGAGAAGCAGATTTTATTGTCGATGTAGGTAGACTAGCAGGAGAAAATGGTGGGAATATAGTTTATCAAGGTGATTTTAATGGGATATTAAATTGTGAAGAATCCATTACAGGAGCATATTTAAGAGGAGATGAAAAAATACAAGTTCCAAAGGAACGAAATGATGGCAATGGAAAATTTCTTGAAATATATGGTGCTTGTGAAAATAATTTAAAATCTATTGATGTTAAAGTTCCATTAGGGACATTAACAATAGTAACAGGAGTTTCAGGATCAGGTAAAAGTACTTTAGTAAACGAAGTTTTATACAATGAGGTTTATAATGAGTTGAATTTTAAAAATCAAAAAAATGTTAAGTGTAGTAAAGTTAAAGGCATTGATAATTTAGATAAAATAATAAATATAGATCAATCGCCTATAGGAAGAACTCCACGTTCTAATGCTGCAACTTACATAGGAGTATTTGATATAATAAGGGAGCTTTTTTCAAATGCTAATGATTCTAAAATTAGAGGTTATAAACCAGGAAGATTTAGTTTTAATGTAAAGGGAGGTAGATGTGAATCATGTCAAGGAGATGGAATGATAAGAATAGAGATGCAATTTTTATCTGATGTATATGTTCCTTGTGAGGTTTGTAAAGGAAGTAGATATAACAAAGAAACTCTTGAAGTTAAATACAAGGGAAAGAGTATATCAGATGTTTTAAATATGACTGTTGAAGAAGCTATGTTGTTTTTTGAATCCATTCCTAGAATTTATAATAAGATAAAGACTTTAAATGATGTAGGTCTTTCGTATATTAAATTAGGTCAAAGTTCCACAACTTTGTCAGGTGGAGAAGCTCAAAGAGTTAAGCTAGCTAATGAGCTTTGTAAGAAAAGTACAGGAAGGACATTATATATTTTGGATGAGCCTACTACAGGTCTTCATGTTTATGATGTTAGTAAGCTTATTGATATTTTGAAATTGTTAGTTAAAAGTGGAAATACGGTTATTGTGATAGAGCACAATTTAGATGTTATTAAAAATGGAGATTATATAATAGATTTGGGTCCAGAAGGCGGAATTAATGGAGGGAATATAGTTTGTTGTGGAACTCCAGAAGAAATTTGTTTAGTTGAAAAGTCGTACACTGGTAAATACTTGAGGAAATATTTGTTTTAAAGATGGGGAATCATGAATTTTATTCATTTTCTTTCAAAATTAATTTCGATATTATTTGTTTTTTTACTTTTTTTAATTACATTAAATTTGATTAAAAATTATTTAGAAGATTTGAAAGGGTTTTTAAATAATGATATTGTTTATAAAAATGTTTTTTTGAAAGTTGTTAAATCTCCTTTTAGGAGTTTATCTGAAGGGAGAGTTGTAGAAATTTTTGATAAAATTTCCATAGGTAATGATAAAAGCAATGATATTTATTTGAATATTAGTTTAAAAAAATCTTTTAAAGTTGCTTTTTATAATGACAATCAAGGAATTTATATTGAAAATTTTGGAGATAAAGAAGATGTTTCAGTTAATGATAATAATATTTTGGAGAGAATTAAGCTTAAAGGAGATGAAGTAATATCTATAAATAATGTTTCTTTTAAATTGATTATAAAATAGCGGTGATTAGATGGAAATATGTGAGAGATCTTATAATGGAATTTATTTTATATTGAATATATTTTTGGCGTTGATTTTGTTTTCTAACATTGTGTTTTTTAAGGGGATTATTGATTTTAAACTAGGATTCATTATAGTTTCTTATTTTTCTTTGATAATTTTAAATAAAATTTTTAATTTATATAAATTTAGGTGTGATGAAAGTTTAAGTTTAATAGTTAATTTGTTTTTATTAATGAGTCTGGTTATTTTGTATAGAATAAATCCTGAAATAAGTTTTAAACAAATGATGTTTGTAATTGTTGGATATTTTATATATTTTTCTATAAATTATTTTGTAAAAGATATTAGTAAATTTTACAAATTTAAAAATACATATTTTTTAATGACATTTCTCTTTATGAGCTTATCCTTTTTCTTTGGAAAATATATAAATGGTTCAAAAAATTGGGTTTCATTTTTTGGTATTACATTTCAGCCTTCAGAGTTTGGAAAAATATTTTTAATTCTTTATGTTTCATCGGTTTTAAGAGATAAGAGAGATAAAAAAGATAAATATTTATGCGTGCTTTTGTTAATGTGTACAATAACTTTTTTAGTTCTTCAAAGGGATTTAGGAACTGCGCTTATTGTTTTTATAGTTGTTATGATAATGTATTACATGAAAACTTATAAATATAAATTTTTGTTGTTCAGTTGCTTGTCCACTTTTTTAGCTGGAATAGTTGCTTATTTTAAATTTTCTCACGTTAGAGTGAGAGTTAAAGCTTGGCTTAGACCTGAAAGCGATCCTAATGGGTCATCTTATCAAGTTTTGCAAGGTTTTTTTGCAATGAGTTCAGGTGGATTGTTTGGTAAAGGGCTTTACAGAGGAAGTGTTGAACTTATACCTGTTAATTATACAGATTATATATTTGTTAGTATAGTCGAAGAGTTTGGAATTTTAAGTGGTATAGTTATTGTTGTGCTATATTTTTTATTTTTTATAAGAGTGTTTTCAAAGGCGATGATGTTAAATAAAAATTTTGAAAGTTTATTGTTGGTATTAGGATTTTCAATTTTAATTTGTTTTCAAACTTTTTTGATTTTAGGAGGAACCCTAAATTTAATTCCTTTAACAGGAGTTACTCTTCCTTTTATAAGTTATGGAGGAAGTTCTTTGATAAGTATGTTTTTAATATTTGGTATAATTCAAAAAGTTTTGGAAGGGAAGTAGATGTGTGAATGAAGAAAAATATGAATTTTAAAATTGTGTTCTTTGCCTTCTCTTCGTTGTTTTTGATTATAATAACTTATTTGATTTATTTTTTGGTTTTTAAATCTTCGTATTATGAAAATCACCAATTGAATCCTAGGGTTTTTCAAGATAGAAACAAATATTTAAGAGGAAAAATTTTAGATAGAAATGGTGATGTATTAGCTTATAGTGAAAGGGATGGGAAAAACCAAAAAAGATTTTACAATTATGGTGAAAGTTTTCTTCATCCTTTAGGGTATTTTAATTTTAAATATGGAATGTCTGGAATTGAAAGTACAATGGATTCTTATTTAAAAAAGCCTAATGGGATTGTAAGTACGTTTAAAAAATTTTTTTCAACTAATGAAGATGATATATCAAGTGATGTTAAATTAACCCTTCATAAAGATATTCAAGTTTATGCTTACGATGTTTTAGGAGATAAGAAAGGTTCTATAGTTGTAATGAATCCACAGAATGGAGAAATTTATGCTATGGTAAGTAAGCCTTCTTTTAATCCCAATTATATAGAGAGTTTATGGGAAGAATTATTAAAGAGAGAGGATGCACCGCTTTATAATAGAGCTATAAATGGAAAATATCCGCCAGGTTCAACTTTCAAAATTGTAACTTCAAGTGCGTTTATTGAGAAAGGTAAAAATTTTTTAGGAAGAAAGTTTTTAGATAATGGAAAATTGTATTTTAATAAAAGTGATTATTTGCATAACCAAAATGAAAAATCTTATGGGGAAATTGATTTAAAAGATGCGTTTGTTTTTTCAAGCAATGTTGTTTTTGGTAATTTAGCAATTGAACTTGGAAATGATTTGATGAAAAGTTATGCAGAAAGATTTTATTTTAATAGAAGTTTAGAAGTTGAAGGTTTAAATATTTATAAAAGCAATTTTCCAAAGTTAAATTCAAATGAAATTGGATTAATTGCACAAAGCGGAATAGGTCAAGGTTCTGTTTTGACAACTCCTATTTTAATGGCAATGGTAAGTAGTGCTGTTGCTAACGATGGAATTTTAAATAATCCACTTATAGTTAAAGAAATTTTAGACAAAGATTCAAATGTTATAAGGAAAGGTAGGCATAAAATTATCTCAAAAGCTATTACAAAAAAGACTTCTAACACAATAAAGGAGTATATGAAAGAAGTTGTTTTAAAAAATCTTTCCTATATAGATGAATTTAAAGAAATAAGTGCTGGAGGTAAAACAGGTACAGCAGATTATAAAATAAATGGAGTTGATGGAATTCCACATTCTTGGTTTGTTGGATTTGCTCCTTATGATAACCCTCTTGTTTCTATAGCGGTTGTGGTTGAAGAAGGTGGATATGGGAGTGGAATTGCTTCTCAAATTGGTGGAAAAGTTTTAAAAAAGTGCGTTGAGGTTTTGAGGTAGAAAAAATTTTATTAGTAGGTGTTTGAATGTTTGATATAAAATACAATGTAAGTATTTTGCCAAATTCTCCAGGTATTTACATAATGAAAAATGATAAATTTGAAGTTTTATATGTTGGAAAAGCTAAGGATTTAAGAAAGAGAGTCTCTCAATATTTTCAAAAGTCTCAAAATCATTCTGAGAAAACAAAAGCATTAGTTAGAAGTATTTGTGAATTTGAGTATATAGTTACGGAGAATGAGATTGAGGCTCTTATTCTTGAAAATAGTTTTATAAAAAAATTTCAGCCCAAATATAATATTTTGCTTAAAGATGATAAAACGTATCCATTTATTAAAATAACTACTAATGAAGATTTCCCTAGAATTTTTTCAACTAAAAATTATGTTAAAGACGGAAATTTATATTTTGGACCATTTACTCTATCAAGCGGTGTAAATGAAATAATAACTTTACTTAGAAATGTTTTTTTAATAAGAAGTTGCAAAATATTTATAAAGGAAGGAAAAATATCTTGTAGACCGTGCATTTATTATCAAATTAAAAAGTGTAGCGCACCTTGTTATGGGCTTGTGTCAAAACAAGAATATAATAATATAATAAATAAGGCAATAGGAATTATATCAGGAAAAAATAAAGCAGATCTTATAAAGTCTTTAGAATGCAAAATGAAAGAATATTCCGACAATTTAGAATATGAGAAGGCTATAGAAATTAGAGAAAAGTTGAAAAATATAAATTCCATATTTGAAAAGCAGAAAATATTTTTAGGAGATTGCAAATCGGAAGATTACATAGGAATTTATAAAGATGATAGAGATGTATGTATACAAATATTTTTTTTAAGGGAAGGAAAGATTGTAGGAAGAGATCATTTTATATTTGAGGATGTTTATGATGAGTCTAAAGAGGATGTATTGGCTCAATTTATAAAAGGATTTTATGGAGGCACTGCTCAAGTTCCAAATGTAATTTATTCAATTGAATTTGGAGATATGGATGCTATTAATGATTTTTTGAATTTTAATTCCGGTAAAAAAGTTTATTTTAAGTTTCCTTTAAAGGGTGATAAAAAAAATTTGTTCGAATTAGTACAAAGAAATGCTAAGATGATGTTGCAAAAGTTTAAAACTAAAAAACATTTTACTATGAGGAAATTGGATACTTCGTTTTTGGACGAGTTGTGTAGAATTTTAAATTTAGAAAATGAAATAGAAAGAATTGAGGCTTATGATATATCTAACATAAGTGGTGTAGATTCTGTTGGTAGTATGGTTGTTTTTAATAAAGGTATTCCTCAAAATACTCAATACAGAAGATTTAAAATTAAAAGTGTAAAAGGTCCTAATGATTATGATAGTATTAAAGAAATAATTTGTAGAAGGTTCAAGAGAGGATTTAAGGAAATAGATGAAATAAAAAATTTCAATTTAGATTACACGAAGGGTAAGTTTTGTATATTTCCAGATTTAATATTAGTAGATGGTGGAAAAGGTCAAGTTAATATCGTTGAAAAAGTTTTAGATGAAATGAATATAAATATACCTGTTTGTGGTATGGTTAAAGATGATAAACATAAAACCAGAGGATTAATTTATAAAAATAATGAATTGAATTTAGGTAGAAATTCTAATGTTATGAAATTTATAACAAGGGTTCAAGATGAAGTTCACCGTTATGCAATATCTTATCATAGAAGTTTGAGAGATAAGAATGGGTTAGGTTCTATACTAAATGAAATACCTAATATAGGAACTAAGAGAAAAAGGGAACTCATATTACACTTTAAAAGTATAAACGCAATAAAAAATGCTTCTTTTGAAGAACTTTTGGAAGTTCCTAGTATGAATAAAAAATCTGCAACTTTCTTGATCGAGTTTTTTAAAAATGTTAATTAGATTTTAGGGGGATTTTTAATGAATATAAATGGTTTGATTCTTAGTTTAAAAAATATTTTAAAGCACGATAATATCAAGGTCAATGAATTAATGAGGAATCATACTACATTTAAAGTTGGTGGTCCATGTGATATTATGGTTTTTCCTAATAATGAAAAGGAATTTGTTGATTCTATTAGAGAAATAATTAAATTTAACATTCCATATTTTATTTTAGGTTCTGGATCAAATTTAATAGTTAAAGATGGAGGGATTAAAGGAGTTGTAATTAATACAAGTAGATTTAAAAACATATCAGTAAATGGAAATTTAATTAATGCAAAATGTGGAGATAAACTTTGTGATATTTCTCGTATAGCTTATGAAAACTCTTTAACTGGTTTTGAATTTGCATGTGGAATACCTGGAACTATAGGTGGTGGAGTAAATATGAATGCAGGAGCTTATGGTGGTGAAATGAGTCTTGTCATAAAAGGAGTTAAGGTAATAGACAAAAATGGAAGATTATTTTATATTCCAGGTGAAAAAATGGAATTTTCGTATAGATCTACAGTTATTATGAAAAATTGTTATACTATGATTGAATGTGATTTGGAATTGAAAAAGGGGAATAAAAACGAAATAAAAAATTTGATTGATGATTTAACTTTAAAAAGGGAGAGTAAACAACCTTTGGAATTTCCATCAGCAGGTAGTGTTTTCAAAAGACCTGAGGGATATTATGCAGGTAAACTTATAGAAGATTCGGGACTTAGAGGTTATATTCATAAAAATGTAATGATATCTAATAAACATTGTGGTTTTATAGTAAATATAGAACCAAATAGAGCCAAAGCAAGTGATATTTTGGAATTGATAGAGATTGTTAAAAATAAGGTTTTTTCTAAATTTAATGTAAATTTAGAACTAGAAGTTAGAGTTATAGGGGAGGATTAAATAAAGGATAATTATGGAGTTTATTATAGTAACAGGTCTTTCTGGAGCAGGTAAAAGTCAGGCTATAAGAGAAATAGAAGATATGGGATATTTTTGTATTGATAATATGCCTCCTCAATTTATACAAAAGTTTGGAGAAATATGTAAGCAAACAAATGGAAATGTTACTAAGGTTGCTTTTGTTATAGATATAAGGGGACGTCAGTTTTTCGAATTTATAGATGATATTGTAGAATGGTTTAAGGCTAGTGAAATAGATTATAAAATAATTTTTTTAGATTGTTCTGATGAAATTTTGATAAGAAGATTTAAAGAGACTAGAAGATTACACCCATTATCTTATGATGGTAAAATTTTAAATGGTATAATTAAAGAAAGAAAAAAATTGGAATTTTTGAAAAATAAAGCTGATCTCATAATAGATACATCTAATCTGAAAGTTAGAGAACTTAAGCAGAAAGTAAGAAGGTTTATGACAAATGATTACGAACATAATGATTTTATAGTACAAATTATATCGTTTGGATACAAATACGGAATTCCTTTGGAATGTGATTTAACGTTTGATGTTAGATTTGTTGAAAATCCTTTTTATGTTGATGGGTTAAAGGAATTTACAGGTCTTGATAGTAAAGTTAGGGATTTTGTTTTGGGAAAAGAAGAATGTAAAATATTCTTAAATAAAATAAATGATTTAATAGAATTTTTGTTACCTAACTACATAAAAGAAGGAAAGAAACAGTTAATAATTGGTATAGGTTGTACAGGAGGTCAGCATAGATCTGTTGCTATATCTGAGGAGTTTTATGTTATTCTTTCTAAGTTTAAAAATTATAAGTTAATGATTGAGCACAGAGATTTAAAGTGAAAAATTATTAATTTTTATTAGGGAGACTAAATGTGAGTTTAATTAAAGAATTTGAAAATTGTCCTAATGTGGTTGTTATTGGTGGTGGAACTGGAATATCAAATTTGTTGAGAGGTTTAAAAAAGTACACTAATAGTATTGTTGCTATTGTAACTGTAGCTGATGATGGTGGGGGTTCTGGTATTTTAAGAGATGAATTAGGAATATTGCCTCCTGGAGATATAAGAAATTGCTTAATAGCCTTAGCTAATACAGAACCTATAATGAAAGAATTGCTTAGGTATAGATTTAAAGAGGGTAATTATAAAAATCAAAATTTTGGGAATTTATTTATAGCAGCTATGATTGGGATAACTAATAGTTTTGAAGAAGCTATAGAAAAAGTTAGTGAGGTTTTGGCTATAACTGGTAAGGTGCTTCCAGTAACTACAGAAAGTGTAACTTTGAGTGCTGAACTTGAGAATGGTATGATAGTTCAAGGAGAATCGTCAATACCTAAAAAAGTTTTGAAGTATAATTCTAGAATTAAAAAACTCAATATTATTCCTGAGAATGTTTCTCCATACGCGTGTTGCATAGATGAAATATTGAATGCAGATGCTATAATTTTAGGACCGGGAAGTTTGTATACTAGTATAATTCCCAATATAAAAATAAAGGAAATATGTAATTCAATAAATAGGAGTAATGGAATTAAGATTTATATCTCAAATGTTATGACTCAACCTGGAGAAACAGATGGATATACTTTATGTGATCATGTGGAAAATATTTTTAAAAATAGTGATATTTATAAAATAGATTATGTTATTGCAAATGATTTTAATCCCATTAATTCAATTTTGGATCATTATGAACAAGAGGGATCTAAGAAAGTTATTTGTGATGATTTTAAGTTAGAGAGTTTATACGATTTGAAGGTTATTAAAGATGATTTAATGAAGTTTGATAATAATTTTATTAGACATGATAAAGAAAAACTTTCTGAGATTATAATGTATATTATTAATTCAAATAAAAATTTAAATTAGGTGAGAATAATGACATTTTCTTTTGGAGTAAAAAAAGAATTGTGTGAGATATTTCCAAAATCATATAAAGAGGCATTAAGTGAAATTTCAGGTATAATAAGAGTTATGGGTACATTTGTTATAAAAAGTAGGCATGAAATTAATTTTAAAATATCCACAGAAAATGAAGTTTTAATAAGATATATAGAAAAAATTATGACAAAATATTTTAGTATTAAGTTCAAGCTTGATATAAATATAAGTGAATATTTTTCCAAAGTTAATATTTATAGTTTAGTTATGTGTGGAGAATATGTTTATGAATTTTTAGAAGTTTTAGGTATAATTAATTTAGAAGGAAGTTCCATTAGTTTGAACAATGAATTCAGTTATCTAAGTTCTAGAAAAAGTTTCATAAAAGGATTGTTTTTAGGATGCGGTAGTATGAGTAATCCTGAAAAGGGATACCATTTAGAGTTTGTTACTCAAAATTTATCTTTTGGAGAATATTTGGTAAAATGTTTAAATTATTATAATTTAAATAGTAAAATAATAAAGAGAAAATTTTATTATATTGTTTATATTAAAGAATCTGAAAATATTTCTAATATTTTAAACTTAATAGGAGCTCATAAATCTCTTTTAGAATTCGAAAATATAAGGGTTGTTAAAGAGTATAGCAATAATAAAAATAGAATAAGAAATTGTATCGAAGCTAATGAAGATAAGTTAATAATAACTTCCGTTAGACAGGTTAGAGCTATTATGCTCATAGAGGAGAAATTAGGTTTTAAAGAGTTGCCTAAGAATTTGAGGGAAATAGCGGAAGTGAGGTTAAAGTACAAAGAAATGTCTCTTAAGGATTTGGGAAAATTTTTAAGTCCTCCGATAGGGAAGTCAGGTGTGTCTCATAGATTGAAAAAAATAGAAGAAATAGCTAAGAATCTTGAAAAAAAATACAAAGATGATTTAGATAATAGTTAGAATTAATTTTGTTTTTTAAGTTTTTTGAATTATAAAAATATATTTTGGAGAGAGTTTATGGATGTGATTAGTGTTTTAGAGATAAATTATAATAATTATGGAAGGTGTTTAAAAATAACTAATAATGTTGTTGAGGTTATTGTTACTCTTGATTATGGTCCAAGGATAATAAAGTATGGGTATTTTGATGGAATAAATCATTTTGCTGAGGGAATAGATAGAAAAATTATTACCTCTCATGGTGAGTATTTTGTTATAGGAGGACATAGATTTTGGCATTTGCCTGAAAATGAAGATAGAACTTATATACCGGATAATCATCAAGTTGAGTATGAACAGATAGAAAATGGTGTAAGATTTATTCAAGAAATAGAAAAATGGACTCAAGTGCAAAAAATAATAGAAATAACTTTTGAATATTCTTCTACTAAAGTTAATGTGGCACATAAATTAGTTTCTTTAAATGCTTTTGATATAAATGTTGGTATATGTGGGATAACTGCTGTTGAAAGAGGTGGTATAGAAGTTATTCCATTATCTAAAAAAAGTGATGGTATACTTCCAAATAGGGCCCTTGTTTTCTGGCATTATTCTAATATGAAGGATTCAAGAGTTTATTATGGTGATAAGTACATAGCTATGAAGGTATGTGAAAATATTTCTAGCAATTTTAAGATAGGAATGAATAGTAATTTGTCGTATGCTTTGTATTTTAATAAGAATGAATTGTTTGTCAAGGAATTTAAGAGAAATAAGGATGAAAGTAATTATCCCAACATGGGGTGTAGCTACGAATCTTTAATATCAAATGATTATTTAGAAATGCAAACAAATTCGCCTATATGTTCCTTAAAAACTAATAATTCAATAGAGCATGTAGAGATTTGGAGTTTATACAAGGATGTTAATTTAGATTTTATAGATACGTTTATAGATAATTATAATGAAATAAATTCGCTAGTAAATTGAACATTAACCTCTCAATCAGAGAGGTTAATGTTTTTTTTAAAAGTATCAAAATTTTATAAACTTCATAATATAAAATATTAATAAAAAACTAATGTAAGAGGGATTATATGTGCGGAATAACCGGATTTTCTAATTTTAAAAGAAACATTGAAGGTGAACGGGAAACACTAGTTAATATGAATAATGCTCTTGTTCATAGAGGACCAGATAGTTTTGGGTATTTTTCAAATAAAAATGTTATGTTTGGTCATAGGAGACTTTCAATAGTTGATTTGAGTGGTGGAACTCAACCCATGAGCAAAATTTATAATGGGAAAGTTTATACGATAATTTATAACGGGGAAATTTATAATACTCAAGATGTTAAGCATAATTTGATAAATTTGGGGTATGAGTTTGAAACTTGTTCTGATACTGAAGTTGTATTAACTAGTTATATATATTATAAAGAAAAATGTTTAAATTATTTAAATGGAATATTTGCTTTCAGTGTTTTTGATGAAGAGAGAAAATGTATTTTTATGGCCAGAGATCATTTAGGTGTTAAACCCTTATTTTATTCTATAAAGAATGATTATTTAATATTTTCATCGGAAATAAAGGGAATGTTAAAACATCCTTTAATAAATAGTTTGGTTGATGAACATGGGGTGTTAGAACTTTTGAGTTTGGGGCCTAGTAGAAGTTTGGGAAGTGGAATATTTAAAGATATAAAAGAGGTGCCGCCTGCTCATTATTTATATTTTTCTAAAGATAAAATTTTTATGAAAAAGTATTGGGATTTAGAAGCTCGTGAACATAAATTAGGTTTAAATGATACTGTTTCTGAGTTGAGTTTTGTTTTGGAAAATGTGGTTGTGAATCAAATGGTTTCAGATAGAAAAATTTTAGGATTTTTGTCTGGAGGAATAGATTCGTCTTTAATTTGTTCTATAATGAGCAAAGAACTTAAAAAGGAAAATAAAATTTTAAATACTTTCACTGTTGATTATGTAGATTATGATAAGGATTTTAAAGAAAATGAGTTTGAAGTTTCTAGAGATAAGGATTTTGCTTTTTTAGTTAGCGAAAATATTGGTTCTCAAAATGAAATTATAACAATTAAAAATGAAGATTTATTTTATAATTTAGATAAAAGTTTGTATGCTAGTGATATTCCAAGTATGGCTGATATTGATACTTCGCTTTATTTGTTTTGTCAAGGTGTTAGAAAATTTGGGGTCGTTTCACTTTCAGGTGAGTGTGCTGATGAAATTTTTGGTGGATATCCTTGGTATTTAAATGATGAAATGAAATTTGATTCTTTTCCTTGGAGTAGATTCTCAAGTTTACGGAAAAATTTGTTCAATGATAAAATTAAAAATTTAGATTTCGATTCTTATATACAAAGTCAAATAAATGAAACTTTAAATAATATTAAAGTTTTGGATAGCGATTCTCTTTTAGATATTTCTATAAGAAAAATGACTCTTTTAAATATTAAATGGTTTATGGTCACTCTTTTAAATAGAAAAGATAGAATGAGTATGGCAAATGGGCTTGAGGTTAGAGTTCCTTTTGCAGATAAAAATTTAGTTGAGTACGCTTATAATATACCTAGCAAAATGAAATTTTTAAATGGACGAGAGAAGGGAATTTTGAGGGAAGTTTCTAAAAATTTTCTTCCAGAAGTTGTTGTAAATAGAAAGAAAAGTCCTTATCCTAAAACACAAAGTAAAGTTTATACGGATTTGGTTTGTAGGGAGCTTGGTAAAATTTTAAAAAATAAAAGCAATCCAATTTTTCAATTTATAAATCAACACGAGGTTAAAAAGTTAGTTGAAACACGTGGGGAATCTTATATTAAACCTTGGTTTGGTCAACTTATGAGAGGGCCTCAATTAATCGCTTACTTAATTCAACTTAATAATTGGATTGAAAAATACAACGTTAATATTAATATTTAAGTGAAAATCCTAAGTTATATCCTTAGGATTTTAAATTTTTTTATGATAGAATTAAAAATATACAATGTTAAAATGGGGATATGTTTTTATGAATGAATTTGTTCATTTACATGTGCATTCGGAATTTAGTTTGCTGGATTCATCTTGTAAAATTAGAAATTTGGTTGAGAGAACAAAAGAACTTGGAATGAAATCAATTGCTATAACTGATCATGGTGTTATGTATGGATGTATTGAATTTTATAAAATTTGTAAAATGTATGACATAAAACCAATTATAGGTTGCGAAATATATGTTGCAAATAAATCAATGAATATTAAAAATGTTGATAGGGAAAATTTTACGAGTCATTTAGTTCTTCTTGTTAAAAATGATGTGGGATATAAAAATTTATTGAAAATAGTTAGCTCATCTTTTATAGATGGATTTTATTATAAGCCTAGAGTTGATGTTGAATTTTTGAAAGCTCATTCAGAAGGACTCATTGCACTTAGTGCTTGTTTAAGCGGTGGAATTTCAAAATTTATTTTAAAAGATGATTTAATTGGTGGGGAAAATCTTCTTAAAACTTACAAAGATATTTTTAAGGAAGATTTTTATTTAGAGCTTCAAAATCATGGAATTGAAAAACAACTTAAGGTTAACAAATGTTTAGTTGAGTTTTCTAAAAAGTTTAACGTTCCTTTAGTTGTAACAAACGATGTTCATTACATAAATAAGGAAGATGCTGAAGCTCATGATGTTTTAATTTGTATACAAACAGTTAGCAATATAGACGAAAAAAACAGAATGAAGTATGAGGGAGAAGAATTTTATTTAAAATCCCCTGACGAAATGTATTCTCTCTTTGAAGGTTATGAAGAGGCTCTTTTAAACACGGTTAAAATAAGTGAACAATGTAATTTTGAATATAAGTTTGGAGAGAATAAACCTCCAAAATATATTATGGATATTTCTCTACATCCTTTTGAATATTTAAAAAGGCTTTGTTTTAATGGAATGATTTACAAATATAAAGAATTTTTAGATGAGTATAAGGAGTTTGGAGAAATTGATATTTTAGATGAAAATTCTTTTGAAAAATTATTTTCAAAAATTAATTCATCTTTAAATAAGGAAAAGGAAATTTTATTAAACAGAATTAATTATGAACTTAATCTTATAAATTCAATGGGATTTGTGGATTATTTTTTAATCGTTTGGGATTTTATAAAATTTTCAAATGAAAATGAAATTCCAACTGGGCCAGGAAGAGGAAGTGTTGCAGGTTCTTTAGTTGCTTACGTTTTAAACATAACAAAAATTGATCCTATTAAATACGGTTTGATTTTTGAGAGATTTTTAAATCCAGAAAGAATATCCATGCCAGATATAGATTCGGATTTTTGTTATGAAAGACGTGAAGAAGTAATTGAATATGTTAAAAATAAATATGGAACTCAAAATGTTTCTCACATTATAACTTTTGGAACAATGGCTCCTAAAGCATGTATTAGAGATGTGGGAAGAGCTATGAATTATCCTTATGGTGAAGTTGACAAAATTGCTAAAATGATTCCGAACATGTTAAACATAACAATAGATTTAGCTCTTTTGTATAATCAGGAATTAAATTCTATTTATAATCAAGATGATAGAATTAAAAAATTAATAGATGTATCTAAAAAATTAGAAGGGCTTCCAAGACACACATCAATTCACGCGGCCGGGATTATTATAAGTCCAGAAAATTTAGTTAACTTAATACCTATGCAAAAAAGTGATAACATGTTAGTTACTCAATTTCCTATGTCTAATCTTGAGGAAGTTGGACTTTTGAAAATGGATTTTTTAGGACTTAGAACTTTAACGGTTATAAATGATTGCGTTAAGACGATTGAAAAAAATAAAGGAGAGAAAGTTAATTTAGATAGAATAGATTTTGAAGATGAAAATGTTTTTTCAATGCTTTCAGAAGGAAAGACGTGTGGAGTTTTTCAACTTGAATCTTCTGGTATGACAAACTTTATGAAAGGTTTAAAGCCAAGTTCTCTTGAAGATATAATAGCTGGAATTAGTCTTTATAGGCCAGGTCCTATGGATGAAATACCTAATTACATAAAAAATAAAAATTTCCCCAATCACATAAAGTATTTAACTAAAGAGCTTGAAGAAATTTTAAATGTAACTTATGGAGTAATTGTTTATCAAGAACAAGTAATGGAAATTGTTCAAAAACTTTCTGGATACTCACTTGCTAGAAGCGATTTAGTTAGAAGGGTTATGGCGAAAAAGAAGCATGACCAAATGGAACTTGAAAGAAAGAATTTTGTTTATGGAGTATTTTTGGAAGGAAAAGAGGAAATTAAAGGATGTGTAAATAATGGAATAAAGGAAGAGGTTGCTCATAAAATTTTTGACCAAATGGTTCAATTTGCATCGTATGCTTTTAATAAAAGTCATGCTGCAGCTTACGCTGTCATCGCTTATGAAACGGCGTATTTAATGAAATATTATAAAAGCGAATTTCTGTGCTCTTTATTAAATAGCGTTGTTGGAAATGTAAATAAAGTTTGCGAGTACATAAAGTTTGGAGAGAGTGTAGATGTTAAAATATATCCTCCTTGTGTTAATAACAGTTATAGAAAATTTGTTGTAAAAGGTGAGGATATATATTTTGGACTTTCGGCAATAAAAAGTGTTGGCGACAACGCTTGCGAAAAAATTGTTTATTATAGAGAGAAAAATGGAAAGTTTAAAGATGAAATGGAATTTTTCAAAGTGTGCGTTAAAAATTCTATTAACAGAAAATCGGTAGAATCTTTAATAAAAGCTGGAGCTTTAAATACATTTAAAATTTCAAGAAAAGATTTGCTTTCTAACTTTGAAAAAATTTTAGATGGTATGGTAATTGAATTAAAAAATAATATAGATGGTCAAATGAATATGTTTGGACTTATAGAAAATAGTGAAAATTATAACGTGCGTTATAATTATGAAAATTTAAAGGACGATTTAAACAAAAATTTGTTTTACGAAAAGGAAGTTATAGGTTTATACATATCGGGTCATCCAATAGATAAGTATAGCGAAATTTTTAATAAAGTAAATACTCATTTTTTGGAAGAATTTTTTAACGATTTAGGAAATCAACAAGAGTATTTGATTAACAATGAAAAATTTTTAAAAGATGAAAGCATTATAATAGGTGGAGTTATAAATGATTTAAAAAAAATTCTTACTAAAAATAATTCCATCATGTGTTTTTTTAATTTAGAGGATAAGTATTTTTCTATTGAGTGTGTTGTTTTTCCTAGAATTTATGAAAAAATTAGTTATTTAATAAATAATGATAATATTGTTATAATAAAAGGTGTATTGAAAAGAGATAGCGAAGAAGTAAAAATTTTAGTAAATGATATAATATCTATCGAAGATGAGGAAAAATTAAGTTTATATATATGCTTTGAAAATTTTGAAAATATGAATTTAGGATTTGAAAAAGTTAAGGATATAATTTCAATGAATAAGGGAAAGTCTAAAGTATTTTTATATTGTTACAATGAGAAAAAAAGTTTTAGAATAAATGAAAATTACAATGTAAAATTAACAAATAAATTTATTTTTGAATTAAATAAAATATTTTTGCAGAAAAATGTGAAAATAGTTATTAAATAAATGATAAATATTTTGAGAGGTTGTATTATGAAAAAGATAGCAGTACTTACAAGTGGAGGAGATGCTCCAGGTATGAATGCAGCTGTTCGTTCAGTTGTTAGATATTCATTAAATAAAGGTATAGAGGTTTTTGGTATACACAGAGGTTATCACGGGCTTTTACATGGAGAAATAGAAATTCTAAATAGAAATTCGGTTTCGGATGTTATAGATAGGGGCGGTACTTTTCTTAAAACTGCAAGGTGTTTAGAGTTTAAACAAGAGGAAGTTAGAAGGCAAGCTTACGAAATTTTAAAAGAAAGAGAAATACAAGGTCTTATTGTAGTTGGTGGAGATGGTTCGTTTATGGGTGCTAAGCTTTTATCTAAGTTTGGCCTTTCTACTGTGGGGATACCAGGAACAATTGATAATGATCTTCCTTACACGGATTATACTATAGGATTTGATACAGCACTTAATACGATTTTAGATTCAGTGAGAAAGCTTAGAGATACTTCTAGTTCACATGAGAGAGTTAGTATAGTTGAAGTTATGGGAAGAAATTGTGGGGATTTAGCTTTGTATTCTGCTTTAGCAGGAGGAGCTGAAGCTGTAATTGTGCCAGAGTATCCTTTTAATAGAGAAGAACTTTGCGAGAGGATTTTAGAAGGAAAGAAAAGTAATAAACTTCATAGTTTGATTATATTAGCTGAAGGGGCAGGCAATGCTGAAGACTTGAGAAAGTACATTCAACAAAAAATAGGTTTGGATACAAGAGCTACTGTTTTAGGACATATTCAGCGTGGAGGTATACCTACAGGAAGAGATAGGGTTATGGCTTCTGTTATGGGAAGAAGGGCTGTAGATATTTTGTGCGAAAATAAAAATTGTGCTAGGGTTGTGGGAATAAGAGATAATCTTGTTTTTGATATGGATATTGAAGAAGCTTTAAAAATGGAAAGGAATTTTAATAAAGATTTATATGATCTTGTAAATAAATTAGTTTAAAAATTATGGGGTGTTTGTATGAGAAAAACAAAAATAGTTTGTACTATTGGTCCATCTAGTGATGATTATCACATTTTAGAGCAGTTGATAGAAAAAGGCATGAATGTTATGAGACTTAATTTTTCTCATGGAAATTTTGAAGAGCATGGAGAGAGAATAAGAAAAGTTAGAGATATTTGTGCTAAAAGTGGTAAATATGTAGGAATAATGTTGGATACTAAAGGTCCAGAAATTAGAACTAAATCGTTTAAAGATAAGGTTACTTTGGTTCAAGGTGATAAATTTATTATTCATACTAAAGGAGATTTAGAGGGAAATAGTAGGGAGTGCGCTATTACTTATGAAAATCTTTATAAAGATGTTACTCCTAAAAGTAGGATTCTTATAGATGATGGTTTAGTTGCACTTGAAGTTGAGAGTGTTTCTGATTACAAAATAGAATGTATTGTTTTAAATACTGGAGAGATATCAAGTAATAAAGGAGTTAATCTTCCTGACTCCAAAATAAAGTTACCAGCTTTAACTGAAAAAGATAAGAATGATTTGTTGTTTGGTATAGCTAATGATGTTGAATTTATAGCTGCTTCTTTCATAAGAAAAGTTGATGATGTTAAGCAGATAAGAAGATTTTTGGATAACAATGGTGGAGAAGATATAAGAATAATATCTAAAATTGAAAATCAAGAAGGATTGGATAATTTAGATGAAATAATAGAAGCTTCAGATGGAATAATGGTTGCTAGAGGAGATTTAGGAGTTGAAATTCCAATAGAAAATCTACCTTATTGGCAAAAAACAATAATAAAAAGATGTAATGATAAAGGCAAAGTTGTGATAACGGCAACTCAAATGCTTGATTCAATGATAAGAAATCCTAGACCAACTAGAGCTGAATCTTCAGATGTTGCCAATGCAATTTATGATGGTACAGATGCAGTTATGCTTAGTGGTGAAACTGCAAATGGAAAATATCCAATAGAAGCATATGAAATAATGGATAAAATTGTTAGAACTACTGAAGCACATTTAGATTACGAGGGAAAATTAAATAGAAGGTTAACTAAAATTGAATATAAAGATGTTCCATCTACTATAGCGTTGTTTTCTTGTACAACAGCAAATGAAGTTGGTGCTAAAGTTGTACTTGCTTGTACAAAATCTGGTGCTACAGCTGAACTTATTTCAAAGTTTAGGCCTGAATGTCCTATAATTTCTATAACCCAAACTAAAAAAGTCGCTATGATACTTTCGGTTTATTGGGGAATTTATTCTCAAATGATAGAAGAAACTATTGAAAATACGGATATGTTAATTGATTTGTCAGTTGATCTTGCAAAAAAAGAATATAATTTATCTAAAGGCGATTTAGTTGTTGTTGCTGCAAGTGTTCCAGCTAATTTCAAAGGTCATACGAATATGTTAAAAGTACATGAAGTATAAAAATTAATTTAAAATTTACAAATATATAAGAAAAAATTTACAAAATAAATTCCCAGTAAGTATATTATTATAAAGAAGTTTTAATAATTTAAGTGTTTATTTTTTTATTTAGGCAACTGATTCAAAATAATGTTAGCATCTATAAATTTATTTTTATAGATGCTAATGTTTTTTAAGGAGGATTTTAATGTTAGAAATTTCTAGTAAACACATAGTTAGAATTGAGGGATATAATCATGAAGGTTATGGAGTTGCGCATGTAGATGAATTTGTAGTATTTGTTAAGGAAGGTATATTTGGAGAGATTGTTGAAATAGTCATAACAAAATCTAATAAAAATTATGCTTTTGGAGAAATTGTCGATATATTATCTGTTTCAAATCATAGGGTTATACCTATTTGTGATATATATAAAAATTGTGGAGGCTGTAGCCTTCAACATATGGATTACAAAGAGCAAATTAATTTTAAAGAGAGAAAAATTAAAGATGCTTTTCGTAAAATAACTGGAATAGAAAATTTTAAAATCGATAAATTTTATGGTATGTCTATACCGTATGAATATAGAAATAAAGTACAAGTTCCTTTCGGTAAAAGCGGAAAGATGATTATTGCAGGGTTTTATGAAAATAAAACTCACAAAATTATAAATATGAATCATTGTCATATTCAGTTTAAGGAAGCAAATGAAATTATAAATAAAACTAGAGAATATATAAAGGAAAATAATGTTGAGGTTTACAATGAAATAAATCATTATAACTTGAGAAGTAATTATGGATTGTTTAGACACATTGTAATAAGAAAAGGTTATAACACTAATGAAATAATGGTAGTTATAATTTTAACAGAGGATGATGAAAAATTTTTAAATTCCTATGTTGAGTTTATACTTAATAATTTTAATAATGTTAAGACGATTGTTTTAAATGTAAATGATAAGGTTACAAATGTTATATTTGGAGATTACGAAAGAATTTTACACGGCAATGGATACATAACTGATAAAATTAATGATTTTGTGTTCAGAATTCAAAGTAAATCATTTTTTCAAATTAACACTAAACAGTCTGAGAAACTTTATTCTTGTGCAATAGAAATGGCTGATCTAAAGTATGGAGATATTCTCTTAGATGCTTATTGTGGAATAGGAACCATTGGAATATGTGCAAGTAGAAGAGTTAAAAGTGTTTATGGAATAGAGGAATGTAAGGAAAGTATTATTGATGCTAACGCAAATAAAAAATTGAATAATGTTAAGAACATACAGTTTATAGAAGGAAAAGTTGAATATGAAATAGTTAATTTGGTTAATAATGGAGTGAACATAACGTGTGCTATATTGGATCCGCCACGCAAGGGAGTTAAGGAAATTGTTTTAAAAAAGTTGAGAGATTCGAAATGCAAAAAAATAGTTTATATATCTTGCGATGTTTCGACTTTTGCACGAGATGCTAAAATTTTAAATTCGCTTGGTTATAAACTTTTCAAGGTTAGAGGGGTTGATATGTTTTGTCAAACTCACCATGTTGAAACAGTTGCCCTGTTTACTTTGTAAAAATGCATGTTTCATATATTTATAAACTTGATTTTATTAGTTTTGCCTACGATTTGCCAACGGAGGTATTAATTCGTAGACAAAAGCGCCCTTTCTAAAATTTCAACTGTTTGTTCTGCCATCTTTTCGGTGGCATGAGTATAAGTATCTAAAGTAGTTTGTATATTATTATGACCTAGACGATGCTGAACATCTTTAACATTTGCACCATTTTCTATTAACGTAGTGGCGTGTGTATGTCTTAAAGAGTGAAAATTGAATGATATACCTAGTTCATAGTTTATAACTCTTGAGGCGTATTTAAATGAATCTGGTGTAAGTGCTGTTCCATTTTCTTTAACACAGACCATATTTAACGGCGGTAGTTTTAAATTTACGGAAGATGTAATGAGCCTATCCTCATTTTTGTATTGTTTTATGTAGTGTTTTCCGTATTCTATGCTTTTTAAATATATATATTTCTTGTGACGTCTTAGAGCATTCCTTAAAGTTACTCCAATTTTAATTATTCTAGTTGATGATTTAGTTTTAGGAGAGCCAAAATACCAAAATTTATCTTTTTTATATAAAATCTTATTGATGTTAATTATGTTTTTATTTAAGTCTATATCATCCCATGTAAGTCCCATAACTTCACCTATACGACAACCTGTAAGGTATCCAATCATTATAGGTATAAAAAATGATGAACCTTCAGGAAATCTTTTTATTATAGCTTTGAATTCTTCACTGCTTATAATTTTACGATTGCTATTACTTGTAGAATTTTTATATTTAGGTAATTGCACATATTGCATAGGATTGTTTTTTAGAAAATTAAGTGGATGTACCGAATATTTAAGAGCATTATTTAGAACCGTTGTAATACTCACTAAATAGTTTTTAGCCATACCTGATATAAATTTTTGATTTACGAATTCTTGAAGTTTACCAGGAGTTAGTGAGTTTAATCTTAATGAACCTAGAGATGGTTTAATGTGATTTTCAATAACTCCTCGATAAGCTCTATGGGTATTATATTTACAATTTATAGTTACATAAGATTTAAACCAATAATCCATATAATCAGAGACTGACATATTAGTTTTAAGTATTTGATCTCCGTCCTCATATTCTGATATTGCTTTTATTAAAGCAGCTTCTGCTTCTTTTTTCGTTTTTCCTCCAACTCTTTCTATACGTTTTCGTCTACCATCAACAGAGGCTGCCTCGAAGGAATAGTACCATTTATCTCCCCGTTTACGTAGGTGTCCTGCCATAAACATCACTCCTTTCGTGTTTATTATTGAGAGGCGTGTCTCAAATTATACCTAACCTCATTAATATTTTGGTTACATGGGAGGAAAAATATGGACGATATATTGTTTACGGTATCAGAGGTTGCTAAACTCATTAAAACAAATAAGCAGTATGTATATGATTTAATCAAACTAGGTTTGTTACCTGCTTTAAAACTTGGTAGTTTGAAAATTAGAAGAATCAGCCTATTAGAATTTTTAGAAAAATTTGAAGGTAAAGATTTAAGTGATTTAGAACATATAACAGATTTATAAAAATTTTGATGCAATCCAAATTAATATGACGATACCAATATTAACTACTGTAGATATTAAAATGCCTATTAAAACTACAACTCCATCCTTCTCGTTATCCTCTACAGGAGGATCGGGTTGTATATTATCTTCATCAGTAGGTGGTTTACCGTAAATCATTCTCATTATCTAAATCTCCTCTCTGTTGTCATACCATCCTAAAATATCCTTGACAAACTCGTTTAATAAAAAATCTATGTATTTTGATATATTACCTCCTGACCTCATTTGTACATATTCTTTTTCAGTGCTATATAATCTAACTGTTATTTTATGAGTTTTGTGACGTACAAAATTATTAGCCAGTATGTCCTCTATATCGGATGGTTTAAAACTTTTGTGTATTTTTTCATAATCACTCACCTCAAACACCAAATATCCATCTCGCATATCAGTACGTATTAACTCTCGTATAAACCTACCTTTGTTAAACCTATTAAACTTATAAATCATACGGTGGTGTCTATCCGATAATCGGATATCGATACGAGCGTCAAATTGTTTGTAGTTAGGAGAGTTACGCCATGAGTACTCTTGCCTTTTTGCCATTGCCTCAACTCCTTAAAAAAATTTTTTGATATGTTTGTACTACAATATGGTAGCACAAATGTCGTACAATCGTAGCACAAAAGGGATTTTAATTGTCGCACAATGGCAGGGGAGGGGATACTATATATAGATAGTGCAAAATGATTTTATTTTTTTAAAAGGTTTGATAAAATTTTGTTTACTTTCTCTTTTGGAAAAGAGGTATACGTAGATTATTTTATCCGTGTAGTGGAATAATAATATTAAATAGGGATTTACGAAGTTGTCATTTGAGGTGGGCAAATGATATATTTATAAATACATTGAATTTAACATATTGAGGAGGATGTAAGATAATACACAGTGGCGAAATTGATAAACATCCAGTTTCCAAATGCATAAAAGTTGAGATGTTGATTTTTAGCTTCCAGTTACAAAAAATATTATGATTCAAATAATTAATTTCGATGGTTGGGTCGATAACCAATACAAACATAATGAAACTTTATTATCAGGTAAAAGTAGAAAAGAGTATTTGAAGGATTCCATTAGTGGTAAATCTGGTATATTTAAGTATCCAAAAACATTAAAAACAACTGAACATGTATCAGAGAGACTAGCATATGACATCGCAAGAATTATTGGTGTAAGGTGTGCCATTACTGATATAGGTACTTTTAGAGAAGAAATGGGGTCTTTGAGCTACCTAATAGCAGAGCATTTAGAAAATGGAACTTCCAGTATAACGAAAAAATATTCTAGCTATGATAAGGAAAAGCACTTTGATTCGAATACCAAAGAATATTATTCGATACACATGATAGAAAATAGCCTAAATGAGTTCGATAACTGCGTAGAATTACTAGATTCTTTCTATAAGATGTTATTGTTCGATTTTCTGATTGGGAATAGTGATAGACACTCAGATAATTGGGGATTAGTAAGCAATGGGTCAAATTTTACGTTTAGCCCCTTGTTTGACAACGGTTCGGCTTTATGTTCATATGTTAAAAATGCTGATATCGAGAGCTATTTTAAAGATAGTCAACGTTATAAATCTCTTGTAGACACTAAATCGATATCAAAAATAAGGATAGGTAGATTTGATAAAAAAAGACCTAAACATTCGGAGGTTATAAACCATCTGAAGTGTATAAATTTGCTACCTCTAGTAACAATTGAAAAAATAAACGATACATTGAACGAAAATCAGATAGAGTATATTTTGAATGAATATCCTAGTTTTATAATTATGGACGAGAAAAAAGAGCTTATAAAAAAATATTTATTGAGTAAAATTGATATATTAAATAGCATATTAAAAGGGGGTTGGGTGTAAGTATGAAAAATACAGATGGGCGTGAGTACCTACAACTTGTTTGGAAATCTCCAGAAAGTAGAAAACAACATGTAATAGGTGAATTATCCAAAAATGGTAAATTCTGTTTTAAATATTGTGGCTCGATCAAAGAGGCTATTGATGAAGGCTTTATACCAATAATAGCGTTTTCAGACATAAATAGAGTGTATGAAAATGATACAATGTTTCCTGTTTTTTCTAGTAGGTTACCGAGTGCTAATCGGGTAGATATTGATCAAATACTGCAAAAATATGAAATGAAAGAATATGATGAATTTGAACTTTTAAGGCGTTCAGGGTCTAAATTACCAACGGATAATTTAGAGTTTATAGATCCTATATTTTATGAAAGTTTAGAATATTATAAAAATTCACATATAGAAAGGATATTTCAGGTTGCTGGGTCAAAGTACTACGTGAATTGTAACAATAAGGATTGTAACATAAAGGAAGGAGAAAGAGTTGAATTAATACCTGAACCTGATAATAAATTTGATAGCAATGCGATAAAAGTAATATATAATGTTATGCACATAGGGTATGTACCAAGATGTTATAGTAAAGCTTTAACCGAGATTATAAATAGCGGGTATAACTATGATTGCTATATCAATAGTATAAAAAAAGATAAAAATGATAACTATTGTATAAAATTAAAGGTTATTATTAAATTGTAAGTTCTACGTATCGTAAATATAGCAGTACTCATTCAAACGTAAAAATGATAGATAAATTATCAGATAAAAAAGAGATGGTTTAATGCCATCTCTATATAATTATTTTCAAAATGGTAGCAAATTTTTAAGAAAGGTATTTGTGTGATATGAGAAAAAATGGATTATTGGCACCTGTTTTAAAATGGGTGGGAGGTAAAAGACAATTAATAGATGTTTTTACTCCCTTATTACCTAAAAAGATAAAATCTTATTGCGAGCCATTTGTTGGTGGGGGTGCGTTGTTATTCCATCTACAGCCTAATATAGCGTACATAAATGATATAAATACGGATTTAATAGATGTATACACTATTATAAGAGATAATGTTGATGAATTAATTGAGGAGTTAAAAAAATATAAGAATAATTCAGAATTTTTTTATCATATACGTAAGTGGGATAGAGATAAGGATAAATATAATTCTTTATCAAATGTAGAGAAGGCCGCTCGTATTTTATATTTGAATAAGACTTGTTATAATGGATTGTATCGTGTTAATAACGCAGGTGAATTTAATTCACCATTTGGGGATTATAAAAATCCTAATATAGTAAATGAACCTGTATTACGAGCGGTTAGTAGCTATTTTAATAACGAGACTATATATTTTTCTTCAAAAGATTATTCTGAGATACTATCACGAGTAGATGGAGATACTTTTGTTTATCTTGATCCTCCGTATGATCCAGTTTCAGAAACCTCAAATTTTACAGGATATTCTAAGGGTGGATTTAGTAAAGGTGATCAAGTAAGGTTGCGTGAATGGTGTGATGATTTAGATAGAAGAGGTATTAAGTTTATGCTTTCTAATTCAGCTACTTCTTTTATTAAGGAACAATATGCAGCATATAATTTAAGTGTAGTACAAGCAAAACGTTCCATAAATTCTGTAGGTAACAAACGTGGAGATGTTGATGAGTTAGTAGTGAGGAATTATGAGTAATTTAAATGATATAAAGTGGGAAGAAATATTTGACAAATATAATGTTTTACTATTTATGGTAGTATGGAGTGTATTTTTATTTTAAAAAAGGAGTTTTGGAGATGGCAAAATGTGCTGTATGTGGAGGCGGAGTAGGTATAACTAGCTTAAAATTAGCAGATAAACAAAGATGTTGTTACAAATGCTATACAAAATGTGGATTTAAAACGCCAATAGAGGCGTCCTCGAGGAGTGCGGGCGAACTGCAAGAGTTGGTTAAAAATATGGACAAGTCAGCGGCAGATGTAAAAACCTTTAAAGCTACTAAAAGTGTTAAAAAATACATTGATATTGATGAGGTCAATAAAAAATGGTTAGTAAAAGTTGGTAAAAACCCAGTGATTTATGATTTTGCGGATTTATCCGATTTTGAGTTACTAGAGGACGGTAAAACTAAAAGTGGTTTAGGTAGTGCCTTAGGTGGAGGGTTTTTATTTGGTCCTTTAGGAGCTATTGTTGGTGGTATCACAGGCAAGGGTAAAAGAGTGTGCAACTCTCTAAAAATAAAAATTACACTTAAAGGTGTTAACGCACCTATATTATATCTAGATTTTTTAAATACGAGAACTAAAGTTAATAGTATTACATACAAAACTAGTATGGAGTTTGTGAGGTCAACATCTACGTTGCTTCAACTCATAAAAGACAGCAACAAAGACACACCTCAAGTCGCAGCTGCGTCGGTAGCAGACGAGATTGCTAAATTTAAAGACTTGGCAGAAAAAGGCATTATAACGCAAGAAGAGTTTGACGCTAAGAAAAAACAATTATTAGGTATATAAAAAGAGATGGTTTAACGCCATCTCTTTTTTACTCTAACAATCTAATTATTTCTCTGCTAATTCTTTTATTGTAATTGTATCGGTGCATCCCATGGCGTGGCGTAAGTGTTTATCCAGTCCAATCCTTTATCGCCATAGGCTGCATGTCCAGTTTGTATCTCCCAACGTGCTCCGTTATCATACTCAACAATCCGGAGGTAGTAATAGTTAGAGTAGTGTGGAGCTTGAGTGTTACGGTAATTTAATCCATCTGCATTTAGTCGATACGACCGAGTGTAAGTACGCTGATTACTTTGGCTCCAAGTATAAGATGCGTCTGAGTAATAAAAGTTAAAAAAATTATCAGGTAAATAAGTAGATATTATATCAACGGTTTTATCAACACTCATGTCCATAGCAAAACCATGGTCGTTGACAATAATCTCTAATTTAGATATGTAATTATCATTATCAGAGAGAGTAGTCATATATAAAACTGTATCTGCATCGTACGGTTGTTTAGATGCGCGTTTTAGTGCAGCGTCTTTAGACCCTTGTAATATCGTTATGCGTTGATCTCCTATATCATTGTAATAATTTACTACATCCTCAAAACTGTCATATATCTTAGGGTGGTCGTCAAGAGTAAGCAGCTCCAAAGTAGAGTAATTTGTAATCCCTTTTACGACGGTGTTAGATGAGACTTGACTATCTGATGGAGTATTATTTGGAGTTAAGTAGCTGAGGATTATTATCCCTATAACAGAGATAGTAATTGCCACTAACGCAAATAACCTAGCTGCGCGTAAGCGTTGATGTTGCGTACTTTTATTTTTAGGTATACGTATTTTAGCAACTTTTTGTCTCACCTCGTCGCACAGTGCAAGTTGGTCAGGTGTGAGCGGACGTTGATGGTCTGTATACATATCAAAACCTTCAATAAAACTATCCCTGGCATATGTAATTGAGCTATATGCGACAGTTAATACTGCTTGGTCAACTGTAATATTTTTAGATCGTGATCCAAATTGTAAAACAAAACTATCTGCGGTCAATATGGTAGCGGTTGTTATTTTGTCAATAGCACACTCAAACGAGTCATCTTTACCTGTAAAAATAACCCTCTTATTAGTTACAAGCAGATCACCATTATAAAAATTCCGTATATCACTTCTAATAGCTCTACTCCCGCTACTACCTGTGCGTACGCTCACTCCTTTAGCTACTCTAAAACTAGCTCCTGCAGATCTACCAGTATAACCTACAACCCTGTTTTTATCCTCAAAAGTACTGGCAGGTGCCGCAAAAATCAAGCATTCTCCTGGTTGTGCAAAAAATCCATAATAGTTAACTCTGGGTAATCCTACTTTAAGCTCAAAAGGTATAATATCTGTATAAATTGCAGCTTTGTTAAATCGAGCAATTTTAATTAGCTGTTCCTTATTTAGTTCCATACAAACTCCTTATTAATCTTTTCACCAATACATTAATGTTTATTTTTTTAACCTCTAAAGCGCGATTAAAATATTCAAAAAAATCTATAATATCATCTTAATCCAATAACCTAGTTAAATCCCTATTAATCTTTTTATATATCTCAATTTCTTCTTTTGTATACTTGTCGGACAACTTGTCAAAGTGAGGGTCGTCCTCAGCAAAAAACTCTGCAAAACTCATACCAAAACCCTCGATTATAATACGTGTCATCATGTCGTAACTAGGAATCCTAACTCCTTTACGGATTTGATAGAGATTGCTGTTAGGTAATCCAAGGCGTTTAGCTAACATATTAACATTTATCTTTTTAACCTCTAAAGCACGGTTAAAGTGGTCTACAAAATTCATGACATGCTCCTAATACATATTTTCAAAAATATTAAAAATCGAAGATATCTTTAGAAAACTCATGCTATAAGCATGTTTTTAATAAAAAATACCAAATCTATAAGCTTGTATTACATGCTCACAAGATGTATTATATATCCATAAAGTAAATAAATCTTCCTGACGGAAAGAAAATTTACCTATATTATACATTACGAGAGGAGGTTTATACAATGTACAAAAGGTTAAAAATCATATACCCAAACCTAAAATTAAAGATGGCTGAGCGAGATAACAACCCTGATGATTTAGCCAAAATCACAAACACTACTGTACAAACTGTACGACGTAAGTTGAAAGGCGATTGCGATTTTAAACTAAACGAAGTAAAAACTTTAGCAGATTATTATAAATCACCAATAGAGCACTTGTTTTATATGTCTAAATAATGAATATTCTGTTAATAATTATATTACATATCGGGAGAGGGTGACAAGGTAAAGTTACACAAAAAGACGTAATAAAAAGAGACAAGCATGCACTTATCTCTTAATTTCTGGATTATCTGTTAATCCAAGTAAATAATCTACGGATACTTCAAAATATTTAGCTATTTTTATAATAGCTGGTGCTGTAGGTTGGATTTCACCGGATTCGTACCTACGGATAGTCCTATCATTTACATTAAGGTGGTCTGATAATAATGCTTGAGTTAACTGTGATTTTAATCGTAACTCTTTAAATCTATCTTTAAATTCCATGTCAAAAGCTCCTATAAAAAAATTTCGAAAAAACTATTGACAGGGCGAATGATCCCTATTATAATTAGAATATGAACAGGGCTTAAACGACCTAGCAAATAGTTGAAAGGAGGGCAGAATGAACAGTAAATTAAAAAAATTGAGATTAGACCAAGGCTTAACTCAATCTCAATTAGCTATAAAAATACAAATCAATGAGCGGAGTTACAGACGTATAGAAAATGAAAATATCGACCCTCGAACAAGTGTATCAATTGCTATAGCAAGGGTATTAAATACTACAGTAGAGAAAATTTTTGCTAAAAATACACAATTAAATAATAACATAAACAAGGAGGTTTAATAATGACAGATTTGCAACTATTTGCAAACCCAGAATTTGGAGAGATAAGAACGATTTTAATAGACGCTGAACCTTGGTTTGTCGGAAAGGATATAGCCGCGGCTTTAGGGTATAGCAATCCTAGAAAATCTCTTTCTGATCACGTAGATGAAGAAGACAAGGGAGTAACGAATTGTGACACCCCTGGTGGAAGACAGAATATAACTGTAATCAACGAATCAGGACTATATAGTTTAATCCTATCAAGCAAATTACCAAAAGCAAAACAATTTAAAAGATGGGTTACATCGGAGGTATTGCCAACCATCCGTAAAACAGGTAGTTATATATCTGTACAGGCCTTCGATGACTTAGAAAAGAGGGTTAAAAAAATTGAAGCTAAGGCATTGATGCCAATTAAATCCTCACAATATAGTATTGGAGTTAATACATCAGAGATAGCTTATAGTTTGGGCATACCCCCTAAAAGGCTATTTGACTTTTTAATAGTAACTGGGATTGTATATCGTAAGTGGGATAAATACGAGTTACATAATGACTATGTAGGTTTTGGATACATCCAAAACGTAAGAAAATCTCAAGAGACTTGTAATTGTAAGAGGATTAAATATTGGACACTCCAAGGGGTAAGATTTGTAACAGACCTATATAATAATATCGCCACTGGTGAGAGGGTGACGGGGTAACGAAACGTGACGCAATATACAAAAATCAAGGAGGAGGTTAACAACTTTGCAACGAAGTAAACTCAAACAAGCACGTAAAGACAAAAATTTAACTAAAAAACAGTTGGCAGATATACTAGGAGTAACTTTAAATTATTACTACACTGTCGAATCAGGTAAAGTACCAGGAAGTACAGCGTTATGGGACAAGCTAGAGGAGATTTTAGGAACACCAAAACAAGAGTTAAAACAAATTACTGATGTTAGTAAAGTTGATAAAAAGGTATTTAAACGCGTAAAGGGTAAAGAAAAGCTAAGAGTAGTAATTAAGGACACTACAGTATGGTTTGTATATAAAGATTTAGCTGAGTTGCTAAAGTTAACAGTAAAACAACGTAAGGAGTTTAAACGATTACCGATGTATGATGATATAAGGGTAATTAAGAGAGACGATAAAACATTAACTTTAATTAACATATCTGGATTGTTTTATTTAATAAATCTACATGATGATATTACGCAGGCAAGGATTATTAAAACTTGGGTTATAAATAAAGTTTTACCTAAAATATGGGGAGGAAGTAAGAATGACAATACACACGTTTAAAAATAAAAATATAGGATCTTTACGAGTAGCTCATATACCAAACAAACTATATTTTTCAGCGGATGATTTAGTTGAGATTTTTAAAAAAGAGGACAAATTTACAAGTGATAGGTTTAAGACACAACGAGTTGTAGAGGAGAGTGATTACATATCGGAGAGAGGAGTTTTTAACATATTACACTTGCACGAGTCAGATATAGCTAAAACTGTTAAAAGGTGGCTACTGTTTGACATACTGCCAGTTGTGAGAGGAGGTATAGGTAATGGTTCTAGACATGGATTTTGTAGACCCTAGCTTAGGCAAGCTTAACATACACTATCATAATTGTAAATTATGGTTTAGCGTAAAGGATATTATTAATTTACTAAAAAATGACAAAGACAACGAAAATTCTGACATCTTTATTAAACGTTTGCAAAATGATGAGAATAAATATCTCATCGAAAATGAGGTATTTGCAATATTGACAATTTGCAATTCGGATTTTGCGGACAGAATTAAAAAGTGGATTGTATATGAGATTATACCAAATTTAAAACTTAGGAGGGAGTTATATTTATGATTAAAAAAAGAATCGAAGCTTTAATAGGTCGTGTTGATGATGCAACATTTAATGCAGCTTTAAAAATGACAGAAGATGATATTAGAGCAAACAGAATTAATTTTAAACTTAAAACAAATATAGAAGATTTTATCATGATCCTTATAAACTCCATCAAAATTTTAAGGAAAAGATAAAATCTCAAATAAAAAAACCAATTAGATTATATCACAAATTAGAAAGGATGTAAAATTATGAAAATAACTTTAGAGATTGATACTAAAAACCAAGATGATATATTAGATGTTATTGAGTTTTGTACAAAGCTACGCGGAGATAAAACTACAGTAAACATACCTACTGATCCAGACCATACAGGTGATGCAGATAGCATATTACCATCTGCCGATGAGGTAAGAGCTGAGTTAAAAAAATTAGCCAAAACTAACGGTACTGAGGCAGCTAAAGCAATCGTGACAGAATTTGGTGTAGAAAAATTTACAGACATTAAAGAGTCCGATTATGGAAGGGTGATGGATAGGATACATGAGGTGATGGGCAATGTTGCATGCTAGGCTGTCAGCAAGTGGAGCTAAAAAGTGGCTCGCTTGCCCCCTTTCAGTAAAATTGGAGGAGCAGATACCAGAAGAAAAGAGTATTTATGCTGAAGAAGGTACGTTAGCTCACGCATTAGCAGAGGCAAGATTAAAATTTGCGTTAGGTTATATTAAAGATAAACAAATGGACGAACTTATAGATAAAAACATCCCGAAATCAGAAATAAACGTAGAGATGTGGGACCACATAGCTGATTATATCGATGAGGTATTAACAATACTCAGTAAATACAACCATGGCCAATTAACAGTAGAACTAGAGCAACGAGTTGATTTTAGCGAGTGGGTACCAGAGGGATTTGGTACATCAGATGTAATCGCAATAGCTGATGATACCGTTGAGATAATCGATTTAAAGTATGGAAAAGGAGTAAAAGTATCAGCAGATAACAATCCTCAACTTATGTTATATGCGCTGGGTGCATTACATGAGTATAGTTGGCTATGCGATTTTAAAAAAGTTGCACTCAATATAATCCAACCTCGCCTTAAAAATGTATCAAGATTTGAGATGAGCGTCGAGGAGTTACTAGCATGGGGCGAGGAGATTAAACCCAAAGCACTACAAGCTTACAACGGCGAGGGGGAGTGTGTAGTAGGTAAACATTGCGATGAGGGATTTTGTAGAGCTAAACCTATATGCAGAGCTTACGCAGAAGAGAGATTAAAGATAGCGAGATTTGAGTTTAAAGACCCTAATGAGTTGGACAATGACGATATTGCTGAGATTTTAGGTAATGTAGATGAGTTAGTAAAATGGAGCAAAGCAGTCAAAGATTACGCTTTGAATAAAGCTCTGCAAGGCGAAGAGTTTAAAGGTTTTAAAGTCGTAGAAGGTAAAAGTAATAGAGTTTTTAATATAGAACAAGCTGAGATTTTACAGATTTTAATTAACAGTGGACTTGAGACAGAGGAGATATGTGAGACTAGCTTAAAAAGTCTTGCGAGCCTTGAGAAACAATTAGGTAAAAAGGAGTTTACGGCATTATTGGGAGATCATGTAATTAAACCTGCAGGCAAACCAACATTAGTAACAGTGGCTGATGTGCGCCCCGTATTTAACAGTGCTGTTAATGATTTTAAAAATATTTAATTTAAAGGAGATAAAAATTATGGAGAATTTAGAAACTAAAGTTATCACAGGAAAAGTAAGATTTAGCTATGCTAACGTATTTGAGCCTAAAAGCATAAACGGTAGTATTCCAAAATACTCAATATCTTTATTAATCCCAAAAGACGATGAAAAAACTTTGAGTAAAATTAAACAAGCAATAGAAAATGCTAAAAAAGTAGGAGTTACTAAATATGGCAGTAAATTACCAGCTAACGCAAAAATGCCTTTAAGAGACGGAGATACAGAGCGTCCTGATGATGAGGTGTACAAAGGTCATTACTTTATCAATGCTAACAGCAATGATAAACCTGGCATATTAAATAAATTTAAGATTGCTATCACTGATCCAGAAGAATTTTATAGTGGTTGCTATGGATATGCGTCAATCAATTTTTATGCTTTTAACGCAAACGGAAATAAAGGTATAGCTTGTGGGTTGAATAATCTGATGAAAATCGAAGATGGAGAAAGATTAGGTGGAAAATTAAGTGCTGAAACAGATTTTGAGACTATTGCAGCCGCAGAAGATACAGAGATGGAAGAGTTGTTTGCGTAATGCATACATTTGCGATAGACATAGAAACTTTTAGTGATATTGATATTAAAAAAACAGGGGTCTACAGATATGTAGATACCCCTGAATTTAAAATTTTACTTTTTGCTTATAAATTAGACGAAGAAGAAACAAAAATAATAGATTTAACAGAAGAAGAACTGCCTCCCTTTATTGTAACTACCTTAGAAGATGAAAACTATATAAAAACTGCCTACAATGCCAATTTTGAACGTATCTGTTTATCCAAACATCTTAATAAAAAACTTCCCGTTAATCAATGGAGATGTACCGCTGTACAAGCCTCAATGCTAGGTTTGCCGAATAATCTAAAAGACGTAGCTAAGGTTCTTGGTCTTACACAACAAAAAGATACAAAAGGTACACGTCTCATTAATTATTTTTCTGTTCCATGTAATCCCACATTAAGTAATGGAGGACGCACTAGAAATTTACCTTGTCATAATCCAGAGAGATGGGCAGAATTTAAAGAATATTGTTTACAAGACGTACGCGTAGAAACGGAAATAAGAAAGAGATTAGCTGAATATCCGATTATAGATTCTGAACAAAAATTATATGAGATAGACCAAATAATCAATGATAGAGGTATTAAGGTAGATGAGTTATTTATAGATAACTCTATTAACTTTGATAAGATACATTCCCAAAAATGCTCCAGTGAGTTTAAACAACTAACTAATGGAATGAATGCAAAATCTAATGTACAACTTAAATCTTACTTATTATCTAAAGGTATTGAGGTAGACAGTGTTGATAAAAAGGTTGTCGGTCAATTACTAGATACTTTAGAAGATGCTGAAGTTAAAAAAGTGCTTAGGCTTAAAGCAGATTTATCTAAAACATCTATTGCTAAATATGAAGCCATGCGACGTTGTACAGGTTCTGATGGTAAAATTCGTGGATTGCTTCAGTTTTACGGAGCTAATAGGACTGGTAGATGGGCTGGTAGACTTGTTCAAGTACATAATTTACCACAAAACCATTTAGATAATCTAGAGATGGTTAGAGATGTAATTAAAACTGGAGATTATGAGTTGTTTAACCTACTGTACGATAACATACCGGATGTATTAAGCCAGTTAATCAGGACAGCTTTTGTATCTAGTGATGGTAAAAAGTTTATTGTTTGTGATTTTTCTGCTATTGAAGCAAGAGTTATAGCTTATCTAGCAGATGAAAAATGGCGTATTGATGTATTTAATACTCATGGAAAAATATATGAGGCATCAGCATCTCAGATGTTTAAAGTACCAATCGAATCTATAACTAAAACAAGCTCATTAAGACAAAAAGGAAAAATAGCAGAACTTGCTTTAGGTTACGGAGGTAGTGTTGGAGCTTTAAAACAAATGGGAGCATTAAATATGGGATTAGATGAGGCTGAGTTACAAGGACTTGTGTATAGTTGGAGAAATGCAAACCAAAACATTACAAATTTTTGGAGTACAGTTGAACAAGCTGCAATATGTGCAGTCATGGGAGAACCATCAAAAATAAAACATAACATATGTTTTAAACGTGAAAGTGGAGTGTTATTTATTACTTTACCATCTGGTAGGAGATTGGCATACGTAAAACCTAGGATAGTTTTAAATCGTTTCGGTAGTGATTCTATTGCCTACGAAGGAGTTAACGGCACAACTAAACAATGGGAGTTAATAGAGACGTACGGAGGTAAGCTGGTCGAGAATATTGTACAAGCTGTTGCTAGAGATTGCCTAGCAGAGAGTATACGCAGATTACATAACAGGGGTTATAGGATTATTTTTCATGTGCATGATGAGGTGATTTTAGAGGTAGATGAGAATGTAAAGGTTGAGAATATAGAAAATATTATGGCAGAGCCTATTGATTGGGCGGAGGGATTAAAGCTAACCGCTGCTGGATTTGAAACCAAGTTCTACAAAAAAGATTAGAGAGGAGGTATTTTAAATGGTCATATCTAAAGGTAATAGTCGTAAAACCAAAAGTTGGCATAAAGTTGAGATTAGTTGGGAGCGATTTTTGGACAAACTTAAAAATCCAATAAGGACAAAGGAGACTCAAGCAGAATACTTTAAAATGTCTAAATCTCAGCAGGATGATATTAAAGATGTAGGTGGTTTTGTAGGAGGAGAGTTATTAAACGGTCAACGTAAAGCTAATACAGTAGTTAATAGATGGCTGTTAACGCTGGATGCGGATTATGCAAGTATTGATTTTTGCGATTATATAGAGATGTTTTTTAATTTTACTTACTGTATCTACTCCACACACAAGCATACATCAAACAAACCAAGATACAGATTATTGATACCCCTCAATAAGGCTTGTAACCCAGAAGAGTATGAGGCTATATCAAGATTAATTGCTAATGATATCGGTATAGATTTTTTTGATGATACGACATATCAACCTCATAGGTTAATGTACTATCCGAGTGTTAGTAAAGACGGAGAGTATGTATTTAAACATCGCACCAGCGTATGTTTAGATGTCGACAACACCCTTAGTAGGTACGAGGATTGGAGAGATAGGAGTAGTTGGGCAGTATCCAGTAGAGCCACTAAAGTTATTAGCAGTGGAGTTAAAAAACAGCAAGACCCTACTACAAAAGACGGTATTATAGGTGCGTTTTGTAGGTTTTATGATATACATGGAGTTATTGACAAGTACTTAAATGATGTATATGTACCTTGTGACGGTGTAGATAGATATACCTACACCAAAGGTAGTACTTATGGAGGATTGCTTGTTTACGATAACGGTTTGTTTTCCTACTCTAACCATGCTACAGATCCAACAACAGGGAGATTGTGCAATGCGTTTGATTTGTTGAGGATACATAAGTTTGGGCATTTGGATGAGGATACGAGTAGCAAAACAAACACAGAGTATAGACCATCATTTAAAGCTGCTTTAGATCTATTAGCTAAAGATGAGGATGTACAACGAGCATTGCTAAAATCTAAATTAGATGATGCCAGGCATGATTTTAAGATTTTAAATATTACAAAAAGATTGAAATTAATTAATATTTATATTAAATTTGGTTACAAAGTAACTGAGCATACTCAAAAAGTGGCGAGCATACTTAAAAAACTATGCTCCAAAGGTGCATTACGCCGTGAAAAGTATGCTCCACTAAAAAAATGTATGCTCTCAAAACATGCTCGAGGTTACATTTTTGTAATTAGAAAATGCGGATTGCAGAGCATAGTCAAAAAATATGCTCGTGATTTTAAGGAGCATGTTTTTAGAGATGAGCATACTCAAAATGATTGGTTGTCGGAGTTAAAATTTAATTCTAAAGGTGTAATTTTACAAACATCCGAAAACGCATCGCTAGTTATGCAAAACGATATTAAACTAAAAGATAAATTTGCATATGACGAGTTTACCAACAAGATTTGGGTACTGGGGGAATTACCTTGGAATAGAAGTAAGAAAAAACGTCAATGGAGAGATGTTGACGATGCAGGATTAAGAAATTATCTAGAAACTACTTATAAATTAAACAACAGGCTTAAAATATATGATGCCTGGGGTTTAACATGCGAAAAAAACAGATTTAATCCAGTTAAGGATTACCTCAACGGTTTAAAGTGGGATGGCATAAAACGTCTTGATACCTTGTTTATTGACTACCTAGGTGTAGCGGACAACACTTATACCAGGGAGGCGACTAGAAAGTCTTTAGTAGGAGCCGTAGCAAGAGTATTTGAGCCTGGGATTAAATTAGATACAAGTATTGTACTTGTTGGGTCTCAAGGTGTAGGTAAAAGTCAAATAGTACATAGATTAGGTAAAGAGTGGTTTTCTGATAGTTTACATACCGTTAAAGGTAAAGAGGCTTGCGAACAAATCCAAGGGTTTTGGATTATCGAGATAGCGGAACTTGCAGCCATGAAAAAAGCAGAGGTAGAGGCTATTAAACACTTTATGTCAAGAAGAGAGGATAGCTACAGGGGCGCGTATGCTCGTAACGTTGAGACCCATAAGAGGCAGTGTATATTTATCTGTACTACCAATACCCACGACTTTCTACGGGACGTCACAGGCGGTAGAAGATTTTTTCCGATGGATGTTAGTAAGGAGAGAGCTACAAAAGATATTTGGCGAGATTTTAATGCTTACGAAGTAGATCAGCTTTGGGCGGAGGCAGTTGTATTATACAAAGACGGAGAAGAATTGATATTGAGTGAAGAGGCGCGAGAACTAGCAGTAACGGAGCAAGAAGCACACAGTGAATACAACCCATACGAAGGGATTATTAATGAATATCTTGATATGCCCGTACCTGAAGATTGGTATGAAAAAGATTTATACGAACGTATCAACTATATTAACGGCGAGGATAAAGTAGGTAAACCTCGAGATAAAATCAGTGTTTTAGAGGTTTGGTGCGAGGCTCTTGGAGGTGTAAGGAAAGATTTGACTTTACAAAAAAGCCGAGAGATAGCAAATCTCATAATTAAAAATGGTAGCTGGGTTAAAACAGCAACTATTAAAACTGGACATCTCTATGGTACTCAAAGAGGATTTAAAAAGGTAAACGGTGGTAAACAGTAGTAAACAGTTTTTTTTGTGTTGTGTTTACCACTTAAACCTCGATGTTTTATGGTTTTAACTACTATGGTAAACAGTGTAAACACTTTTTATATAATAGAGATATTTTTAAAAATAAATAGAACATATTATATTACAAAATAGTTACAGTATATACGAATATAAAAATAAAAAATATGCTATATGGGAAAATGTGTTTACTTATGTTTACCTTACCTTGTAACCGTGATTTTTAGTGGATTAAACGGTAAACAGCGATGTGTTTACTTAATTGTTGACCGTTTTTACAAAAAGGATGTGACGGAAATGGAAAAGACTTTAGAGCGATATTTTAAAAACAAAATTGAGCTAAACAATGGGTTGTGTATAAAACTTACAGGTTTTGTGGGTATACCGGATAGATTAGTACTTTTACCTGGCGGCAGGGTGTTTTTTGTAGAGTTTAAGCAAAAAGGTAAAAAACCACATCCTGTACAAAAATTTGTACATAACCAACTAATACGACTAGGATTTATTGTTTATGTGATAGATAGCAAAGCTGTAATAGAGGAGGTGTTTAGGATTTGGAATTTAAACCTCATACGTACCAAACAGTTGCAATAAATAAAATTTTAGAAATTCCCAAATGTGGGTTGTTTTTAGACATGGGCTTAGGTAAAACTGTAATAACACTGACTGCAATCAACGAGTTAAAGTTTAATTATTTTAATATTGGTAAAGTTTTAATAATCGCTCCTTTAAAAGTAGCTGAGGATACATGGACTAAAGAATTATCTAAATGGGAACATCTTAGCGATTTAAAAATGTCTATTGTTTTAGGGGATAAGGATAAACGGATAAAAGCTTTATCCTCTCAATCGGATATATACGTTATTAACCGAGAAAATATAGCATGGCTTGTAGAATATTTAGGTGGAAAATGGTGTTTTGATATGGTTGTTATAGACGAGCTATCAAGTTTTAAAAATCCAGCATCTAATAGATTTAGAGCTTTAAAAAAAGTCATACCTAAAAGTACTAGAGTTGTTGGACTTACAGGTACACCTAACCCTAACGGTTTTATGGATTTGTGGAGCCAGATATATCTCCTTGATTTAGGGGAGAGATTGGGCAAAACAATAACAAACTATCGAGCAGATTACTTTTTACCGGATAAACGAGATAGTCAACGTATCTTTACTTATAAGTTAAAAAATGGAGCTAGTAAAGTAATTAAAAATAAAATATCAGATATATGCATCAGTATGCGTTCTGAGGACTATTTAAAACTACCTGATAGGTTATTTATCAACCAACGTATAAAATTACGTCAGAGAGGCGTATATGAGACGATGGAGGAGGAGTTTTATTTTAAGTTTAAAGATGAGGTTGAGATATCTGCCGTTACTAAATCTGTGTTAATTAATAAATTACTGCAATTATGTAATGGTGCAGTTTATACAGAGGATGAGGGATATAGAATTGTACATGGTGATAAGATAGATAAGTTAGCGGAGATATTGGAGAGTACATTGGATAATCCGGTACTATGTTTTTACCAATATAAACATGATTTAGAGCGTATTAAAGAGTGTTTTCCAATCGCTGAGGAGTTGACCTCGGATAATATCGATAGATGGAATAGAGGAGAGATTAAACTTTTGTTGACTCATCCCTCATCAAGTGCATATGGTTTAAATTTACAAGATGGTGGTAGTACCGTTGTTTGGTTTGGCCTGACGTGGAATCTAGAGTTATATCAACAAGCCAATGCAAGACTTTATAGACAAGGGCAAAAAAATAAAGTCATTATCCACCATTTAATTTGTGAGGATACGGTGGAGGAGCGAGTACTAGAGAGTTTAGAAAACAAGCGTGAGGTACAGGACGATTTATTGGATTACCTCGCTTTTAAATATAGATAAGGAGTGTTGGGTTTGAAAACAGTTAGAGATTTGTTAGATCATATAAGATTTTCAGATTTGGAAATAAAGAGCTTAATGGCATTAAGAGATAGATTAGGGGCGAGGGCTCTAGCTATAAATTCAAGCCTTTCTGAGAGGGTTAGTGGCAGCAAGAATTTAGATGGTATGTATAGTATTGTAGATGATTATGTTGAATTAGAAAAGGTAATAGATGAAAAGTTAAAAATACTTACAGATGCTAAAAAAATAGCTCTCAATAATATAAATAGATTAAATAACCCATTACAAAGAGTAATATTAATTGAGCGTTATTTTAACGGTGAATCATGGAAATCAATATCTATAATAATTGGTAGAAGTGAAAAATGGGCTAAACAGACCCATGACAAAGCAATTAAATTGTGTGAGATTAATGGATAATTTTTTAAAATATATAGTTGATTTTAATTACTATAATTTAGAAAGGTTGATTACTAATATGAAAAGAGATGTAGATCATTATTTATCTAAAGGTATGGATAAACCGACAGCTGAATACTTTGCATCTGGAATAAAGAATGTAGTTTCCGTTAAATCTAACTCAGATTTTACTTTAACTCTTGAATATGATAACGGACAAGTAAGGATATTTGATTGTAAACACTTATTAAATAAAGGGACTGTATTTGAACCATTTTTGGATTATGAAAACTTTAAAAGAGTGTACGTTTCTGAAGATGGTCGTAGAGTTTGTTGGTATATAGATCCAAATATTAATAGTGATAATGTAGTTGATCTTTGCGCTGATTCGGTTTATATCAAAAGTATTCCGATGAAAGATTAAAAGACCTTTAAAAGGTCTTTTTATTATTTCCACGATATTTGTAACTGTTTTTTATTAACTGCACAGTCATTTAAATATAAGTTAATAAGTGTTTGATACGGAATTCCAGAATTATCAGATTGAGTTTTGAAATAGTCTATTGTATCTGTATCTATGTTTATGGTGATTTGCTTCTTTAATTTTTTAGCGTAAGGATTTTTAGTAGCATTACTAAAATCATATTCTGATTTCATTTTTTACCTCCAATTTAAATATTGATTAGTTTCAGTTTTTGTTGCTTTACGTGCAGATATAATTCTTATTACAGTTTCAGAAGCTCTATAACAATGACACACTACAAGTATATTAGCCATCTTACTTAAACCTAAAATAATAAATCTTTCCTCCTCTTTTGAATGTTCAGGATCTTCTATTAATAGCGCCTCGTCATCATAGAATACTGTTTTAGCTTCATCAAACGATATTTTATGTTTCTTTTTATTTAGCTCATTTTTATTTTCATCCCATTCAAAAATTAAATCATTCATAATTACATTATAATTATAATTTAATTATATAACAATTATATTTTTCCCAAAACTTCCGTAAAGTTCCTAAAATTTCCGTAAAATTCCCATTTCTACCGTGTCAATCTGTGCAATAATATAAACTGTAAAAATGCGAGGAGGTGAGATATATGACGGTTAAACAGAAAAGATTTATAGAGGAGTATTTGATTGATTTAAATGGTACTCAAGCAGCTATTAGAGCAGGATACTCTAAAAAAACAGCTCATGCTATTGCAACTGAAAACCTTAGTAAACCTATAATTAAAGCTGCGATTGAAGAACATTTGAAAAAATTAGATAGCCAAAAAACTGCTGAACTTAAAGAAATTATGGAATATCTCACATCCGTGTTACGTGGCGAATCAACCTCAGAGGTTGTAGTAGTTGAGGGTATAGGAGAAGGATGCTCCGAAGCTAAAATTGTTAAAAAACATCCAGACGAAAAAGAACGGTTGAAAGCAGCAGAATTGTTAGGTAAGCGATATGGTATGTTTGACAATAAAATACAAGTTGAAGGTGTTATACCGGTTGTTATTAAGGAGGATTTGTAATATGGGTCTGTTATACTCAAAATCAAAAGATGATAATACAATTAATCCTGAGCATTATTTAGGTGCTATTGAGACGATTGATTATATAAGAGATAAGCTTACAGATGAGCAATATCTTGGTTATTTACTTGCTAATGTTTTAAAGTATGTAAGTCGATACAACAAACATAATACTGAGTTAGATGACCTTAAGAAAGCTTATACATATTTAGGTTGGGCTGTGGAGTTTAAAGCGAATGAAGGAAATTCGGCTGAGTGAGATTGTTGGACAGGGTTATAAAGATTTTTGGGGTTTTAAAGGTAGATACAGAGTTGTTAAAGGTAGTAGAGCTAGTAAGAAATCTAAAACAACAGCGTTATGGTATATAGCAAACCTCATTAAATACAAAGACGCTAATTTACTTGTTGTACGTAAAACCTTTAGAACATTAAAGGATTCGTGTTTTACTGAGTTAAAATGGGCAATCAACAGATTACAAGTACAAGATTACTTTGATATCCGTGAAAGTCCGTTAGAAATTACATATAAACCTACTAAACAAAAGATTTACTTTAGAGGATTAGATGATCCATTTAAGGTTACATCAATAACAGTAGAAAGTGGTTATTTATGCTGGTTGTGGATTGAGGAAGCATATGAAATAAATAAAGAAGATGATTTTAACGTACTTGATGAATCAATCAGGGGGAGCTTAGAAGGCTCTCCCTTTTTATTTAAACAGGTAACACTTACATTCAACCCTTGGAACGAAAGACATTGGATGAAGAAAAGATTTTTTGATACTAAAGATGTTGATGTTTTAGCTATGACAACTAATTATTTGTGTAATGAATGGTTGGATGCATCAGATTTGCGAGTGTTTGAAATGATGAAGAAAAACAATCCGCGGAGATATAAAGTAGCTGGATTGGGTGAGTGGGGTATAGTTGATGGACTTGTATATGAAAACTTTGAAGAATCTAATTTTGATATTAGAGAGATATTAAACAAACCTAATATTGAATCTGCTTTTGGTCTTGACTTTGGATATACCAATGACCCATCAGCGCTGTTTTGTGGATTGATTGATAAAGACAATAAAGTTATCTATGTATTTGATGAGTTGTATAAAAAGGGTATGAGCAACGAACAGATTTTCAAGGAAATAAGCAATATGGGATATTCAAAAGAAAAGATAATAGCAGATTCCGCAGAGCCTAAATCCATAAGCAGGTTGAGGGAGTTAGGTTTGTATCGAACGAGAGCAGCAAGAAAAGGACGAGATAGTGTAAACAACGGTATAGATTACATACAAGGATTTAAAATCTTAATACATCCTAAATGCGTAAACTTCTTAACAGAAATTAGTAACTATACTTGGGATGTTGATAAAAAGACAGGTCAAAAGATAAACGTACCAATAGATGATTTTAACCATTTAATGGATGCCATGAGATATGCCTTAGAGGGATTTTCTAGAGGTAGTATTTATAGTTTTGATTAATTAAGGGAGGTGAGGAGTATTAACCTAAGAAATATCAATTTTTTAGTGAGCGAGATTACTAAGTTTAAATTTTCACATAGACGTAGAGTTATGCTAGATGGAGAGCGTTATTACTTAGGATTACATGATATATTAAAAAGGACGAGAACAGTTATAGGGGAAAATGGAGAATTGACAACAGTTGAAAATTTACCTAACAACAGAATTGTAGACAACCAATATAAGAAAATGGTTAATCAGAAGGTTGATTACCTTTTTGCTAAACCTATAACTATCGAATGTGAGGATAAAAATTACTTAAATCTTTTAAAAGGTATACTAGGTAAAAAGTTTCAGAGACTTATTAAGATAGTTGCTGAGGACTCCCTTAATTGTGGAATTGGGTTTGTATTTGTTTATTATGATGAGCAAGGCGAGTTAAGTTTTAAGAGGTTTAGACCCTTTGAGGTTATACCTCATTGGGCTGATACTGAACATACAGAATTGGAGTATTTGATTAGATTTTTTAACGTGGAAGTCTTTAAAAACGGAAACTATGAAACAGTAGAAAAGGTAGAAGTGTACTCGAACCTCGGAATTGATTATTACGAGCATGTGGGAGGAACTTTAAAACCCGTTGAACCTTATCATCAAAATTATTTTACAAAAATTGTAGATGGTAAAGAAAGTACATATAACTGGGATTACATACCTGTTATAGCCTTCAAATATAATCAGAAAGAAGTACCACTAATCAGAATGGTTAAGTCGTTGCAGGATGGTTTAAACCTCATAGAATCTAATTTTCAAAATCAAATGGAAGAGGATTCGAGGAATACGATTTTAGTTATTAAAAATTACGATGGTGAAAACCTAGCTGACTTTAGGAGAAATTTAGCTACATACGGAGCTATTAAAGTTAGAACAGAAACAGGTGCAGATGGTGGGGTTGAGGCTTTACAGGTTGAAGTTAGTTCCGAGAATTACAAAACAATCTTGGAGTTGTTTAAAAAAGCTATTATAGAAAACTGTATGGGTTATGATGCGAAGGATGACAGGTTGTCTGGTACTCCAAACCAAATGAATATACTTTCTATGTATTCTGATATTGATTTAGATGCAAATTCAATGGAAACTGAGTTTCAGGCGGCTTTAGAAGAGTTGCTATGGTTTGTCGATATACATTTTAATATCAAAGGTTTGGGAGATTTTGAAGATGTAGATGTCGAAGTAATTTTTAACAGAGATATCTTAATTTCCGAGAGTGAAGTAATAGATAATTGTGTTAAGTCTATGGGGCTTCTATCTAATGAAACAATTATATCTTTACATCCTTGGGTTAAAGATGTAGGAGTTGAGTTAAAAAGACTCGAAGAACAAAAAGCAAAAGAATTAGATACTTACGGATTTGGACAAGATGAACAAGTATTGGCAGAATAGATTTAATGAGTTGGAAAAAGCTTCACTTAAAAAAGGTATTGAAACGTATAAACAAATAGAGAATGCATTCACCAAAGCACAAATGGAGATTGAGAAAGAAATTGAAGCTTGGTATGGCAGATTTGCAAAAAATAATGCAGTTGATATGAATGAAGCTAAAAGGTTACTGAACTCCAAAGAACTTAAAGAGTTTAAATGGGATGTCAAAGAATACATAGAAAAAGGACGAGAAAATGCTTTAAATCAAAAATGGAACAAACAACTTGAAAATGCCTCAGCTAGATTTCATATTAATCGATTAGAAGCTTTGAAAATCAGGATACAACAATCTGCAGAAGTTGCTTTCGGAAATCAGTTAGATGAGATTGATGATATGGCTAGGAGTGTTTTTTCTGAGAATTACTACCGTAGCATTTTTGAGGTACAAAAAGGTTTTAATATTGGTTTTAAAATAGTAGAAATAGATGATAGATTACTTAATAAGATAATCTCTAAACCTTGGGCTTTAGATGGTAAGAATTTTTCTGATAGAATTTGGAGTAACAAAGATAAATTAGTTAATGAACTACATAACGAATTAACGCAGAATGTACTTTTAGGCAACCCTCCTAAAGATATGATAAATAAAATATCCTCAAAATTTAATACGAGTAAATCTAACGCTAGTCGGTTAGTTATGACCGAGCTAGCGTTTTTTCATACCGCCTCGGAAATGGAAGCATTTAAAGAGTTAGATGTTGAACAATATGAAGTTACAGCTGTATTAGATTCTAAGACTTCGGCTATTTGTCAAGATTTTGACGGTAAGATATTTGATTTAAAGGATTTACAAATAGGAGTTAATGCACCTCCGTTTCATCCTCGTTGTAGGTCGGTTATTGTACCTTATTACGATGATTTTGGTATTGGAGAACGTGCTGCTAGAGATGAAAATGGTAAGACTTATTATGTACCGGTTGATATGAAATACAAAGAATGGAAAGAATCATTTGTAGTACCGAAAGAAGAACTAAATTTTGTAAAGAAAGAAGTACTTGAGAAGGTATATAAAGTACTTACTAGTGTAGATGTAGGTAAGTACCAAGAGTTAAGCAATTTGTGTTATAATAGACTTACAGATGATGAGAAAATGGCTCTAGATTATTATACTGATGATGGGTATTCGTATATAAATGATGCACTCAAAGAAGAAAGTATATATGATGGGGTTATAAATGATATTGAGTGTATAGATAGTGCTATGGAAAGATTTGAATTACCAGAGGATATTGTAGTTTATCGAGGAACTAGTATGGATGAATATAATGATATCGAAGTGGGCAGTTTGTTTCCAGGGAAAATGTATTACAGTACATCTCTTTTTGAATATGTATCTGAAGACTTTATGAACGCTAGAGATAATCCAGTTATGCTAGAGATAAGAGTGCCTAAAGGCACTAAATCGCTTTATATAGGTGCTAACAGTTATGTAGGTGATGAAGCAGAATTATTGCTCAGTAGACATTTGAAATACAGGGTTTTAAAAATAGAGCCTGGAAGATTATTTTTAGAAGTGGAGGAATATTGAATTGGCAAAGGAATTGTACGATTATCATGAATATAGAGAGAAGTTTAGGAAAGAAGGTAGATACTGGAAAGATTTAACTGAAAAAGAAAAGGAATTAATGAGAGAAGCTTATAAAAAAAGATTTGGTAGAGAAATGCAAGAACCTAGAACTCTTGTTGAACGTTGGTTGTATGAAGCTGATAGACATCCTCTTAAAATAACCGAAAAACCTAATAAACAGGAGTAGAAGTATGGCAAAAGATGATTATTATGTAATAGCTTATAAGCTTTTATCTTATTTGTATGCTTGCTTGAAAAATAGCGACCCTATTGATATTGAAAGTTTAAGATTTGTTATAAAAGTAGATATTAAGGATGATTATTGGGATTATGTGGTTAAAAATCTAGTTGATGACGACTATTTAACGGGTGTGGATTTAATTCCAGTACTAGGCAAAAGAGAACCCCGTGTTAGAATTAATCCTAATATTAAGATAACACCTAAAGGTATTGATTTTTTAAATAACAATTCTGCAATTAATAAAGCTAAAGAATTCTTAAAAGAAATTAAGGAGTTTTTACCTTGGGTATAAGTATGTATAAATTTAAAAAATTTTATAGAAAACTAAGAAAAAATTTGAAAATTTGATTACGTATGAGTATATTTTTACGCTCTGCGGTGATATAATTCATATAATAGTTATTTAAAAAGAAGGAGGTTTGTTATGAGAAGCGTTATGGAGTATGTAAAGTATTTTATGCAGAATGCTACTGGGTTAGATAATACTCTTGACGGTAATATGAAACTTCAAAAACTATTGATGTTTTCAAATTTAATTAATATAGCGTTAAATGATGAACCTTTATTTTGTGAAACAATGCGGGCATTTAAGAACGGATGTGTAATAGAAGCTGCACGTTTAAATTACCGTGAGTGTTATCAATCTTTAAAAGAAGATAGTAAGAAATTTAAACCCAATTTTTCAGATTCTGAAATTGAAGTTTTAGATATGACTTTGGGCATATTTGATAAACTATCAGCAAAAGAATTATCATGTTTGAATCATGAATTTAAGTTTTGGGAAAATGCTTACAAAAGATATGAGGATACCAAGGATATTTGGGATTCAAATATAAGTGAAGCTGAAATAAAAAATGAGATCCATGTAATAAAATCTATTATAGATTGTTACAAGAATAGAGATAATAGTATGCTTGTAGAGAGAGTTAATAATATTGATTTTTATTACGATCCTGAGAATTTAGATATAAATGGATATATTTTTGTATTTGGAGAAGAAGTTAGTATTTTAGATGAACTTTATGAGTTTTCTTTGTCCGAAGAGGCTGAAGATAATTGCTATACTATTTATTTAGATGAAGGGGAGCTTGTTATATTTTGAATTTTAAAATTGGTCAAGGTATTTTAGTCAAAATACCATATAAAGATGGTGTTGGAACTCCCAAAAATAGATCTTATTTGATAGTCGATATTGATTACGGTAAGTGTAAAATAAAAATATTAAATGTGTCGACAGTACAAGGTAAAGAGACTAAGTTGGTTCGTTATAGGACTAATATTAAATTAATTAAGTATAATCCTCCGTTTATAAGAGAAAGTTTTGTTAAAATAGACTCTTCTCAGGAGGTTGATTTTGGACAAGCTGAAAAATTTAGAATTTTATGTGATGGTAAAGTCTTAGCTAAAGATGAATTAGGTGAAATATTATCAAAACTAGAGCAATATGAATTGGAACAAGCTTATATTGATTTAGGTATTCATTTTTAAACACTGCTAACTTAAGCAGTGTTTTTTGTCGTCTTTTTGGTATTGCAGACGCAAAAGAACAAGTCAAAAAGTACCAGACTGAACTGGGATAAAAAATGATTTTGAAAGGATTTTTAAATTATGAAATTAGAAGATTTTATCAAATTGGGATTAGATGAAGAAACGGCTAAAAAGTGTGAAACAGCGTTACTAGAAGAGCTTAAAGGGTACATACCTAAAAGTAGATTTGACGAGATTAACAATGAGAAAAAGAAGTTGGAAGCTGATGTAAAAGACAGAAATAAACAGCTTGAAGATTTGAAGAAGTCTAGCGGAGATAACGAAGAGCTTAAGAAACAAATTGAGCAGTTGCAAAAAGATAATAAACTGAAAGAAGAAAATTACGCATTGGAAATGAAGAAATTTAAAGTTGATGCAGCAATAGATAGAGCCTTATCTGGTGCAGGGGCGAAGAATATTAAATCCGTGAAAGCGTTGTTAGAGGGTATAGAAAAATACGAATTGAAAGATGATGGAACTATTGATGGTTTGGATTATCAAATTACTAAAATTAGAGAATCTGACCCATACTTATTTAGTTCATCTGAAACCACAATCAAAGGTATCAAACCGTCTGAATCTTTAGCTGATGGTAAAAATGTAGATCCTAAAAATATGACTTATTCACAGTTAGTTGAGCATATGGCAAACAATCCTGATTTTGTATTAGATTAAAGGAGGTAATTATGTATTTTGATTCTAAAACATTCAACCCAAAAGCGTTTGGGCATTATGTAGACCGTATTCCAAATGTTACTAAAAATGAGTTAGCACGTAGTTCAGCAATTGGTACAAATGAGCAAGCAGCAAAAGCCTTATCCAATCAAACAGGGTCTTTGTATACTACAATCCCTTATTTCGGTAGGATTGATGGTTCTACATCTCAAAATAATGATGGTGCTACAGATATAACATCATCTTCAACTACTACATTTTCACAAGGTTTTATAGTAGCTAGTAGAATGGACGGTTGGACAGAAAGAAGCTTTTCTAAAAGCATTACTGCTGGTGTTGATTTTATGGATAATGTGGCTAAGCAGATTGCAGATTACAAAATGGAAGTTAAGCAAAGCATGATACTTGCAATGCTTAAAGGTATATTTTCTATGACTACTACAGGAAGTACGACAAGAGAACAAGCTGCTAAAGAATTTATTGACAAGCATACTCATGACTTATCAGGTAAGACAGGGCAAGAGGCTGAGGTTAATGCTGCGTCTCTAAATAGAGCAATACAACAAGCATGTGGAGATAATAAAAACATATTTAAGCTTGTTATCATGCACTCAGAGGTTGCAACAAACCTCGAAAATATGAAACTTTTAAAATACATGACACAAACAGATTCTCATGGAATTGAAAGAGAATTATCACTTGGTACTTGGAATGGAAGACTTGTTTTAATTGATGACAACATGCCAGTTGATGAGACTAAAGGTAGAGCTGCTTTAGGTTCTCCGACTTACACTACATACATTCTTGGGGAAAACTCTTTAATTTTAGACTCCATCGGCGACCCCAATCCTTATGAGATTTACCGAAAACCGGAAGTTAATGGAGGTACAGATTATTTATTTGTTAGGGACAGATTTATTTGTGGTGTTGACGGTATTAGCTTTGAGCGACCAGTATCTTTAACAGCATCAGCGTCTAATGCGGATTTAGCAAATGGTGCTAACTGGGCTGTAATCAACGATGGTACTAAAGCTATCCCTCATAAATCCATTGCTATTGCAAGGATACTTTCTAAAGGGTAAAACTATGCAAGATTTAGTTATTAAAAGGTTGGAATCTTTTAACTATGAAGTCTCTCATAGTGATTTGTATATTATCAGATTCCTAATTGAAAAATCAGAAAATGTGGTTAAGATGGATTGTAATATCTCAGATATTCCGGATACATTAAAAAATGAATTAGTTGATAGAGTTGTAGGTAATTTTCTACTTGAGAAAAAAACGGTAGACCCTAAAAGTCTTGAGTTTATTAATCTTGAAACTGAGATTAAGCAAATCCAAGAGGGTGACACCAATATTACATTTAGTGATTCATCTAAAACCCAAGAACAGAGATTGGATGAATACATTAACTATTTAATTCGTAAGGAGATTAATTTGGCATGTTATCGCAGGCTCAGATGGTAAAAATACGCAAAGCTAAAGAGTTAATGTATATTGGTCTGTGTACCGTTATTGAGTATAGGAAAGTCAAAAATGCTAATAAATCAACTGGTTTTAAAGAAGTTACCACTTTAGAAAATGAACCCTGTAAGTTATCTTTTAAAAGTACGTCTAGTGCTACTGAAACTCAAAATGCGTTTGTCTTAACTCAATCTATAAGCTTAATCTTATCGCCTGATGTAGTTATTAAAGCAGGTAGTAAAGTTGTAGTTACTCAGAATGGAGTTACAACAGTTTATAAGAGTAGTGGAGAGCCAGAGGTTTATACAACCCATCAAGAGATACATCTTGAGTTGTTTAAGGGGTGGGCGTAATGCGTGGACTTGATTTTAAAGATTTAGAAAAGTACTTGGACGTTATAAACAAACCTCTTGAAAATGGTGAGATAGATGGATTTTTAGAATCACTAGTTAAAGAGTTAGGTGGGAGCTTGTATAGAAATGTTGTTAAACGTACGCCTGCTGCTGAGGTCAATGGAGGTACTCTTAAAAAAGGTTGGAGAGTTTCAGTTGTTGAGAGATACGGAAAAACTTTTACAGTATTTGTTTTTAATGACGTGCCGTATGCGATCTATGTAGAAAAAGGACACAGAACAAGAGTTAGAAAAGATGGTACTAGAGGTTGGGTTGAAGGCTACTTTATGCTTGAGCGAGCCGAGATGGATATTGAAAAAGTTATGCATAAGATAGTTAAAGCTAGATATGAAAAATTTTTAGAAGGTGTATTTAAATGATTAACTCAATTATAGATGCAATGTGTATTGCAATAAATAATGAATTCGGCGATGATTTTGAAATTTACACCGAATCAATAAAGCAAGGTTTTAAAGAGCCTTGCTTTATTGTTTGTCTTGTCGATGCTGATAATAATCTATACAGAGGTAGAAGATATCAGAGATTTAGTAGATTTTGCATAAACTTTTTTCCTAGCAAAGGAGAAGAGAATAAAAAATGTAACGACTCAAGTGAAAGGCTTTATAGGTGTTTGGAATGGATTAATGCGGATGGAATGCTACTTAGAGGTACAAAGATGAAACACGATATTTTAGATTCGGTTTTAAACTTTTTTGTTGATTACAACATGTTTGAATATAAAACAGAGGATTTAATTCTTATGGGGGATTTAACAATGAGAGTAAATGACAAGAGGTGATGATATGGCTAAAAACAACAAACCGGAAGAACTGATGGTTAGTTTTACGAAAGAACAAATTGTAAATAGTAAAAAGTTTGCTAAAAGCAGAGATATTTTACTTAGTCTTTTAGATGATGATAAACGATATACAATTGCTGAGATAGATAAGATGATTGAAGATTTTTTAAATAAGGAGGTGCACTAGATGGCTTTAGGAGGAGGTACATTTGTAACTCAAAATAAAGTATTGCCTGGGGCTTACATAAACTTTGTGTCAGTCAAATCAGCTAATGCCAATTTATCTGATAGAGGTATTGCAACAATGCCACTTGAGTTAGATTGGGGTGTTGATGATGCAATATTTGAGGTGACTAACGAGGAGTTGGAAAAAAACTCTCTTAAGATTTTTGGGTATGATTACACCCATGAAAAGCTGAAAGGATTAAGAGATTTGTTTAAAAATATAAAACTACTTTATTGTTATAAGTTAACAAGTGGAGGAGTTAAAGCTTCAAATGCTTTGGCCACAGCTAAGTATTGCGGAGTTAGAGGTAATGCCCTAAGAATCATAATCAGAACTAATATAGATAATGGATCTAAATTTGATGTTATTACAATGCTAGATGATATAGTTGTCGATACTCAAACAGTTGGAGATAAAGCAGAGCTTGTATCAAATTATTATGTAGATTTTAAACCTGATTTAACATTATCAGCTAATGCTGGAGTGTCTTTGACAGGAGGCACTAATGGTACTGTAAATGGTTCATCGCATCAAAAATATCTAGAAAAGATAGAGGCTTATAGTTTTAATGCTATGGGGGTTTTAACACTGGAGGATGCAGTAAAAACCTTATATGTTAGTTTTTGTAAAAGGCTTAGAGATGAGGTTGGATCTAAATTTCAGTTAGTTGCATATAACAAACCTGCTGATTATCTAGGTGTTGTCAATGTTAAAAACAGAGTTATAGATGACGTTGAATCATCAATCGTTTATTTTGTTACAGGGTTGATTGCTGGATGTGCTGTTAACAAATCAAATCTAAATAAAGTTTATAACGGAGAGTTTAAAATTGATACAGATTATAGTCAATCGCAGCTTATAGAGTGTATTAACTCTGGGGAGTTTGTTTTACATAAAGTTGGACAAGATGTGAGAGTTTTAGAAGATATTAACTCTAAGGTTACGGTTACAGAGGAGCAGGGAGATGTATTTAAAGATAATCAAACAATTAGGGTTATCGACCAAATAGCAAATGATACCGCAGTGTTGTTTAACACTAAGTACCTAGGCGAGATACCAAACGATGATGCGGGTAGAATGTCTTTTTGGGCAGATGTAGTTAAACACCATGAAGAACTGCAGAGGATTAGAGCAATTGAAAAATTTTCAGATGCTGATATCACGGTAACGCAAGGTGATACAAAAAGATCAGTAGTTGTTAGTGATGCTGTTACTGTGATTAACACGATGGCTAAACTTTATATGACCGTTAAGGTTGCATAGATAGGAGGAATTAAGTGTGGAGAATAACATAACGATGCATGCGTCTCAAGCTATGTCTGCGGCATTAGCTGAGTGCTTTATAACAATTGAGGATAAAAGATACAATTTTATGCAAGCAATTGAGATTGAAACGGAGTTTAAAGCTCTGAAAACTAAAATTCCGATCCTTGGTAGACCTGGCAAAGGTAATAAAAAAGTAGGCTGGGAGGGCACGGGTAAAGCAACTTTCCACTACAACACTTCGATTTTCAGAAAATTGATGGAGAGATATCAAGACACTGGAGAAGATGTGTATTTCGATATGCAAATTACAAATTACGACCCATCTAGTAAAAATGGTAAACAAACTGTAATATTATTTGATTGCAATATAGATGGCGGCATTTTAACTAAATTTAATGCTGACGGTGAATATTTGGATGAATCAATGGATTTTACATTTGAGCGATTTAAAATGCCAGAGGAATTTATGATTTTAGGAGGTATGTTATAATGTCTAAATTTAAAAATTTTATGAAAGCTAATCAAATTAAAAGAGAGGACGTAACCCACGCACCAACTAAGTGGCTACGTGATGAAAATGGCGATCCAGTAAAATTTACGCTTAGACCATTAACAACTGAAGTACACGAGGAAATTAGAGAGAGTTGTACGGTGGAGGTACCAATTCCAGGCAAATATAACATGTATAGAACTAAACTTAATTCTGGTAAATATTTAACAAAAATGCTTGTTAGAAGTATTGTTTATCCGGATTTAAATAATAAAGAATTACAGGATTCTTATGGTGTTATGTCACCAGAAGATTTAATAAAACAGATGATTGTAGACCCTGGTGAATATCAAGATTTTGCATCGTTTGTGCAAGAGTTTAATGGATTTAAACTTGACTTTGAGGAAACAGTAAAAGAAGCAAAAAACTAATAAATGGAGGGTGCTGGGAGGCAAACTATGCTTACTACGCTCTCCATAAATTTAAAATTTTGCCCTCTGAATTTGCCAATTTGGGTGAAAGGGATAAAGCTTTTATCATAGCAAGTATTGACATTAAGATTACAGCTGATAAAAAAGCACAGGAAAAAATCGAATCTAAGGCTAAGAGTAGGAGGTGAGTAGATGTCTTTAAAAACCTCGATAGGATTACAGGATAATTTTAGTCCAGTAATACACAGAATCATAGAATCGGTTAATTTGAGTGTTGCTGCTATGCAGGATTTACATCAGAGAGTAAGCACACCTGTAGATCCTGTAGCATTTGATAGCGTAAGGGAAAATATAGATAAAGCTACAATAGGTTTGCAGGATTTAGAGGCAGCAATGGAGGGGTTAAAACATACAGAAGTCCCAACCCCTGAAATATCTAATCCTAATTTTAATTGGCAATCACCTAAGTTTGAGGTGTTTACAAACTCAGGGATAGAGAGATTTAAGCAAGAGATAGCTAGTACCAATACGCTAATGACAGAGCTTAATATAAACCAGCTACAATTATCTATGACAGCAGCTAATATGGATATTTTACCTCCAGAAGCTCAAGCTGATATGCAAAATGTACAAAGTCGTGTAGTGGCTTTACAAAATAGCTTGCTAAAAATAACTCAAAATCCGCCTAAATTTGCGAGTGCCGAAGACAACGCAATGTTAGAAAAAACTAGAGCGATTATGGCGCAGATAGCAGACGCACAAAATGAGTTGTCAACAGCTATGGCTAGTATGAATATAGAAGCTATTAACCGTGCACAACTCAGGTTAAACAATTCTATTAATGCTGCGGAGATGCATGTAAGAGACAACATAAAAGGTCAACAGGATTTTAACAATAAAATTCGAGAAGGTACTAAAGAGGTAAATAAGCTAGCTAAGATGATTAAAGGCGCTGCAGGTGTGTATTTAACTATAAATGGTGCTAAAAAGGCCTTAGAAATTTCAGATACTATAACCTCGACTACGGCGAGGCTGAACATGATGAATGATGGTATGCAAACCACCGACGAACTTATGCAAAAGATATACGCCTCTGCTGAGCGATCTAGAGGGTCGTTTCAGGATACTGCAGATGCAGTATCTAAACTTGGTATTATGGCTGGTGATGCGTTTAGTAGTACAGATGAAATTATAGCTTTTACTGAGCAACTAAACAAACAATTTGCAATAGCTGGGACTGAGGCATCTGGAGTATCTGCAGCGATGTTACAATTAACTCAAGCTATGGGTTCTGGAGTGTTAAGAGGGGATGAATTTAACAGTTTAAATGAGCAAGCGGCGACTGTTACGCAAGCCATCGCCGAGTACATGCAAATACCAAAAGCAGAGCTTAAAGATATAGCAGCAGAGGGTAAAATTACTGCTGACATTGTTAAAAATGCGCTATTGTCCACCGCAAAAGAGACTAACGCCAAATTCGAGACGATGCCGCGTACCTTTGCTCAAATCGGCACATCTATACAAAATACAATGCTTATGGCATTTAGACCAATACAAGAGAGATTGAGTGCATTAGCTAAAAGTGAGGCTTTTAATGATTTGATCTCCATTATCCAGTATTTCATAGTTACGGTCGCTAATGGAGTTGTATTTGTATTTGATTTAATCGCTCCTGTTGCAGAGTTTTTATATAACAATTTGGTTACCATAGGTAAGGCGATAGCCGATAATTGGTCGACCATCGCTCCAATATTAACAGGAGTTGCTATTGCTTTAGGTATCGTAACGGCTGCGTATGTTGCCTACAATGCCGTTAAAGCAATAGCGATAGGTTTGCAACAACTGTTTAATCTCGCTTTGTGGAAGTGTCCATTGACGTGGATTATAGCGGCTATCGTAATAGTTGTTACACTGTTGTATTTGTGGATGGATAACATAGCTAAAACAACAGGAGTTGCCTCCAACGGTTTTGCGCTAATTTGCGGTGGGATCAATGTTGTTGTGCAAGGATTTTGGAATTTACTTAAATCTGTTGGTAACGTGTTTATGGGCGTGTGGAATGGTGCTAAAGCTATTACACATAACATAAAAACCGCTTTTAAAAATGCAATATCTAATGTCAGAGCTAGCTTTTATGATTTGTTAGCCGCAGGAACCGATACTATTGCAGGAATTGCGGAGGCGTTAGATAGATTGCCTTTTGTTAGTATCGACACGTCAGGACTTAGGAGTAAAGCTGACGATTATGCGGCTAAAGCTAAAAGTATACGCGAATCTAAAGGCTCATATAAAAACATCAAAGAAGAATTTGATAAAGGAATGAAAACTTTTACCGCCTTTGAAGATGGATGGGCGCAAAAAGCTTTTAACGATGGAATTGCTTGGGGTGAGGGCATCTCAGAAAAAGTCGCTAATATCTTCGGTAGTGGCGGAAGTGGTGGAGAGGTAGGATTACCTGATGTGGGTAATCTTGGTCTAGACACACCTAGTGTCGCAGGTATAGAAGAATCTTTAGGTAATATTGACAAGGGGGTAGGTAAAACTGCAAGTAATACTGGAGCTATTAAAGATTCCTTAGATGTATCTGAAGAAGAATTAAAATATCTAAGAGATTTAGCAGAAAGAGAAGTAGTTAACAGGTTTACAACTGCAGAGATTAAAGTCGATATGGGTGGTATCACTAATAATGTTAAAAGTGGAATGGATTTAGATGGCATTATAGATAAACTCGCAACAGGAGTAGAGGACGCGATGAAAAAAGCAGCGGAGGGAGTACATGTATAGTTTATATTTAGATAAAATCTTATTGCCGATAACACCAGAAAAAGTATCAATAGGTTTTAGTAGTAAAAATAAAACTCTAGATTTAATCAACGATGGAGAAATTAACATATTAAAGGCTCCTGGTTTAATTAATATTGAGTTTGAGTGTTTGCTCCCAAATTCTAAATATCCTTTTGGAATTTATGAGGATGATTTTAAGACTGCAGATAAATATATTGATGAGATAAATCAACTTAAGATGAGTAAAAAACCATTTCAATTTATTTTGACACGAAACAAACCTGATGGTACTCCTATATTTAACACCAACATTAAAGTATCACTCGAAGAATATGAGATGTCAGAATCTGCTGATGAAGGCTTTGATGTAATCCTGTCTATAAGACTAAAACAGTATAAAGAATATAGTACTAAAACAGTTAAGATAGATAAATCTTCTGATGAAACTAAAGTAGAAGTATCTGAAGAGAGAGAATCTGATTCTAAAGAAATTATGATTGGGTCAGATGTCATTGTTAATGGTGTGTTGCATAGAGATAGTTATGGTAATGCTCCTGGACAAACTAGAACTAATTATAAGGGTAAAGTTAACTTTATTAATAAAGCTGGCTCTCATCCATACCATGTTACTACACCAGAGGGTGCGTGGCTTGGATGGGTCACAGCTGATAGTGTTAAGGGGGTGTAAATTTGGAACTTATTATACAAAATGGATCTGATATTTATATCCCTATCGTTGAAGATACAATTACTTGGAAGACGGAACGTAAAGGTGTACCTGGGCAATTAGATTTTAGTGTTTTAGATGATGGTAATATAAAAATTGAGGAGGGTAATGCCGTTAGTTTTAAGGTGGAAGGTCATAATGTATTTTATGGCTTCATTTTTACGTTAAAGAGAGATAAGGATAATATTATAAGTGTTACAGCTTATGACCAACTTAGGTATTTTAAAAATAAGGACACTTATGTCTATAGAAATAAAACTGCAGGTGAGTTTATTAGGATGGTTGCAGAGGATTTTGAGTTACAGTGCGGAGATATTGAGGATACTGGGTATAAAATACCATCTCGTATCGAGGAAAATACAACCCTTTTTGATATGATTCAAAATACTTTAGATATAACTATAGAAAATAAAAAGGAAATGTATGTTTTATACGATGATTTTGGTAAACTTACACTTAAAAATATCTCGTCTATGGCTATTGAACTTTTAATAGATGAGGAAACAGGAGAAAATTTTAGTTATTCATCAAGTATAGATTCTGAGACTTATAACAAAGTAAAACTCACCTACGATAACGAAGAATTAGGTAAAAGAGAAGTGTATGTATCTCAAGATGGAAACAACATGAATAAATGGGGTATATTACAGTATTTCGGCACCCTCAAAGAGGGAGAAAATGGCAAAGCTAAAGCAGATGGATTGTTATCTCTCTACAATCAAAAAACAAAGACAATCTCTATTACTAGTGCTTTTGGAGATGTTAGAGTTCGTGGCGGTTCTATGATAATGGTAAGGATTAATTTAGGTGATGTACAGCTAAATAACTGGATGATAGTTGAAAAATGTAAACATGATTTTAGTAATGGTGAGCATTTTATGGATTTAAATTTAAGAGGAGGAGAGTTTATTGCATGATTTACATGATTTATTAGTTGTGATTAAACAAGCGGCGATTGAAACAGTCGAAAGTTCAAAACCGACGAATTTAGTGTTTGGGAAAATTGATTCCACCTCTCCTCTATCAGTTAATGTAGAAAATAAACTTAAACTCTCTAAGGAGATGATTATAGTACCACAAAGCTTAACAGAGTATGGGATTGAGATAGACGGAGAAAAGAAAAAAATAAATAATACTTTAAAAGATGGGGATGAGGTAATTCTTCTTAGAGTTCAAGGTGGGCAAAAATATTTGATTTTAGATAGGGTGGTTAAATGATACCTAAAGTTAATTTTAATTTAGCTGAAGCTATACAAACCTACACCGAGCCTAGCAAAAATTACAAAATGAACATTAACAAAGAATCCATAAACGGCTATAACGATTTAATAGATGGAGTTAAGCAAGCAGTATTTAAAATCCTAAATACTGAGAGATACAACCACTACATTTACTCTAAAAATTATGGAGTTGAGCTTGAGGATTTATTTGGCGCGCCTGTATCATATGTTTGCCCAGAGATTGAGAGACGCATAACAGAGGCTCTCGTGCAAGACAATAGAATTTCTTCTGTAACTGACTTTACCTTTGATATTACAAAAAGAAGAACTATACACACTACTTTTACAGTACATACAATTTTTGGGGATTTCGGGACAGAAAAAGAGGTGAGTTTTTGATGTTTGAACACCTTAGATATGAATTAATTTTAAAAAGAATGCTTGATAGAGTACCTAATGATGTTGACAAGCGAGAAGGCTCTATTATCTATGACGCACTTGCTCCTGCTGCAATGGAATTGATGAACATGTATATATCAATAAATACAGTACTTAAAGAGACTTTTGGGGATACTGCCTCAAGGGATTTTTTAATTCGTAGAGCAAAAGAAAGAGGGATAACTCCAGAGAAATCAACGTATGCAATTCTTAAAGCTGTTTCTAAACCTATTGAGTTAGATATTAAAATAGGATCTAGATTTTCGCTTGATGATTTGAATTATGAGATTATAGAAAAAAATGTTGATGGAGAGTACAAAGTACGCTGTGAAACATTAGGGAGAGTAGGAAATCGTTATTATGGCGAGATGATACCAATCGACTATATTCAAGGACTGGAAAAAATTGAAATAGTAGAATTGCTTATTCCAGGTGAAGATGAAGAAGATACGGAAGTATTTAGGCAGAGATACTTTAATTCTTTTGATTCAAAAGCCTTTGGTGGAAATGTAGAAGATTACTTAAAGAAAACAAACTCTATTGCAGGTGTGGGTTGTACTAAGGTTACTCCGGTATGGAATGGTGGGGGTACTGTTAAATTAACTATACTTGATTCTGATTTTAACAAAGCTAGCCAAACTTTAATTGAGACAGTGCAAAATATAATAGACCCATCTATGGATGCAACAGGTATAGGTACTGCGCCTATTGGACATATCGTAACTGTGGACACCGTAGAAGAGGTACCTATAAACATAACAACTTCTATTGTATTTGAGGATGGCTATTATTTTGACAGTGTCAAAAACACTATTGCAGAGATTATCTCAGAGTATTTATTAGAAATCCGTAAAGAGTGGGCTAACAAAAGCTCTAATATAGTCAGGATTGCGCAGATTGAATCAAGGATATTAAATATAAAGGGTGTTTTAGATATTTTAAATACTAGGATTAACGGTGATAATACAAACCTTACTTTAACTACATTTCAAATTCCAATAACAGGAGAAATTGGAAATGCATGAAGTTGATTTAATATCCTGGCTCCCTAAATATCTGCAAGGATACCGGGAACTAAAAGAAATAATGACTGTTGAAAATCCTGAAATAGATTTTTTAATAAAAGAAATAGAAACTCTCTTAAATAATCAATTTATTTTATCTTGTGATGAAGATGGTATTGCAAGATTCGAGATGTTATTAAACATAACACCAGATCCAGAAGATAAATTAAAAGATAGAATAACTAGGGTATTGAGTCGATGGAATGACACAATACCCTACACATTTAAGGGACTAATCCAGAAACTTAATATATTGTGTGGAGAGAGTAACTATAAAGTTAATCTACTACATAATGATTACACAATCGAACTAACAGTATATTTAATATTTGGTAGCCAACTAGAAGAAATAAGGCATATGCTTAATTATATGATACCTGCAAATATAGTAGTGTCTATGCAAACATCAAGAAGAGCAAATGCTGCTTTATATATGGGCGTTGCAAGTAATAGAGGTAAAAGAACAAAAGTATACATGCGTACAATGCTTGAAAATAAATTTGCATCTGCTAGATTATTTGTTGGTGTTGGAGTAAATAGATTTAAAAAATCTGTAATACTAG
>CALADQ010000011.1 GCA_937890765.1 uncultured Candidatus Neoarthromitus sp.
ACGGTGATATGTTAAAGGCAATGGGAGAGAGCCTAGAATTTGAAGAAAAGTATATCAATTCTTATAAAATGTTATAAAATATAACTAAATTTGATGTGGTGAATGACAATATTTACAGCTGTTAAGCTTAAAAATTTTAAATCACTAGTAGATTTTGAAGTGAAATTTCCTAATTATGAGCATATGTATTTTAGTGGGACTGAGGTTGTAGATAAGCCTGTTATTATGATAGGCAAGGCTATAGAGTTGAGAAGGAGATTTTAAAAATAAATAAACCACCTAGTATAATAATTTCTCATGGAAAATCTGAAGTGGACTTTTTTGGAACAATAAAACAAAATTTACGTTTAAAAATAGAAATAGATTCTGATAAGAAAGGTGAAAAATCTATTCAGATAAATAGTCTGTGTAGATTTTTAAATAATCATAAATATAAACGTAATAATTTTTTAAGTTGTTTTAAAGATATAGAAGTAATAGTTGGGAAAATAAATCCTAGTTTTAAAATTTTTACAGTATTAGATACCGATGATAAAGAAAAAGAAGTAAACTTAAAAAGATATTTGAATAGAGAGATGTTTAAATCGCACCATACTTTATTCTTAAATATTGAAAATAAAAACACTTGATTAAAATATCAAGTGTTTTTTAAATTTAGTTTATATGAATAATTTTAAAATTAAAGCAATTGGTAAAAGTAAAAAAGTTAAAATTAAAAATACTATACAAGTAATATCAGATATGTTATCATTATCTTGTTGTTTTGAATCTGGGGTTTCTTTTGATTGCTCCAGATTATTTTTTTTGTTTTTGTAATAATAAGTTATTCTCATCTTCTAATATCCCCCAAACACTGTTATTTTTGCATGTTTCCCATATGGAAGCAATAAAATCCATTATTACTAAATCTATATAGTAACTAATATTGCCTTTAGATCTTTGTTTTATTTGTTCCTTTTCTTCCTTAAACAATCGTATATTTACCAATTTATTTTTTTTATCTCTAAATTCACATGAACTTATTTTCTTAATTTCAGCTTCCGTGAAGATTTTAAGCATTTTATCAACATCATTATCTGTAATTTTTATGTGTCCTTGATATAGATCAACTCTGATTAAATCTCTTAATATTTTACTTATATTTTTTTTATTAATTCTACGTAATAATGAGTAATATTTTTGATTTATTCTAATACTTATTATGCTGTCATACTCTCTGTAATCACGTTCACGTATATACATATAATATATCCTGTTTTATGTTGTATAGTTGATTTTAGAAGTATGTGATTCTAAATATTCTGAAAATATGTCGAGTGCTATTTTACAAATAGGTACAGCTGAATAATAAGTATAAAACATAGGCAATATTTTTTTAAGAGATTTAAGTTTATATTGATATTCTACATCGTTTAATATTGTTTCTAGTTTTTTGAAATCTTGAAATATATTTAGTACAATATTTCGCATTTCTTTTATTTCACCATTGTTACACTGTTTTATCATATCCATTAATTTATGTAATTTATAACAAACCATATCTAATTGGTTATCAGAATCTAATTTAGTTAATACCATTTTTAAAATCCTCCAACTTAGATTTAAGTCTAAAATGTTCTAATTTAAGCTTACTAACTATAAGTAACATTTTATTATATTTTCTATCTAACTTTTCATATTTTCTTTTATATTTGTTGAATTGTCTTATTGTTTTATTCATATAACTCTCCTTTATTTTATTAATTCGAAGATTGATATTTGTCCATCAATCTGTTCAAAATTTTTATATAAATAAAAATCATCATCTAACATGACATACCTCCTATTTAATTTTCAATGAGCAATTTTTCTAGTTTTTTAAAATCATATTCTCTTTGAGGAAATTCGCAAAACTTATTTATTTTAGAGGATTCAAATACTTTAGCAAAGTATTTGAAAGGTGAGTACATATCTTTATTACTACAATATTTACAAGTTTGAATAAATCTCTCTTTTGACTTTAAGTACATTTCTATGTATTTTGATAAATCATAATTTTTAAATTTAACATTATATGTGTTAAGTGTGTTGCATACAGTTTGTACATTTTCATCATTTAAATTTAACGTTTTGCATTTAATAGTTTTTACATTATTCACCATTTTTTTTATTTTTGTATGAATACCGTTAACTACAGTATTTAAATTTTGATTAACTTGTGATATAATTTTATTAGAAGTTTTAAGGATTCTAGCCTTTTTTATACTGTTACAAAAAACTAGTGATTTTCGTATAAGCCATTTAGGCATAGCTTTTAAAATCACTGTTAATTGGCAAAAATGGTTGTTTTTGCATTTGTTTGTTTTAACAGTAAATTTTGGTAGTGTGTCGATTAGTCCTAAGAACTTTAGAGTTTTTTTATAGTTATAAATGCTCTGTATTGATATACCTAGTTGTTTTGCAACATAGTCATCTTTAGCAATTACAAAATTATAATTTTTGTATTTACCATTAATAATTTTCCAATTATTAATTGATGATGCTTTGTATAACTTTGTTAGGTATTCGTAGTAACGCTTACACCCACTTGTGAGGTGTTTTTGTTTAACAGACATAACCATATTAAAAAAACTCATTTATGAATAAACTCCTTTCTCTAAATATTGATTAAAAACGTACTGAATAAAGGTGTATTAAAATATTTGTTTTAGTGCTCCTTGATATTTGAGTTATTGCTATTTAAATAGTGGTGTTACTGATATGAGCAAATTCAATGAGCCTGGGAAACTTTTGAATTTGTTTTATTTTTGAAATTGCAACTTGATTATACATCAAAATATATTTACATGTCAATACTTAATCTTTATGAAAGGAGTTTGTTTTTGTGGATAAATTTAAAGTTAATTTAAAGAAAAAAATGGATAAATATATTAAACTTAACGGAATTTCTTATGCGTATTTTGAAAGGTCGGATGGTTTTAAAAATTTAGATGGAATTAGGAGGAATGGGGTAACAACTTTCAAAACTCTTTTTCAAACATCTAAGTTTTTAGGTATTGATATAAGGAATTTTTTAATGTTTGATGACCATACATATATTTTTGAAAATTCCTTCGATACATCTGAGGAATTTTTTGTATTTTTAGGGTCTAGATTTAAAAATTTTAGACTAAGTAAAAACATAAAAGCAACGGATGTTTTAGAAAAAACTGGTATTAGCCTTGCGACAATATCAAGTATGGAGAATGCTAAATTACCAATATCTTTAAAAAATTTTTATGTTTTTTTAGATGTATTAGAAGCTACATCAGATGAGTTTTTTTTAAAAGGTGAAAAATATGAGATTATAGGGAATGAAATTAAGAATAAAATAAGTATAGATGATTTTAATAATAGAATTTATGAACTTGAGGAAATAAAAGGTAGAATAGTTGGTGGAAATATAACTACTAATCCTAATACATTTCCAACATTACATGGATTTTTAAAGATATGTAAAAGTTTAAAAGTAACTCCTAAAGATTTTTTTGATTTTGAAAAAAAAGAGTTTGATAAACAGTATACAGTGATAGATGTTTCAAATTCAGCTAATTTTATAAAACATCAGTTGGAATTAAGAGGAGTTAAGGTTCAAAGATATATAAAGTTGGATTCAATTTTCTTGTTTTGCAATGAGAAAAACATTTCAATTTCAGATTTTTTCGATGTATCAAGTACTGTAGGTAATATTTCTCAAACTCACTCTAATATGATACGAAAACAACGGGAATTTTAGTTTTGAAGGGAGATGAAATAAGGTTTGAAAAATATTTTATGGGTTCAAATGAAGAAACTTTGTTTTCCTCAAATTCAATTTGTAAATCTTTCGTTTCTGCATTAGTTGGAATTACAATTGATGAAGGAAAAATACAAAGCGTCGATGATTCGATTTCAAAATATATACATGAATTTAAGGGAACTGATTTTGAAGAAATAACTATAAAAGATTGTTTAACAATGAGAAGTGGAATTAATTTTGATGAAAGGAAAGACGTAAAAACTATTTCGATTAAAAATTTAATTGGATTTTCAAAAATGAAATTAATTTCTAAGTTGGGACTTTCTCATGACCCAAATACAATTACAAATTATTCGAGCATTAACACAGACATACTCGGCGAAATTGTTTCGAGAGCTACGAAAAAAAGTTTGAGCCAGTACATGGAAGAAAAAATTTGGAGAAATATAGGAGCTGAACAAAATGCTTATTGGACTTTAAGCAACAAAAAAGAATTAGCCAACGGAGGTTTAAATATTTCTTTAAGAGATTATGCCAAATTTGGGAAAATGTATTTAAACGGAGGAAAGTTTAATGGAAAACAAATTGTTCAATCAAGTTGGGTTAACGACTCAATTCAAAATTACGATGATTCAAAAAATATTTTGGGATATGGTTATCAATTTTGGATTCCTAAGGGCGATGAAAAAGAATTTATGGCGATTGGAGTTTTTGGACAGTGGATATATGTAAATCCAAATAAAAATGTTGTGATAGTAAAAACTTGTTCAGATTTAGAATTTGAAAATGACAACAAAAATCAAAAAACTCTTAAATTTTTTAGAGAAATATCAAATTCATTAATGGAGGAAAATTTATGATAGATAAAAACAAAATTTTTTTGAGAAATCCAAATTCACAAGATGACATTAAACAAATTTCAAAACTTATTTACTCAACGGATTTTAAAATTTATGGTGCAATGTTCAATGACGAAACAACAATGTGCAAAATTTTAAATGAAACTATGAAATCCCAAAAATGCAATTTGAATTTTAAAAATTCCATAATTGCAAATTACGAAAATTATATTATAGGAATTGTTTGTTTCGTTGAAGAAAATTATTTTGATGACATGAACGAATACAAAAATAATTTTGAAAAATTAAATTTAAAAATTCCACAACATTTCTATGGAGTTTATGAAAATTATTGGAGCAAATTAATAAACGAAAATCTAAATGGAATTTGTTACATTTCAAACATAGCAGTAGATGAAAAATTTCAAAAACTCGGAGTTGCATCAAAGCTTTTAAACAATTTGAAAAATTATACTAATAAAAAAGTTATAGCTTTGGATGTTGTAAAAGAAAATACATCAGCAATAAACGCCTACATTAAAAATGGTTTTAAAATAATTGAAAGCAAAAATGAAAAAGCCTTTAGAATGATTTTTGAAAAATAAATTTTAAAAACAAAAAAACGACTACGCGTGTAGTCGTTTTTATATTTAAATTTTACATATTTCCATTAACTTGGTCTCCATAAGTAGGACAAGCCAAACCATAACCTCCACAAACTGCAATAATTTGTCCAGTTGTGGTTGATGATTCATCACTTGCAAAATATAAAACCGTTGACGCAATTTCTTCAGGAGTTGACATTCTTCCAATTGGCGTGTGTTTCATGAACAAACTTTGATATTCTTTAGGCAAATTTGTTTCAACTGCATCTGTGCTAGTCATTCCAGGGCAAACGACATTGCAACGAATGTTAAACTTAGCAGTGTGTACGGCAATCATTTTTGATAAATGGTTTATACCAGCTTTAGAAGTTCCATAAGCACATTGAGTAGTGTCTGGATATAAACTTGCAATTGAACTTATGTTTATAATGCTACCTGATTTTTGAGGTATCATAGCTTTTTTTATTACTAATTGCGAAGTTAAAAACACGCTACGTAAATTCAGCTCAACATTTTCAGCGAAATTCGCATAATCACAATCTATTATGTTTAAATCGTATTTAGGATTTGTTCCACCAAAATTATTAACGAGTATGTCTATTTTTCCTTCATTTTTTAAAACTTCATCCACCATAGATTCGTAAGATTCTTTTTGAGAAGCATCAAAATAAATAACTTTAACATTTTTTCCTTGAGAATTAAGTTCATCTGCTATTTTTTGTCCAACATCTGTTTTTCTAACCGCCATATAAACGATTGCACCTTCATCAGATAAAGATTTAACAATTGAAAGCCCTATTCCTCTAGTAGAAGCAGAAACAATTGCTATCTTATTTTTAACTCTCCCCATTTTATTTTGCCTCCAAAATTTTTCATACATTAAATTTAAAATTATAAAAATTATCTAAAACGTTTAAGTAAAATTTAGCACAAGCATATTTTAATGTCAATTATTCGTATTAAAATTAAAATTTGCTTTCTATACTTTGAATAATAACATATTGATTACAAATTAAAATCGATAACTGAACATAATTAACATAATAGTTACAACTTTTATTTGTAAAAAATTGAAAAATATGTATAATTAAATACATATTCAAAATTTGAATTTAATGGAGGAATTATCTTATGAAATCGAATTTATTAAAAAAGATTATAGCATCCGCAGTTGTGGTTTCTTTGACATTTTCAGTTGGAAGTGGACTTTTAAATAAACCAGAAATTGTACAAGCTGATGATTTTGATGATGATAAAAAAATATTTAAAGGAAGTATTTCAATTGATGGAACAACAACTCATATGGGACGTAAAGCTGTCAGTGTAACAATACCTAAGGGAATGAAAATTAAAGATGTAGATGTTGAGAACGAACCACATGATGATATTGAAGATGTGATTGTTGGTGGAAAAGTTATAATTTATGGTCTAAGAGATGGAATGACTTATAGAAATCTTGTTTTGGTTTTGGAAGATTTTAACGATGTAGAATATAGGTACAATATTAATCAATTCATTGTTAAAGGAAACAATATAACTCAAGGTGGAACAGTTGCATCTACTGCTAATACAAAAAGAATTTCTGATTATTTAAAAAATGTTTACAAAAATGTTTTTGGAAGAGAAATTGATGGACAAGGTTTAAATTATTGGACGCAAAAACTTTCAAGTGGAGAAATAGAACTTGAAGATTTCTTTAAGAATTTATTGTCTGAGTCTGAGTTTATGCAAGTTGCTCCGAAAGTTGAAGATAAAATTAAAAAATTATATGCAGGAATATTTCAACGTGAGGCAGATAAGGGAGGTCTAGATTTTTGGACTGTTAAGTATAAGCAAGAACTAAGAGAAGAGGGAAATGAAAGAGAAGCATTGAGAGATGTTATTGATGAAATGACTGATGGACAAGAGTTTAAACAACTTTTGATTAAACTTGGTTTAAATAATGATTAAAAAATTTTTATCTTTAAATTAAACAAAAAAGTTAAACAACCTAGTTTGAATTTACGAAACTTACTTATGAGTAAAAAAATTATAATTTACAAAGTTTTATATTTTAAAATGTATGAAATAGATTATTTGAAAAGTAAGGTGATATTTTTATGAAATCAAGTTTTTTGAAAAAAATAATAGCGTCTGGAGTTGTGTTTTCTTTAACACTTTGCATTGGAATGGGATTGTCTAAACAAAATGTTGCTCAATCTTATGATTGGGATGATTATTACGATGATTATTATGAAAATTATTACGGGCATGATTATGATGACTTCGGTTATGATTATTATGACGTTGAAATTTTTAAAGGAAATATTTCTGTAGTTGGAACAACAAATTATTTTGGTAGGCCGGCTGTACAGTTAGATATCCCAAAAGGAATGAGAATTAAAGATATTGATGTTGATAATGAGCCACACGATCATATAGATGAAGCTATAGTTGGAAATAAAATTGTGATTTATGGTTTGAGAAATGGACGAACTTACAGAAATTTAATTTTAAAGATTGAAGATTTTTCAGGAATTGAATACAAATATGTAATTAATCCATTTACGGTTGGAGGTTCTCTTGAAAATTTTGAAGGAAATAACGGAGTAGTTGCTCCACAAATTCCAAATTTTCCAAATGTTAATAATGCAAATGTATCAGAATTAAATTCTTATTTGAAAAATGTTTATAGGAATGTGTTTAATAGAGAAGTGGATAATAGTGGTTTACAATATTGGAGTAACAGTTTAGCTAGTGGACAAATTGAGCTAGAAGATTTTTTCAAAAATTTATTATCTGAATCTGAATTTATGCAAGTTGCACCACAAGTTGAAGATAAAATTAGAAAGCTTTATAGAGGAATATTTCAACGAGAAGCTGATGAGAATGGTTTCAGATTTTGGGTTAATAGATATAAACAAGAGTTAATTGATGAACATGGAAATACGAGAGAAGCATTGAGAGATGTTATTGACGAAATGACAGATGGGCAAGAATTTAGAGAATTATTGTTTAAACTTGGTTTAAGATTAGATTAATTAAGAGAAGGAGTTTATCCTTCTCTTTTTATTTTTGACAATTTTTATCATTAATTTTATAATATTGTTAACAAACTTTTAAATTTGTATTGATTTTGTAACATTTTTGAGTTAGACTTAAGAAAAATATTTTCGAAAATATAGCTAAAAATTTTAGAATGATTTAAAAGGGAGATGGAAAAATGGTAAACAAGTTTAGAAAAGTTAAAATGATGAATAGTTGTTATACTTTTTTAACTGTTACAGCATGTGCGGTTTTGTACATGTCTAAAGATGCTAAAGCTATGATTGGAGGTGGAAGAAATGTTGGAAAAGTGGGCGCTAGAGTACAGAGTCTAGCTGGAGCATTTGGGGGAGTTAAGTCTAGCACTATAAACTATGGCTCAATTGGTCAGCCTAGGACTGGATCTAATCATATAAATTATTTAGATGTATTAAGACCTTCTACAGGAACATTAGATGGGGGAAGTAGATTACCACAAACAGGTTCAACTGGAACAGGTGGTTTCTCTTCAGGATTAACAGGTATCCGTGGAACTTCAAATTTAACTTCAAGTGTTAAATTAAACGTAGGAGGTGAGGGTACGCAATTTGCAACAAGTAAGATGAGTACTCAAACAGGAGGAAGCGGAACAGGAGGACTTGGTGCAACAGTAACTTCGAAAGGAATTGGAGCAGGGACTTCATCGAGTTCTAGATTAACAGGTACGTCTTCATCTTCAGTAAGAACAATGATATATACAAGTACTGGTTCAAGTTCATCTTCATCAACAATAGGTGGGGGAGCAAAAGGTGGAGTTGGTTCAAGAGTAAATTATGATTTATATGGTGTTAATGGTGGCGATAATAATACACATACTAATGTTGTGTTAAGTGGTTCAAGAGTAAATTTCGATATTTATGATTCATCAAGTTCAAGTGGTGATAGAAACACTTTAGGAAGAAGGAGGGTGTCTTATACATCTAGTAAAGGAAATCTTTTTGGTGGCAAAAGATATACATCGACTTTAAGGATTGACATTAAAAATGAAGGTGGAAAAGCTGTTGCTACAAAAGTAATAGTATCAGATATTGATTATGATACGGTGGATGTACCACCAAAATATAAGGGATATGTAGATAAAGGATATGGTGAGGCTGATGAAGATTTAACTCAAGCAATGAAAGATTTAGAAGATGCTATTCGAGATGCTGGTAACTTAATAAAACCAAAAGGTATTCAAGCACCCAAATCATAATTTTAGTTTTTTTAAATAAGACATTTCTAAATGTCTTATTTTTTTATGTGCAAATTTTTGTAATATATTACATATAAAGTAATAATATATTACAAAAAAGTTAATTAATATTTTTAAAATACAGATATATCTAAATTGGAGGATATCATTATGAATATAAAAAAAATATCGTTAGCACTATTAATAGCTTTAGGCTTAAATGTCATGTCTACTACTTTTGACAATTCCCAAAATCACATTAAAGTTATGGCGCAAGACAAAATACAAACTAAAATTTTGAAAGAGTTCAACGCAGATTATTTAGAATTTTCATTAAAAAATATTGATAATAGCAAAAATCAAATTGAACTAACATTAAATCACAATATGTTTTCTTCAGGTGATAAAATTTCGAAAATATATTTCCCTAAAAATTTTTTCCAATCTCATAAAAATGAAAAATTCAATGGCGAAATTAAGTTTAGCATAAATGGAAATAATATTTTGCTCGATAACGTTTATTTAGATGGCGTTTATACATTTGATGTTTTAATAGATAGGGCAAACAACAAACAAGAAACTTACAGAATTTCATTTGAAAAAATTGGAGGTGTAAATAATTTTGAAGCAAATATAGTTGGAGATAATTCCACAATAAAAATTCTAAATCCTAAAGTCGATGGTGTTGAAATAAATTCTGGAATTTTTAATTTGTACGATAGCTATAAAGGCGGAGTTCCCGTTGAAAGTTTGGATTTTGCAACAAAAAATGAATTGCCAACGAACAATTTGACTTTTGGAAAAACTTATTATCTTGGATTTAAAAAAGACATTAATTCAAATGAACATTTTTCAAAAATTCCATTTTGCATTTTAGAAAACAATTCTTCAAATTCAGCTCACAAATACGAAGTTATTTCTCCAGTTGTAAATGTTCTTGAATCAAAACAAGATGGTTCTGTTGTGGTCGAAATAAAATTCCCTAACAAATTTTCAATAAACAATTCCAGTTTTGAAGAAATAAATTTTGGTGGAATAAAATTATCTTCAAAAGAAATTTCAAATAATAACAATTCTATAAAATTTACCGTTAAATCTCCTAAAAAAACATTTGTAAATGGATACGAAGGATACGAGTACAATTTTAAAATTAAAAATCCATTTTCACCAAAACAAATTATTTCTTTTGAAGGATTCTCAACACAAAATTCTTTAACTCCATTTTTGCCAAATGATAAAGGTTGGTTCACAAAATCAAACAACAATGAATTTTTATATCATACAAATTTTCCAAAAAATAATTATGTTGCGGACATCTCTTCATCAAATGATTTTGATAAAAGCATAAGCTTAACAAAACCTATCGATTCAGTTGTTAGAGTTAATAAATTTGAAAACGAAAATATTTATGCAATAAAAATTCAACCTAAAGGTTCAAATGTTTGGTACACATCTACCATGAAATTCAAAGATTCATCAACTAACGAAACAACTTCAGGAACTTCCGTTGGAAACGTAAATATTTCTACAGATAAAAATAATTTAAAATATGGCTCAAGTTCAATCACATTAACATTGCCAAATGGATTTGGACACGACACAACAAAAAAACCAATTTTAGTTGGATTGAGTTACGTTGATAATAATGGAAATTTAATTAAAGAAGACGGTGGAAATTTTTCAAACGTATCGTCAAGATTTGAGGGAATGAATTTAATTGTTGAAGGTCTTGTTCCTGAAAAAGAATATAAAGAAATGTTAGTTAATTACACAGATAAAGATGGTTCAGTTAGAACTTTGGTTCTTAACGACATTAAAATTCCAAATACAACAAGACTTGAAAATTATTTAAACAATTTTTATAAAGTTGTGTTTGCACGTCCAGCTGATGAAGCAGGATATCATTTTCATTTAAACCAATTGAAAAACAAACAAATTTCGTTGAGAAAATTTTTGTTAAACATGCTATCTGAAAAAGAATTTATAGAGCGTTATAAAACTACAGAATCAAAAGTTGAAGCTTTGTATAATGGAATATTTTTCAGAACTTCAGATTGGGAAGGAAAATTATTTTGGATTGATGAATATAAAAAAGCTGTACAACTTTATGGTTCAGAATCACAAGCTCTATACAAAACAGTTGATAGAATTATAAATGAAAAAGAATTGAAAGAATTAGCTGAGCAAATGAACGTGCTTTGGTAAAAATTTTTTCAAAAACAATAATGCAAGTTTCTTTTTGAAGAAGCTTGCTATTTTTTTGTTAAAAAATCAAATTTAATTATGATAAAATAATTTTCAAAGATTGAATTTTAATTCGAAACATTTTTAGGGGGATACAATGAAATCGAATAAGGATTTGATTTTAGATTTTATCAGGGAAAGTTCACAAAATAATATTACTAGAAAATTTACAACAAAAGAAATTTCACAAAAGTTTGGTATGCAAAGAACAAACGTCAGCACTATTTTAAATCTTTTAGTTAAAGAGGGGAAAATTGAAAAAATTTCAGGTCGTCCCGTAAAATATAGTTTTTTGGTGAGTCTTTCAGACAAAAAGGAAGAGTCTTGTTTTAAAAAATTAATTGGGCACGATGGAAGTTTAAAAAAATCTATACAATTGGCAAAGGCGGTTATTTTATATCCAGAGCATGAACTTTCTGTTTTGATTTCAGGTGAAAGCGGAACGGGAAAAAGTTTTTTCGCATCGCTCATGTATGAATTTGCAATTGAAAATAAAATTTTTAATAAAGATGCTCCATTTGTTAAATTTAATTGTAGATATTACGACGGTTTAGTTGATATTTATGAACGTTTATTTGGAAATGAAGATTCACAAAATAATTGTGTTTTTCAAAAAGCCAAAGGTGGAATTTTATTTATAGACCACATAGATTTGTTGCCTTCAAATGTTTGTGATAAACTTTTTGAAATAGTTGAAAATGAAAAAAGAGAATATAAAGATACGATGATAATATGTGCAACGAACAATAATAATTTGAAAAAAACTCTTGTAGAAGCTTATTCTGCAAAATTTTCAGTTTGTATTGAATTGCCATCGTTGAATATGAGAAAAATTGAAGAAAGACTTGAATTGGCAAAAAAATTTTTCATAAAAGAATCTTTGCGTATGAAAAAATCTATAAAAATTAATTCTGAATTATTAAGGTGCATTTTGCTTTACAGATGTGAGCACAACGTAAAACAATTAATGTCCGATATAAAATTAGGATGTGCCAATTCCTATGTACGACAATTTAACAAAGGTCTTGACGAATTGTATATTCACATAGATGATTTTCCTGGATACGTAAAAAAGGGATTTCTCCATTATAAAAATTGTGAAGAGCAAATCGCGGAAATAATTCCACAAAATTGTTCTTACACTTTTTCAGGAGAAAATATAGAGAAAGTTGAATACATAGATTTTTTCAAAAGTGATGCAATAGAAAATGTTTATGATTTTATTAATAAAAAAGTTGAAGAATTAAAAAATCGAGGAATAAACGATAAATATATAAACATTATACTTAGTTCGGATTTGCAAAGTTATTTTAGATTATTAAAACGTAAAATGTCAGGAAAAAATATAGACAAAAATTCAATTTCCAAAATAGTCGATTTGAGAATAGTTTCTATGGTTGATAAATTTTTAAATGACGCCTCAGAAAATTTTGGAAGAGTTTATTCAGAATCTGTATTTTATGGATTGTGTCTTCATTTGTCATCAACAGTTGAAAGAGCAAATCGCAACCCACATCTTTCGAATGAACAAATTATGGAAATAATACAAAAGCACGAACAAGAATATTCTTTGAGCAGTAATTTTGTACATTTAATCGAAAGTGAATTTGAAATAAAATTGCCTATTGATGAAATCGTTTTTATAACAATGTTTATTTTGGAAGATAACTTAAACGAAGAAGAAAATAAAAAACCAGTTGTGTTAATTGCATCGCATGGAGAATCAACGGCATCATCTATCGCCGAAGTTGTAAACGCTCTTGTAAAAAATGAAAATACATATTCTTTTGATTTATCTTTAAGCAAAGACATGAGCAAAGCTTATGATGAACTTAAAAATATTTTTTTGGAAATAGACAATGGAAAAGGAATTTTATTTTTGTATGACATGGGTTCATTAAAAACAATGGCCGAAATGATTTCTCAAGAAACGGGAATCAAAATACGTACAATAAATATGTCTGGAACTCTTTTAGCTATAGAGTGTAGCAGAAAAGCTAACGTTTCAGAAAATTTAGACGAGTTGTTCAGTACAATAAAGAAATATGATTTTAATTTTTATAATGAATACAAAAGAGATAAATGTAAAATGAAATTAATCATAACATTGTGTATGAGTGGAAGTGGTGGAGCAGTTCAAATAAAAAAGTATTTAGAAAACAATTTAACTTTGGATGGAATTGAAATACTTCCATTAGCTGTAAGTGATAAAAATGTTTTGATTGCCGAAATAAATCGCTTGAAAAAAATTTATGAAATACAATGCGTAATAGGAACATATGATCCAAAATTACATGGAATTTTATTTATTCCAATATCAAAACTATTTGAAACTCCAAAAGATAAATTGGAAATAATGTTGTGCTTAAATGGGAGAGAGCAAGATGAATTTTCATTTAAAATAGATTTTAATGAGATTTATAATTATCTAAGTGAAAGTTTTAATGATTTTGATATAAATTGGCTTAGGAAAAATCTACCTAAATTAATAAATAAAATTAAGAAAAGAGTAAATGGATTAGTCAAAGATCAGGAATTGGGATTATTACTTCACATCGCGTGTAGTATATATTCAATAGTTAATAAAGAAGATATAAGGAAGAATCCAAAAAGAAATTTAATATTAAATAAGAACAAACGTTTATATAATGACTTAAAAGAATTTTTAATTCCTTTTGAGGAATATTATTGCATAAATTTTTCTGATGATGAATTAGCAAACATAATAAGCATAGTAAAAAAATAAATTGAGCAATAACAAGTTGTAATTTTTAAAATTCGAATTACAACTTGTTTTATTTTATATTTTAAAATAGTGTATAACGACATTTTACAAAAACTTTAACTAACTGATTAATTTTTAAATTTAAGCTGATTTTCAAATAAAAAAATGTATATGAATTTAAATTTAGTGTATAAATTTTATATTAACTGTATAATATGAAAACTTTTAAATATAAAATGGCAATTTGACACCATGAATTTAAATATTTATATTTTAAGCTATGAACAAAATAGTTAGGTTGGAGGTATAAAGTTTGGATATAGAAACAGTTTCTATGACTATAATTGCTTATTCTGGAGATTGTAGAACGTTTGCATTTAGAGCTCTTGAAGAGTGTAAAAAAGGAAACTTTGAAGAATCAAAAAAATTAATGGAGCTTTCAGAAGAAAATTATAAAAAAGCTCATAAAAAGCAAAGTGAACTTTTAGTTTATGAGGCAAATGGTGGACAACCAGAAATAAATGTACTTTTGGTTCATTCACAAGATCATTTAATGACAAGCATGTTAGCTCAAGAGTTAATCAAAGAAATTATACACTTACATGAAATTAAAGAAAATAAATAATAAGAGAGGTTGATTTTAATGAAAATTTTGTTAGTGTGTGCAGGTGGTTTTTCCACTAGCATTTTGATGAATAAAGTTAGAAAGTGGGCTAAAGAAAATAATGAAGATATAACAATAGATGCTAAAGGAAAAGAGGCATATGAAAGCATCTATCGTGAATACGATTGCATTTTGATAGGACCACAAATTTCATATTGTCTTGATGATATAAAAAGTAGTGTTTCAATACCTGTTGCCGGAATTCCTTCAATGGATTATGCTTTGGGTAATGCTGAAAACGTAGTAAACTTAGCAAAAAAAATTACTGGAAAGTAGGAGGATTGTAGAAAAATTATGGAACAAGCTATTTCTAAATTTACAAATAGTGCTTTTATGAATTCATTAAGAAAATTTAGTGAGAAGTTAACCAAAAGTCCTACTTTTTCAACCATAAGTAGTGGTATGGGCGGTACAATGTGTTTGATTATGGTAGGTGCAATTATACAAATAGTTTGTGCGCTGGGAGGATTAATATGGGGATGGGAAGCTGGACATCCTATTTATGATGCTATATATCTTCCATATAAGTTGACCATGGGAATGCTTGGATTTTTTATGTGTTTTTCATTGGCATATAATTATTCAAAACGTTTAAAAAGTGGTTCTCCTATACAAAGTGGTTTTATAGCTATTGTATGTTATTTATTGGTTGCATCTCCACCTGTTACAGTTGTTTTAAATGAATCCACATTTGATGCATTAAATTTAGGAGCTTTAAGTTCGAATGGCTTATTAGTTGCTATGATAGTTGGTCTTGTTTCTGTACGAATTTCCAAAATTGTTATAGATAAAAATTTGGTTATAAAAATGCCAGATTCTATACCTGAAGGTGTACTTAATAGTTTTAATGCAATTATACCTGCTGGTATAAACATAGTTATTTGGTATGGCTTATCTTTGTTAGTATCTAATTTTTCAGGTGGAAGTATGACTTTGGCTAATCTGATAACTAAAGTATTAGGTATACCAATAGGTTATTTGGTTTCCCCGTTAGGAATGATACTTATAATTATTTTATGTCAGCTGTTTTGGTTTTTTGGAATACATGGTACAAGCGTTGTATTTTCAGCAATTATGGTTCCATTAATAAGTGCATATACTATGAATGCTGAACTTGCATCTGCAGGACAACCATTAGTTTTTAGTGCTGTGTTCTTGTATGGTGCTGTTGGTGGTATTGGAGGAACTGGAAATACTCTTGTTCTTACTTTAATGGGATTAAAGAGTAAATCCAAACAAATAAAGTCAATATCTAAAGCTTCATTAATCCCTGGATTTTTTAACATAAATGAACCAGTTGTTTTTGGTTATCCGATTATGTACAATCCGTTAATGTTGATTCCATTTGTACTATGTCCATTAGTTGTTATGGGATTTTTGTGGTTAGGGTACTCTTTTGGAATTTTAGCACTACCACAGGTTTTAATATTGAGTTGCTTGCCTATAGGATTAAGTCAATTTATGTCTGCTTTGGACTGGAGAAATGCAGTATTTCCTTTTGTAATGTTACCTATTTGTTGGATTGTGTATTATCCATTTTTCAAAATATACGAAAAACAGTGTATTGCTAGAGAAAATGAAGTCAAAGAAAATCAATAACTAATTTCAAAAAATTTTTTTAAGGAGGTTGATATAATGGATTGCAATTTGGGAATTTCTGTTTATCCAGATTTAAGTACTATTGATGAAATTAAAAATTATTTTAAATTGGCTTCTAAATACGGTGTAACACGTGTTTTTTCGAGTATGTTTTCTGTAAAAGGAACAAATGATGAAATATTAAATTATTTTGAGAAATTAATTTATGATGCACATGAAAAAAATTTAAAAGTTTCATTAGATGTGAATCCTATGTTTTTTGAAAAAATTGGAGCGAAGTTTAATGATCTTTCAATTTTTAATAAAATAAATGTTGATATCTTAAGAATGGATTTAGATTTTGGAATTGAAAAAAATATTGAGTTGATTAACAATCCTTATGATATTGAAATTGAATTTAATACGTCTGTGAAAATTGCAAAAGAATTAATTGATAGTGGTGTTGGTGGAAAAAATTTTTTGATGTGTCATAATTTTTATCCTCAAAGATATACGGGATTAAAATGGAAAAAATTTTTAGACATGAATGAACAACTTAAAAGTGTTAGCTCTGATATAAGAATTGGTGCTTTTATTAGTTCGAATTCTGAAAATACTCACGGTGTTTGGGATTCAATTTGTGGACTTCCTACTGTCGAAAAAATGAGAACATATGACATTGATTTGCAATTCAGATTGCTTAAAGCTACTGGAAAAATTGATGATATATTAATAGGGAATGCTTATGCTAGCGAGAAAGAATTTAATTCTTTGTATGAGATTATCAAAAGCGATGAAGTTGATTTAAATTTAAAAGATGATAAGACGTTTAAGCTATTAAGAGATCATGGGTTTGTTGATTTAAGTAAGCCGATAAAGAAAATTAAAATTGAGCTTGACGATAATATCACACAAACTGAAAAAGAGATATTGTTTAAATTTTTTCCTCATGTTGATTTAGGTGATAGCTCGGAATGGATTTGGAGAGATAGAATGCCACGATTTGTTTATAGCAATGAAAATAAACAAATTGTTCCAAGAATCTCAAATGAGAAAATATTTGATATAGGTAGTGTTGTTATTGTAAATGATAATTATAAGCACTATGCTGGTGAAGTTCAAATTGTTAAGATTCCAATCGTTAATGATGGAACTAGAAATTTGGTTGGACGTTTGTGTGAAAATGAATTTGATATAATTGAACTTATTAATGATAGAGACATTGTTATGTTTATTGAGAAGGAGTGATTTAATTTGGGATTTCCTAAAAATTTTATGTGGGGTGGCGCTATTGCTGCTAATCAATCTGAAGGTGCTTTTAAAGAAGGAGGAAAGGGATTATCTGTTTCAGATGTTCAAACAGGTGGAAGTGTTAGTGAACCACGTTATGTAACTTATATAGATAAAGATGGCAAGCCAGGAAAAGTTAAACAATTTCATCCAATTCCTGAAGGAGCAACTCATGTAGTGTTAGATGGATATAATTATCCTTATCATGGAGCAATTGATTTTTATCACAGATACAAAGAAGATATAGCTTTGTTTGCTGAAATGGGATTTAAAATTTTTAGAATGTCAATTGCATGGACTCGTATTTTTCCAAAAGGGATAGAGGAAGAGCCTAATAAAGAAGGTTTAGAATTTTATAGAAATGTTTTTTTAGAACTTAAAAAGTATGGTATTGAACCATTGGTTACGATATATCACTATGATTTACCTTTGTACTTACAAGAAAATTTTGGTGGGTGGAAGAATAGAAAGCTCATTGAATTATATGAAAAATATGCAGAAGTTTTATTTAAAGAGTACAAAGGGCTTGTTAAGTATTGGATTACATTTAATGAAATAAATACAATTATAATGATTAAAGATTTTTTCGCAGGATATCCTGTTTCAAATTTAAAAAATGATTTTCAAGCTTTGCATCATCAAATGGTTGCAAGTGCTAGAGCTGTGAAAAAGGCTCATGAAATTGATGAAAATTATGTAGTAGGTTGTATGATAGCAGGAGGACCAAGTAAATATCCATTAACTTGTGATCCAAAAGATGTTTTAAAAACTCAGCAGTGTGTACAAGAAGGAATTTATTATACAGCTGATGTTATGGTAAGGGGTGAGTATCCTTACTTTGCACAAAGAATATTGAAGAAATATAATTTTGATTTAGACATAATTGAGCAAGATAAAATAGATTTAAAAAATGGTACGGTAGACATGATAACATATTCTTACTATGCTACAAGTTGTGCAACGACACATGATTATACAGAAAAAGCTGGTGGTAATTTGGATATGGGACCTAAAAATCCTTATTTAAAATATAGTGAATGGGGTTGGTCTATTGATCCAATTGGATTGAGGTTTTCTTTAAATGAATATTACGGACGTTATGGAAAACCTATTATGGTTGTTGAAAATGGTTTGGGAGCTGTTGATTTACTTGAAGAGGGAAATATTGTACGAGATAATTATAGAATAGAATACATTAAAGCTCACGTTAAAGCAATGAAAGAAGCTATTGATGATGGGGTGAATTTAATTGCGTATACAGCTTGGGGATGTATTGATTTAGTTAGTGCATCAACTGGCGAAATGAAAAAAAGATATGGTTTTATTTATGTTGATAAAAATGATGATGGAACAGGAAGTTTAAATAGATATAAGAAAGATAGTTTTTATTGGTACAAAAAATGTATAGAATCTAATGGTGAAGAATTAGATTAATTTTTCAAAATCACTTTACTTAAATTTGTAAAGTGGTTTTTTGTTTTTTGGATTTTAAACGTTGATGAAAAGTTTTTTACAATGTATAATTTATTTTGGAGTAAGAAGGCATGAACTTTTGATTTAGAAATAGTTTCAACTTGCTATCATTATTTGTTATTGAAATTATAGAACGTTTGTATGACAATTTTAAAAATCATAGGATTACAAAAGTGAATTAAAGTTTTCGGAATAGGATATATGAAAAGTAAAGTTAACTTTATGATGAGCATGGTGGACAACCAAAAGTACAGAAGTAAAATATATTTTTAGTTCATTCACAAAATCGTTTAATATTGAGTTTGTTTGCTCAAAAATTACTTAAAGGAATGTTACACTTACATTAAATTAAATGAGGTAAATGATAAAAGGAGTGGATTTTAATGAAAATTTTATTGGCGTGTGCAATTGGATTATCTGTTAGTATTTTAAAAAATAAAATTGACGATTCAAAATTTGTAAAGGCCTATGAAAAAATTATTATGAATACGATTACTAAAATTTTAAAAATATTTTTGATTTGCAAAGTGGGAGGTTAGCTTATGGAAAAAGCAATTTCTAAATTTGCAAACAGTGCTTTTATAAATTCGCTGAGAAAATTTAGTGAAAAGCTTACTCAGAATCCTGCCATTTCAACAATAAGTGGTGGAATGGCTGGCACTATGTGTTTAATTATGATAGGTGCAGTCATCCAAATTTTTTGTGCTTTAGGCGAATTGATTTGGGGATGGAAAGCTGGACAACCTCTTTATGATGCTGTATATCTTCCATATAAATTAACAATGGGGATGCTTGGATTTTTTATGTGCTTCACTTTGGCATACAATTATTCAAAACGTTTAAACTCTGGTTCGCCAATGCAAAATGGTTTTATATCAATTGTTTGTTATTTATTAGTTGCATCTCCACCATTTTCGATTGTGTCAGATGGAATAAATCTCGATGTTTTAAATTTAGGTGCGTTAGGTTCAAGTGGTTTGTTTGTAGCTATGATTGTTGGGCTTGTTTCTGTTAGAATTTCTAAGATTGTTATAGATAAAAAATTAGTTATTAAAATGCCTGACACTATACCTGAAGGAGTGGTAAATAGTTTTAATGCAATTATACCTGCTGGTATAAACATAATTATTTGGCATGGATTGTCTTTATTAGTTTCACATTTTTCAGAAGGCTCAATGACTTTAGCTAATCTTATAACGAGAGTTTTAGAAATTCCGATTGGATATTTGGTTTCGCCGTTGGGAATGATATTGATTGTAATTTTGGGACAATTATTTTGGTTTTTTGGAATACATGGAACAGGAGTTATATTTTCGGCTATTATGGCTCCTTATATAGCTGCTTATGCTACAAATGCTCAGCTCGCCGCTTCAGGTCAACCTTTAGTTTTTAATGCTGTATTTTTGTACGGTGCTATAGGTTGCGTTGGTGGTCCAGGAAATACTTTGGCGCTTGTGTTGATGGGATTAAAAAGCAAATCGCAACAAATAAAATCAATATCTAAAGCTTCGTTAGTTCCAGCAATTTTTAATTTAAATGAACCAGTTATTTTTGGATATCCAGTTATGTATAATCCTATGATGTTAATTCCATTTGTAATATGTCCAGTAATCGTAATGGGATTTTTGTGGTTGGGTTATTCCTTTGGGCTTTTGGCATTTCCACAAATTTTAATATTAAGTTGTTTGCCAATGGGATTAAGTCAATTTATGATTACATTGGATTGGAAAAATGCGTTGTTTCCCTTTGTAATGTTACCTATTTGTTGGCTTATATATTATCCATTTTTTAAAATTTATGAAAAGCAATGTGTTAATAAAGAAATTGGAGAATCACAAAAGCACGATAACAAAATTCAAAAATGAAAATAAATTTTTTGCCATTCATGAAAGAAAGACAATAGATATGCTCTATTGTCTTTTTTGTTTTTAGAAATAAGCAACAACATAAATGCAGATAAAGACATTAGTACTAATATTGAATTGTAAAGTAAACTTGACAAAAATATCAAAAGGAATTACGATATAATTGTAAATGAAACTTGTCAAAAGGAGGTGGCGTTCTTTGGAGAATAAAGTTGAAGAATTACGCAAAGATTTGTGTATGAGCCAAGAAGCGTTTGCAAAAGCAATTAAAGTCTCGAGGCAAACTGTAAGCTCCATTGAAACAGGAAAATATAATCCATCTTTGGACTTAGCTTTTAAAATCGCTGATTTTTTCGGGAAGAAAATTGATGAAATTTTTATATATGAAAGGAGAAATAAAAATGAAGAAGAGTAATTTGGTGTGTGGTATCGTTTATACATTGGTAGGTTTTGTGTTTTTGATGATGGCACTCATTACAGATACGAAATTGGACAGTATTTTATTTGGGCTTACAGGAGCAACAATTGCACCTGGACTTTTAATGATTTACAGATATTTTTATTGGAGTTCACCAAAGCGTTCTCAGAAATATCAAGAAATCCTTGAAAATCAGAGAATTGAACGGCATGATGAATTAAAAGAAAAGATTCGTGATAAATCAGGACGATACGCTTACGTATTTGGTCTTATCATCACATCAGTAGCTATATTAGTTTTTTGTATTTTGGGAAATTTAGAACTTGTCGAAAACTATCGCATGATTGTTCTTTATTTAGGCGGATATTTAGCTGTTCAAATTATCTTGGGTATAATTATTTTCAATCATTTATTGAAGAAATATAATTAGAAAACAAAATTATTGGTAACTATGTAAGAGAAATTTATTTGATATTGAGAAGCGTTATTTGATTGTAATAATTTTTGCATTTTATGTATTGCCATTATTTATTCAAGATACTGGAAGTGGAATGTCGATTTTGTTAATTGGAATTCCAATGATTTGTTTTATAGTTTCGTTTATTTATGGAATTAAGAATTCGTTTAATTTGTCATTTCCACTGTTTATTATGTTTCTATTTGCTCCGACATATTTATCTTTTACAATGTGAGTGCATCTATTTATATATTAGCGTATGGAATTATTTCAATAATCGGTAACTTTATAGGAAGTTTACTTTGCAAGAAAAATCAATAGTTTAAAGACAGTAGAAATTAAAAAACAAAGAAAATATTTTAATGGTAAGGTTGATTTGTATGTAGTATCATTACCTTAAGAAAAATATGATGGTAACGAGAATTGAGGTTGAAGTTGATTAATGAAAAATT
>CALADQ010000012.1 GCA_937890765.1 uncultured Candidatus Neoarthromitus sp.
AAAACACAAAAATCAAATTACGCTATTCTATTTTTAAATAATTTTGTTCGGAAAAATTGAAAGACTTCCTCGTGTGGGGGAGTCTTTTTTATTTAAAAATCATTTCTCAATTTCAAGATTCAAATATAAAAAGTTGATGAAAAAGTTTTTAAAATGTATAATTCTTAGAAGAGATTGAAAAGGGGTGTGTGGAAATGTTTAGTAAATATTTTGATCATACGATTTTAAAAGCAAACGCTACCGAAAAAGAAATTATGAATTTATGTGAAGAGGCTAAGAAGTATAATTTTGCATCTGTTTGTGTGAATCCATGTTTTGTTAAAACTTGCGTTGAATTTTTAAGTGAAAGCGATATCGATGTTTGCACTGTAGTTGGTTTTCCTCTTGGAAGCATGACAACTCAAAGCAAATTATTTGAAACAGAAGACGCTATAAAAAATGGCGCAACAGAAATAGATATGGTTATAAATATTGGGAAGCTTAAAGATAAACAATATGATTATGTAAAAAATGAAATTGAAGTTTTGAAAAAAGCTTGTGGAGACAAAATTTTAAAAGTTATAATCGAAACCTGTCTTCTTACTGACGATGAAAAAATAAAAGCTTGTGAACTTTCAAAAGAAGCTGGTGCCGATTTTGTGAAAACTTCTACAGGAATGTCAATAGGCGGAGCGACGGAAGAAGATATTGTATTAATGAGAAAAACTGTTGGAAAAGATTTAGGTGTTAAAGCTTCAGGTGGAATAAGAGATTTGATTTCTGCAAATAAAATGATAGAGGCAGGGGCAAATAGGATAGGTTGTTCTAACACTGTAAACATAATGAAGTCTTACAATGACAAATAGAATAATATATTTTCAAATATCATATTAATATAGAATTCTGGTGCGACATAAAATTTTGTTTGCTACCAGAATTTATTTTTATGTATTCATAAATTTAACAAAGTTACGAAAATGTAAGTAACTTATATAGCAAAATATTTTTTAAAAATTACACGAGGGGAGGAATATTATGGAGAAGTTTTTTTCCTTTGGAGAAATGAAATTGACTGAACAAGATTACAAGGATGTTATGAAAGAATCCCTAAAAGAGACTTTTGAGTAATTTTTTTGTTTGCATATAAAAATGGATTTATTTTCAATAAATGTTTATTTTACAAATAATTAGAAATAATATATTAAATATAATCAATTTTTATTGTGAGGATTTTAATTGTCAAAAGATTTTTTGTATGAAAAATTTCAAATCGAAGAATATATGGTTAACTTTTTGAGGAGTGTTCTTTCTACTGAATGGGACAAACATCCAGGTAAAGAAATTGTATTTTTAGGTGATTCAATAATTAGGGATTATGATCTCAATAGATTTTTCCCTAATATTAAGGACAAACTTTTTAATTGTGGAGTTTCTGGAATAACCTCAGAAGGTTTGTTCAATATAATCAAGCAAGGTGTTGTTAGACATAACCCTAAAGTTGTTGTGATTTTAGTTGGTACAAATGATATGAGTGAAGTTAACAACAAAAGAAATGAAGAGATAATTTTTAATATTTCTAGAATTATTTGTGAATTAAAAATTATACTTAAGAAATTAAATGTCGTTTTAGTATCCATACTACCTTGCGATGAATCACGATACGGTAAAAATGCAATTGGTGGTGGTGGTAGAGAAAATTCTCGAATAATGGAGATAAATTCTTATTTAAGTGAGTTTGAAAATCATTTTAAAGATTTAATTTATGTCGATGCTTTTAGTGAATTAGCAGATAAAAATGGAAGCATGATAAATTCTTATACACATGATGGAATTCATTTAACTTTAAAAGGTTATGAAAACTTAACTTCTCTTTTGAAGCCTATAATACAAGATTTAATTAAAAAAGATTGAAAAAATATAAAAAAGTTTACATACTTAGTTATGTAAACTTGATTTTTATACTCTAAAATTAAAACATACTAGCTTGGGGGTTAAAAGTTAAATGAAAAGAAATAGCAAAAAAAAGTTAATAACGATTATATCTTCCACTATTTTGATTATATTTTTATTTACGATTTTAATTGGATTGGTTGTTTAATGACATAATTGAATAGAGGAGATTTAATTTAAATATGATTTTAAAATCTATAGAGATGAGAGGATTTAAATCATTTGCTGATTTCACCGAATTGGTTTTTAAGGAAGGAATTACAGCTGTGGTTGGGCCAAATGGAAGTGGAAAAAGCAATATATCTGATGCGATAAGATGGTGTTTGGGAGAACAAAGTGTTAAAAATTTACGCGGTGGGAAGATGGAAGATGTAATTTTTTCTGGAACCCAATTTAGAAAACCTGTTTCCTTAGCTCAAGTGTCTTTGACGATAGAAAATTATAACAAAGAACTTCCTATTGAGTATGAAACTGTTAAAATTTCTAGAAAACTTTATAGATCTGGTGAAAGTGAATATTCCATAAATAATAAAGTTTGTAGACTTAAAGACATACACGAATTGTTTTTTGACACTGGTATTGGTAAAGAAGGTTATTCTTTGATAGGACAAGGAAAAATAGAATCCATTTTAAGTGGAAAAGTGGACGATAGAAGAGCTCTTATTGAGGAAGCCATAGGAATAACCAAATACAAATTTAAAAAAGAAGAAGCTCAAAATAAAATAAATAATGCAAATGAAAATTTGATTCGAATAAATGATATATTATCAACTTACAGTGAATATTTGGAGCCTTTGTTATTAGAAAAAGATAAAGCAGAAAAATTTTTAGGGTTTTCCAATGAGCTTAAGCAAATTGAAAGTATTTTAATTAGCAACAAACTACATAAAATTAATTTTGAAATGAATGGAATTAAAAATGGAATTTTAGAACGTAAGTTTAATTTTGATAAATTATATAACAATAAAAGTTCTTTAGTAAAAGATAAGAATGATTTAGAAAATAAATTAGATACTTTGTTAAATGAAGAGAAAATTAATAGAGATAAGTATTATGAAATAAAAGAGAAAATTAATTCTTCTAAAAATGATTTAAATCTTGAGAAAAATAATATCAACATGTTGATAAATTACAATGAACTTTATCAAAAGCAATTGGATGAAAATAAATTAAAAATTCAAAATATTGAGTCTCGTGAAAATATTGTGATTGAAACTAAATTTAAATTGGAAAGTGAATTAAAAGATTTGAGTTTATTTTTAAAAGATTTTGACAAAAATTTTAACGATAAAATTGTTAAAATCACAAATCTTAATTTGGATTTAGATAAATTAAAAGTTCATCAACTTGATATTTTTGAAGATAATACGGTCATAAAAAGTCAAATAGATATTGTTAAATCTCGTTTAAACAATATCAAAAGTGATATGGAGAATTTAAAAAATGAAATTAGTATAATTACAAAAAAGATAAATGATATTGAGGATTCTATAAATCATCAAGAGTTTAATAGGGAATTAAAATATAAAGATCTTGTTTCTAAACAAAATATTTTAAAAAATTTGTCATCTCAAATTGAGAATAACAATAAAAAATTAGATTTGTATAAATCTGAAATTGAAAGATTAAACAAGTCTGTTATTGTACAAAAAACAAATCTTAATATGTTAATGCAATTTGAAGATAATTATGATGGTTTTTCAAGAACGAGTAAAAATTTAATGAAAGAAATTAAAAATGGACAATTGATTAAGTTTAAAGAACATTGTTTTGTTTTTGGAAATGTTTTTCATACTAATCAAGAATATGAGCTTGCCATTGAGACTGCTGTGGGAATACATATGTCTGACATTATTTCCGATGATGAAAATATTGCCAAAGAGATAATAGAATATTTAAAATTAAATAAGCTTGGAAGAATTACAATTCATCCTTTGAATATGATTAAAGAATTCAATGTAAATTATTCGAATGTTTTAAAAGGTAAAAAAGGTTTTGTAGATTTTGCAATAAATTTAATAAACATTGATGAAAAGTTTTTTAAGGTTGCAAAAAATATTTTGGGAAAAACAATTGTGTGCGATAATTTGGATAATGGTTTGGAAATTGCTAAGCTCATTAATTTTTCAAATAAAATTGTTACGCTTGATTCTCAAATAATAAATTCCGGTGGATCAATGACAGGTGGAAGCAATGTTTCAAAGGGAGTAAATATTTTAGGAAGAAAGCGAAAGATTGAAGAACAAAAAAAATTAATAGACGAGGAAATTTCTAAAATTAAAAATGTTGAAGAAAAATTTTCAATGTGTAAAAATGAGAATGAAAAATTGAATTTAGATTTCAAAAATGTTGAGTTAATTACAAATGATTTAAAATTGGAATTAGTAAAATTGGATAATGAAATTTCTTCAAAAAATGATTACAAGCTTAGAGAGTTTGAAGAGCTTAACAAAAAAAATAATGCACTGATTGATTTTGAAAAAATTATAGATGAAAGTGATTCAGAACTTAAAAAGCTGAATAATAAATTTTTTGAAAATGAAAATGTGTATGATGAAATTAAAATTCGAATAAATGATTTAAATAAAGAAATTGAAACTTGTAAGGAGCAAATTAAAAATGATGAAGATAAGGTTACCTTTGATAAAATTAGACGTGCAAAGTTGGAAGAAAATATATCAAGTGTTTTTCATGAAATCGAAAGAATTACACTAGAAAAAAGGGAACTGATTGAAGCTAATAAAAATATACAAAATGAATTTGATGATATAGTTTTGAAAATTAAAGATCATGAGTTAAATGTTGAAAAACTTAAATGTGTAATAGAGAATTTGGCAATTGAAAATATGGAATTTGAAAAAAATTTTGATAAATATGTTGTAGAGCAAACTAATTTAAAAAATAAAATCAACACATTAAACACTTATATAGAAGATTCTTCTCGTGATATTTACAAAGTTGAAAATGATATAAATTCTTTGGAGTTGAAGTTTGTGAAACTTGAAACAGAGTTTAACAATCTTAATGATAAACTTTTAAACGAGTATGGAAAAGATTTTAATTCCATTGATGATGAAAATTTTCATATAAAGGATTCGAAATTAAATGCTTACAATGATAAAGTTGTTTTTTTGAAAAATAGTATTTCAAATTTGGGAAATGTAAATCTTAGAGCGATTGAAGAATATGAGGATCTTAACAAAAAGGTCGAGTTCATGAAACAACAAAAAGATGATTTAGATAAAAGCAAACAAGAGTTGGAACAATTTATTGAAGAGATAACTGTCAAGATGAAAGAAATTTTTAAGGTTAACTTTAAAATAATAAACGAGAATTTTGATAAAACTTTTAAAGAATTATTCAAAGGTGGAAATGCAAATTTATTATTAGGAGAGGGCGATGAGTTAGAAAGTTCTATTGATATAGTTGTTCAACCTCCAGGCAAAAAGCTACAAAATTTAAATCTTTTGTCTGGTGGAGAAAAAGGACTTTCAGCAATTTCATTATTGTTTGCGATACTTAGAATAAAGCCCGCTCCTTTTTGCGTCTTGGACGAGATTGAAGCGGCGTTAGATGACAATAATGTTTTGAGATTTTCTGAATTCTTAAAAGAATTTTCTAGAAAAATACAATTTATTGTTATAACTCACAGAAAAATAACAATGGAATCTAGCGATATTATTTATGGAGTTACGATGCAAGAAAAGGGGATATCAAAAATAGTATCCATTAATTTGGCTAATTATGAAATTTGAAATGGAGGTTTTTAAATTATGTTGAATGATTTTTTTTCGAAGTTACGACATGGTTTGAGTAAAACCAAAGAGAATTTTACGGATAAACTTAATTCTATTTTGGGAATAGCTATGAGCATTGATGAGGATTTGTATGAAGAAATAGAAGAAATGCTTATAACTTGTGATATAAGTTCGGATATTGTATTTGAGATAATAGAAAAATTGAGAAACTTAATTCGTGATAGGAAAATAAATAATCCTGAAATGATAAAACCGCTTTTGAAAGAAATTATGATTGAAATTCTCGAAGATGAAAATGAAGTTGTTGATGAAAAGTTTCCTAAAATAATTGTCATAATAGGAATTAATGGAGTTGGAAAAACAACAAGCATAGGAAAGCTTGCTAACAATTTTAAAAATGATGGTAAAAAAGTTTTAATTGCAGCTGGTGATACTTTTAGAGCTGCAGCTATTGAACAACTTCAAGTTTGGGCTGACAGAGTTGACGTTAAAATGATAAAACACAATCAAGGTTCTGATTCTTCTGCAGTTATATTTGATGCTATAAAATCTTTTAAAGCTAAAGGTGATGACGTTCTTATTTGCGATACAGCTGGAAGGTTGCACAACAAAAAAAATCTTATGAATGAGTTGAGGAAGATTAGCAAAATAATTGGAAATGAGTATGAAGAAGCACAGAAAGAAATTTATTTAGTTTTGGATTCCACTACTGGACAAAATGCTCTTAATCAAGCTATTGAGTTTAAAGAAATTTCTGACATAACTGGATTAATTTTAACAAAGCTTGATGGGACGGCTAAGGGTGGAATGATTCTCTCTATAAAAAAGAAATTAGGAATACCAGTAAAGTACATAGGAATAGGCGAAGGAATTGATGACTTAGAAAAATTTTCAGCTAAAAATTTTATAGATGCTCTTTTGTAATATGTCAAGTAAATTTACTTGACATATTTTTTTGTGATGATATAATACAAAGGGTAATGGATAAGAAGGATTTGGAAAGTAGGAATGAGATTATTTTTCTCATAGATATTTATGGCGATCTTTTGACCGAAAAACAAAAACGTATTTTGGAATTGTATTTTTTTGATGATCTGTCATTGGTCGAAATTTCTAAAATTAATAATTCGAGTAGACAATCAATTTTGTATTCAATAAATAAAAGCATTGAACAATTAGAAGTTTTTGAAAGCAAGCTTAATATTCTTAAAAAAGATAAGGAGCTTTGTGAAAAAAAATTATCCTTGATTCAAAAATTAAAAATGTGTTTGGATTATGATTTGAATAGCGATTTGTTTGAATTTATTGAAAATTTATGAGTAATAGGGGGGGGTGTTTATGGCATTTGATGGTTTGGCTGACAAACTTCAAAATGTTTTCAAGAAACTTAAAGGAAAAGGTAAGCTATCCGAACAAGATATTAAGCTTGCTATGCGTGAAGTGAAATTGGCGCTACTTGAATCTGATGTTAATTACAGAGTTGTTAAAAGTTTTATAAGTAATGTTAGTGAAAAATCTTTGGGCGAAAAAGTGTTGGAAAGTTTGACTCCTGCTCAACAAGTAATAAAGATTGTTAATGAAGAATTAAAATCAATAATGGGTGATGAACAAAGTAGATTAAATTTTAATCACAATGGAATCACAGTAATTATGCTTGTTGGTTTACAAGGTGCTGGGAAAACTACAATCGCTGCAAAACTTGGATTACACTGTAGAAAATCTGGGAAAAATCCATTATTAGTAGCATGTGACGTATACAGACCTGCAGCTATAAAACAATTAGAAGTTTTGGGTAATCAAATTAATATACCTGTGTTTTCTTTAGGCGATAAGGTTGACCCCGTTCAAATTGTTCGTGAAGCTTTAAAAGAAGCTGAGAAAAATTCTAATAATCTTTTGATTATAGATACTGCTGGTAGGTTGCACATAGATGAAAATCTTATGAATGAGCTTAAAAAAATAAAAGAGTTTGCTAATCCTCACGAAATTTTGATGGTGATTGATTCTATGATAGGTCAAGAATCTGTTAATGTTGCAAAAACTTTTGATGAAAATCTTGATGTTTCTGGGTTTATTTTAACAAAGTTAGATGGAGATACTAGAGGTGGAGTAGCTTTATCTATAAAAGAGGTTATCGGTAAAAATATAAAATTTATTGGTACTGGTGAAAAGGTTAATGATTTAGAAGTTTTTCATCCTGATAGAATGGCATCTAGGATTTTGGGAATGGGAGATGTTTTATCTTTAATTGAAAAAGCACAAGAAGCCATTGATAAGGATGAAGCACACAAAATAAGCCAAAGAGTATTAGCTAATGAATTTAATTTTGAAGATTTTAAAAGTGCTATGCAACAAATGAAGAAGATAGGATCGTTTTCCAAAATATTAGAAATGATTCCTGGAATTGGTGGTTCCATGAAGGAGCTTAAAAACATAAATATTGAGGATAGTGAGAAGGAATTAAATAAAGTTGATGCAATAATTAATTCCATGACCATTAGTGAAAGAAGAAATCCTAAATTACTTATAGGTTCTTCTTCAAGAAAAAATAGAATAGCCAAAGGCTCTGGAAGCTCAATACAACAGGTTAATAAACTAATCAAAGATTTTGAAAATATGAGTAAATTAATGAAACAGTTTAATGGAATGGGTAAAGGAAAATTTGCAAAGAAAGGGTTTTTCCCTAAGTTGCCTTTTTAGTTAAAGTAGCTTGGGAATTAAAATTAATTTTAGGAGGAATTTAAAATGGTAAAAATAAGATTAAGAAGAATGGGAAGTAAGAAGAAACCTTTTTATAGAATTGTTGTTGCTGATTCAAGAAGTCCGAGAGATGGAAAATTTATAGCTGAGGTTGGAACATATAATCCTATGAAAGATCCTGTTGAATTTGTTTTAAAAGAGGAAGAAATTAAGAAATGGATTTCTAATGGAGCTCAACCAACAGATGCTGTTAATAGGCTTTTGACTAAAGCAGGAATTAATTAGTTTTATTTGGAGTTGCTATGATAAAAAATTTTTCCATAGGTAAAATTTCTAAACCACATGGCGTTCATGGTGAAGTAAACATTATACCTTTCGATAAAGATTTAAGTATATTTAAAGATTTGGAAAGTGTTTATTTGGGTTGTAGCGATATAGATGAAAGTGATTTAAAGGAATTGAAAATTGTTTCGGTTAAATTTAAAAATAACAGAGTTGTTATTAAGTTTGATGAAATTTCTACTTGTAATGAAGCTGAAACTTTGAGAAACAAATTTGTTAAAGTTAAACGTGAAAATATAGATCTTAAAGATGGCGATTATTTTATTGCAGACATAAAAGAGTGCAATGTTTATGATGAAAATGATTTTTTTCTTGGAAAAGTTTCTGAAGTTATAAAAACAAAAAATAATGATGTTTATTGGATTAAGAAAACTCAACTCAATGATGAGTTATTAATCCCAGTTTTTAAATCAATTGTTTTGAAAATTGATATTGATGCGCGTAAAATTATTATCAGAGAAGTGAAAAGTTGGTCTTATGAAAATTAGTATTTTGACTTTGTTTACTGACATGTTTGAAGTTTTTAACCACAGCATAATAGGAAAAGCTAGAGATAATGACATTGTTGATATTGAATTAATAAATATTCGATGTTTTTCAGAGGATAAACATAAAAAAGTTGATGATTATCCTTTTGGTGGTGGAGCTGGTATGCTTATGAGTGTTGTTCCTATATATAATGCTTTGAAATTTGTGAAGAGCAAGTTGGATGGAAAAGTTGTTTATCTTGGACCACGTGGGAATGTATTCAATCAGTCAAAAGCTTATGAGTTATCTAAAGATGAGCATTTAATATTTTTATGTGGACATTATGAAGGAATAGATGAGCGTTGTTATAATTTTATTGATGAAGAAATTTCATTGGGAGATTTTGTTTTAACGGGCGGTGAAATGGCAGCGATTCCTGTCATAGATAGCATTGTTAGACTTGTACCTTCTGTTATAAACGAAAGAAGTCTTGATAATGAATCTTTTAGTTGTGGTTTGTTGGATTTTCCTCAATATACAAAGCCGAGAGAGTTTATGGGGATGAATGTTCCTGATGTTCTTTTGTCCGGCAATCATGCAGAAATTGAAAAATGGAGGAGATCGGAGTCCTTTAGGATAACGAAAAAATTCAAACCATATTTATTGAAAAATGAAAAATAAGTTGGAGGTATTAACAAAAATGAATGATTTAATTAAGTACATAGAATCTCAACAAATGAAGAAAGATGTTCCAATTTTTAATGTTGGAGATACTGTTAAGGTAAGTATACTCATAACAGAAGGAAACAAAGAAAGAACTCAAATTTATGAGGGAACAGTTATAAAAAGACAAAATGGTGGAGTGCGAGAAACTTTTACTGTTAGAAGAATTGCGTATGGAGTTGGAACTGAAAAAACTTTTATGTTGCATTCACCAAAAGTTTTGAAAATTGAAGTTACGAGAAGAGGGAAAGTTAGAAGAGCAAAACTTTATTATTTAAGAGATAGAGTTGGTAAAGCAACAAAAGTTAAAGAGAAAATTGCTGATAAAAAATAAATTTATTGTTGATAGTAAATTTCTTTGTTGGAAATTTGCTATTTATTTTTTTGTAGGAGTTGCATTATGAATATAAATTGGTTTCCTGGTCATATGTTCAAAACCCAAAAAGAAATTAAAAGCATGCTCAATATGGTTGACATTGTTATTGAAATTAGAGATGCACGTGCGGTCATTTCCACAACTAATCCTGATATTGAAAATTTAACGAAGTGCAAGCCTAAGATTATTATTCTCAGTAAAATTGATTTGGCAGATAAAAATGTTACGCGAAAATGGATTGATTATTATAAAAATCAAAATGTTTGTTGCGTTGATTTAAACATAATAAGTTCAAAAAATATGAATGAGATAACAAATAAAATTAATTTTGTTATGAAGGACAAAATTGAAAAATACAAATCGAAGGGCGTGAGAAATTTTACAGTAAGAGGAATGATTTTGGGAATACCCAATGTGGGAAAATCTTCTTTGATAAATAAAATATCTCAAAATTCAATTGCCAAAGTTGGAAATCGTCCTGGCGTTACTAAGTCAAAGCAATGGATTAAAACAAATTTTGGGATTGATTTGTTGGACACACCTGGAATTTTATGGCCTAAATTTGACAATGAGCAAGTTGGACTTAATTTAGTTTATATTGGTTCAATAAAAGATGAAATTTTGGATATCGAAGAAGTTAGTTTCAATCTTATAAAATTTTTAACGGAGAATTACAAAAAAAATCTTGAGTTAGCCTATAAAATTAAATTGACGGATGACGCAAATGAAAATTTAGATTTCATAGGTCATAAATTGGGATGTTTAGCAAAAAAATCTTTGATAGATTATTCGCGTTTATCAAAAATAATTTTAAATGATTTTAGATCAGGAAAAATAGGTTTGATTTCTCTCGAATCTCCTGAAGATTTATTGTAAAGGAAAATTTTTGTTATGGATTTTAAAAAATTGAAATGTGATGATATAAAAATTTTTATACGCAATCTTAATTTTGAAAGTGATAAGATTGATGAAATAATTTTTAAATTAAATTGTGACGAAAGAAGTTCAGTTAAAAAGTTGGCCTTATCTTTAAAAAATAAATATGAACAATTTAAAAAGCTCGAAGCTATGAACGCAGAATTTTATGATTTTGATAGACAATATGTTTTGAATAATAATTATGTTATAGCAGGATGCGACGAAGTTGGAAGAGGTCCTCTTGCTGGTCCAATTGTTTGTGTTTCTGTTGTTTTAGATTTGAATAACGAAAATAAAATTATTAAAAATATAAATGATTCCAAAAAAATTAAAAGTAGAGATTTGAAGAAACAGATTAGCCAAGAAATAATCAAAAATGCTAAACATTTTAAAATCATAGAAATTTCAAATCATGAAATTGATAAATTTGGAATAGGCACTGCTAATCAAGACGGACTTAGACGAAGCATCGAGGAATTAAATGTAAATGTGGATTTAGTTTTGTCAGATGGATATTTAGTTAAAGGACTTAAACAAAAAAATATTTCCATTATTAAGGGTGATACAAAAAGTGCTTCCATAATGTGCGCTTCCATAATTGCAAAAGTTTATAGAGACGAGCTAATGATAAAGTATCACGAAAAATATCCGCAATATGATTTCATTAACAATGTCGGGTATGGAACTAAAACTCACATTGAAAACATAAAAAAGTTTGGAATATGTGAATATCACAGAAAGAGTTTTATAAAGAATATAATTTAAAAAATATTTTCTATGTAATTGTAACTGTAATTTTTATCGTTCCAAAATTTTATTTCCATTAAATCAAATTTATAATAATAATCATCTAAATTTTCACTTGACATAAAATGTTTAGCCACTAAATTTAATTTGTTGCGTTTCCTTTTCGTAATTTGTTCTTTTGGTTCTGAAATAACATTGTCTTTAAACATACATAAACTTTTAACTTCAATAAATGAAATTGTATCTCTTTTAAAACAAATAATGTCTATTTCACCAAGTCTTGTTCTGTAATTTTTACAAATAATATCAAATTTATTATCAGTTAATATTTTCACGGATAAATCTTCAGCCAAATCACCAATTTGTTTAGTTGTCATTAATAATTCACCTCTTTATTGAGTATTTACCCTAAAATGTAAAAATATAACAAAAAATTTTAAAAAGGAGGAAGCGAAAATGAATGTAAGAAAGGCAACATTAAATGATTTGAAACATATTGTCGAATTTAATTTAAATTTAGCTGTCGAAACAGAAAATATTAAACTTTCTGCGGAAGTTTTAGAAAAAGGAATTGAAAAAGTTTTAAATGGTGAAATTCAAGGAAAATATTTTGTTTGTGAAATTAATGGAAAAGTTGTTGGGCAAATGATGATTCTTTATGAATGGAGTGATTGGAGAAATGGAGAATTTATATGGATTCAAAGTGTTTATGTTCATAAAGATTACAGAAAGCATGGAATATTTAAAGCTTTGTTTGAAAATGTAAAATCAATTTGTGATTCTGATTCAAAATATGTTGGCCTAAGATTGTATGTTGAAAAGAATAACAAGAAGGCGAAAAAAGTTTACGAGGCTATGGGAATGAATGAAAATCAATACGATATGTATGAATATTTAAAATAAAAAATCATTAAAGGACTAATTGTTTTAATTAGTCCTTTAAATTTTAAAGAAGGGGAGTGAACAATCGACAAATACCTTCTTCGAATTTTAGCAAAAGAGATTTGCTCTTTTCATAATTTTCATCGAGCTTTATGCTATTCTTTATATCTTCAAAAAATATTTTTTTCATTTTGGAACAAATATCTTTGTCAGTCATGAAAGCGTTGATTTCATAATTTAACGAAAAGCTTCTTATGTTAAAGTTAGCTGTACCAATTGAAGTTACGCAATCATCCATTATCATGACTTTAGAATGTAAAAATCCTTTATACAAATAAATTTCGATTCCTGCGTCCATAAATTGTTGAATGTATGAGCATGTAACTCTGTAAACAATTCTTTTATCATAAATATATGGCAACATAATTTTAATTTTTATTCCGTATTGTGCTGCGTACAAAATTGCTGACAAAAATCCATCATCCAAAGCTAAGTAAGGCGTTTGTATGAAAATTTCTTTTTTGGCACTGTAAATCATTTTTAAGTAAGTGGATTTAATTTGTTCGTATTCTTTTTCATCAGGTCCACTTGAAACAATTTGAGTGTAAGTTTTATTTTGAATTTCCGATTTGGGAAAATATTTATTTTGAAAATCTTTTTCCGTTTCAATTTTATGATTGCTTACGTAAGATAAATCTTTAATAAATTGAAGCTGAAGAAAATTTACAGCATCGCCAATTATTTTTAAATGGCAATCCTTCCATGGACTTAACTTTTTACTTAATGACATGTATTCATCGCCAATATTTATCCCACCAACGTAACCAATTTTTCCATCTATCACAACAATTTTTCTGTGATTTCTGTAATTCAAATTTATATTTATGAATTTGGCGTACGATGGAAAGAAAGGATACACTTCTCCACCGGCGTTTTTCAATTTGTCAAATAATTTTTTGGGAATACAAATGCAACCAGTGTCATCATAAATAACTCTTACTTTGACACCTTCCATAGCTTTTTCCGCCAACAAATTGATGATAAGATTTCCAATATTGTCATTCTTAATTATGTAATAGAGAAAATGTATATTGTGTTTTGCATTTTTAATATCTTTAATGAGCTCTTCAAATTTTTCTTGTGCTGTATTTAAAATTTTAACGCGATTGTTTTCAGTTACAGCGCTTTTATTTTTTAACAAATTAAATTTTAAAATTGATGTGTCTAAATTATCTTCATTTGGAATTTTGTTGTAGTCTTTAATGTTTAAAATATTTGACAACTCATTAAACAAACGATAATTTCTATTTCTTATTTTCTTCCTATTAAGCTTCGGTCCTCTTCCAAAAACAATGTAAATATATATTGAAAATCCAGGAGGCAATAACAAAAATATTAAAATCCATGATTGAATACTTCGTGGATCTTTTCTCTCTAAAAAAATCATAATTAATATGCTAATTACATTTAGTAAAAAAAATAAAAATGTGAAAACAATAAGTACAGTTGCCATACTAGATGCTCCTTTTAATAATGTAAAATTATTAAGATTAAACATATTTTAAATATTCTACAAAATTTATAACAAATTCACAATATGAAATTTATAGAAATTCAATACATCTCTTTATGGTTTGCAAAAATTGTAGCAAAAATACGAATTTATTATTGTATAAAAAACCTTTTCTTGTTAATAATTCTTAAAAAAAGAGGTGGTTAAATTTGGTGATCGTTTTAAAAAGTGCTACGTTCAATTCGATAGAAGGAAGAATTATCGATATAGAAATTTCAATAACTAAGGGCATACCATCTTTTGACATTGTGGGACTACCAAATATAGAAATTAGAGAATCAAGAGAGCGAGTTAGAAGTGCTATATTAAACAGTGGATTTAAATTTCCGCTCGGAAGAATAACTGTAAATTTATCTCCAGCAAATTTAAAAAAAGAAGGTTCTTTGCTGGATTTATGTATTGCAATAGGAATATTGATGGCGTCAAAACAAATTTTTCCACGCAAAAATATTTCAGACAAAATTATTCTTGGAGAATTATCTTTGGATGGACATGTTAAAAACATTAAAGGAACAATTCCAATTTTGATTGATGGTTTTAAAAATGGATTTAAAGAATTTGTTTTACCAAAAGATAATTTTAGTGAATCAAATTTCGTTAAAGATGTCAATGTAGATTATTTTGATAATTTAAAAGAAGTTGTGAATTACATTAGGAGCGGTGAGATAAATTCAAAATTAAAATGTGTCGATAAATATTTAGATAAAGAAATTAAATTTATAAATTTTGAAGATGTTTTAGGACATATTAGTAGCAAAAGAGCTTTGCAAATTGCAGCAGCTGGATTTCACAATGTTATTTTGTATGGGCCAGTTGGAAGCGGAAAAACTATGTTGGCTAAATCCCTCAGATCTGTTTTGCCAAATTTAGATTACGAAGAGAGTTTGGAAAAGGGACGAGTCTATAGTTTAATATCAGTCAACGAAGATTTAAATAAACCTACATTCAGAGAAATTCATCACACGATTTCAAAAAGTTCTTTCATAGGAAATGAACGTAACGGAAAAGTTGGCGAAATAACTTTGAGTAATAATGGCGTTTTGTTTTTAGATGAGATGTTGGAGTTTAAACGAGAAATGCTTGAAGTTTTGAGAAAGATAATTGAAGAAAGGAAAATTATTTTAAATAGGAACAAAAATTTTTTAGAGTATCCAGCAAAATTTATGTTAGTTGGTGCAATGAATTTATGTCCATGTGGAAATTATTTAAACAACAATGCAATTAAACAATGCACGTGTGAAACTGTAAAAAGAGAACGTTACATAAATAAACTTTCTAACAGTCTTTTGGATCGTATCGATATATTTACATACACGCCTGTCATAGATTACATTGACATTTCTCACAGCAAAGACACACGCATGACAACTAAACAAGCCTTAAATAAAATTTCAGAAGCAAGAAAGATACAAAAAGATAGGTTTAAAAAATTTAATATAAAATACAACAGCGAAATGAATAATGATTTGATTAATAGATTTTGTGAATTAAGCAAATCCAGTAAAGAAATTTTAGAAACTATATATAGGAAGGAAAGTATTTCAACAAGGTCCTATTTTAAAATTTTGAAAATAGCACGCACAATAGCAGATTTAGATGGCGAAATAAAAATAAATGATTCTCACATAGTGGAGGTTATGAATTACAGAAAATTTATTAAAAAAGTTGTTTAAAGGAGAGGTGTGCATTTATATGGATTTTTATGATTACTGGATTTTAAAAACAAATGTTAGCTATAAAATAAAAACAGCTTTGATAAAAGAATTTGGAACGTCCAAAAATGTTTTTGAACAGCTAATCGGAAATGGAAATTTGAGTTATATAAATTTAAATGAGTGCGACAAATTTAAAACTACATATGAATTTTTAAAAAATAATTTTGATATTGATGATTATAATTTGAAACTTGAGAAAAATAATATAAAGTTTGTTAGATTTGATGATGAAATTTTTCCTGAAAAACTAAAAAATATTGATGATATTCCTTTTGGTTTGTTTTATAGGGGAAATTTGAGTTTGGCTAATGAATATTGTATTTCAGTTATAGGCACTCGAAATTCCACTCCGTATGGAGAAGAAGTTTGCAAAAGAATTTCTAAAGAAATATGTATGAATGAAGTTGGTATAGTTAGTGGTGGAGCACGCTCTATAGATATACTCTCTCACAAAATTTGTTTAGAAAATCAGGGAAAACCAATTTGTGTTTTAGGTTCTGGAATTTTAAATTATTATCCAAAAGAAAACTCAATTTATTTTGATGAAATAGGAAAGTCTGGATGTTTAATTTCTGAATACGATTTATATGCAAAACCAGATAGATTTAATTTTCCAGAAAGAAATCGAATAATAGCTGCGCTAGGCGATGGTTTAATAGTAGTTGAAGCAAAAGAAAAAAGTGGGACGATGATAACGGTAAAGTACGCACTTGATTATGGAAAAGATATTGCCGCTATTCCCGGACCAATATTTTGGCAAACAAGTTTGGGTTGTAACAAAATAATAAAAGATGGTGCTTTTATTATTTCGGAAATCAATGACATATATGAAATATTTAAATTAAAAGGTAATAAATCAAAAACAAATTCTTCTATATACAAAAAATTATTTGAAGATCCTGTTAAATTTAAAGTATTTTCTATGATAAAAAATAAACCATGTAATGTTGATGAAATAGCAAATGAATCTAACATCCCGATAACTCAGTTGTATAAAACCCTATTTGAATTGGAATATTTAAACTTAATAGAATCGTCTAGTGGTAATTTTTATCAAATAAAGTCGATGTAAATGATTGTAAAGATGTTTAACTAATATATTTTTATTGATTGACTATAACTTAAAAAAAATATATTATTAATAAAATTATGTAGTGTATTTCAATAATTAAGATTTGTTGAAAACAAAATTGGAGGTGTAATCCCTTTTCAGGATAAACTATGGCAAAATATTTGGTTATCGTTGAGTCTCCAGCAAAAGCTAAGACAATAAAAAAATATTTGGGTTCAAACTATGATGTAGTTGCATCTATGGGACATATTAGAGATTTGCCTAAAAGTAGACTAGGTGTCTCAGTAGAAGAAAATTATGAGCCAACTTATATAAATGTTAGGGGAAAAGCAGACTTAATAAAATCTTTGAAAAAAGCATCTAAAAAAAGTGAAAAAGTATTTTTAGCGACTGACCCTGATCGTGAAGGTGAAGCTATTTCTTGGCATTTAGCCTTTATATTAGGAATTGATTTGAATGAAAAATGTAGAGTTGAATTTAATGAAATAACCAAAACAACAGTTAAAAATTCAATAAAAAATGCACGTAATATTAATTTGAATTTAGTTAATGCTCAACAGGCAAGAAGAGTAGTTGATAGATTAGTTGGTTATGGAATAAGTCCTATATTATGGAAAAGTGTTAAGCCAAAATTAAGTGCAGGAAGAGTTCAATCAGCTGCTTTGAAATTAATATGTGATAGAGAAAAAGAAATAAATGAATTTGAGATTAGACAATATTTTACTGTAGAAGGACATGGTAAGAAGGGAAACAAAAAATATATTTTAAAATTACATTCTAAAGGTAAAGAAAAACTTGATGATTTGACGAATGAAAAAGCTATAGAAATACTTAATGAATTAAATAAAAATAAATTTTACGTCAATGAGATTAAAGAGGGAGTTAAAGCTAAGAAACCTCTTCCTCCATTTACTACCAGTACATTACAACAAGATGCCTACAAAAAATTGAATTTCCAAAGCAAAAAGACTATGTTAATTGCTCAGACATTGTACGAGGGAGTCGATATAAAATCCTATGGAACAATAGGTTTGATAACATACATGAGAACAGATTCTGTGAGATTGTCAAATGATTCATTACAACAAGTTGGGGAATATATTAATTCGAATTATGGTGATAAATACAGTTTTAATGGAGCAAGATACTATACAAAAAATAAAAATATACAAGATGCTCATGAAGCAATAAGACCAACTGATGTTAATATAACACCAGAAATAGCAAAACAAACTTTGACGGATGATCAGTTCAAATTATATGACTTAATTTGGAAAAGATTTGTTTCAAGTCAAATGAACGATGCTTTGTACAAAACAGTTTCAGTGAGCGTATATAATGGAAATTATCTATTTAAATTAAGTGGTTCTTTATTGATTTTTGATGGTTTTTTAAAGGTTTATCAAATAGATAAAGATGAAAAGGACAGTATAATTCCTGAATTTTACGAAGGTGAAGAGCTTAAAAATATTAAAGTAGAGAAACTAGAGCATTTTACACAACCTCCTCCACGATATACAGAAGCTTCTTTTATAAAATTAATGGAAGAGAAATCAATAGGTAGGCCGAGCACATATGTTCCCACTATAAGCACTTTATTTGATAGAATGTATATAAAAAGACAAAGTAAACAATTTGTACCTACACAACTTGGAGATATCGTCAATGAATTGATTAAAGATAAATTTACTGAAATCGTAGATATTGATTTTACTGCAGATATGGAAAAGAAGTTAGATTTCATTGAAGAAGGAAAAATGGAATGGAAAAATATAGTAGATGAATTTTATAAACCACTTAAAGTTAAGATTGAACACGCACAAAATACAGTTGAAAAAATAGTGATAGAAGATGAGATTACGGATATAATATGTGAAAAATGTGGAAGAAATATGGTGAAAAAAAATAGTAGATTTGGTGTGTTTTTAGCTTGTCCTGGATATCCTGAATGTAAAAATACTAAATCTATAAAAAAAGAGTTAGATGTGAATTGTCCAAAGTGCAATGGTAAAATTCTAGTTAAGAAAACAAAAAAGGGAAAAAATTTTTATGGATGTGAAAACTATCCTGATTGTAATTTTGTCTCTTGGTACGAACCTACAAGTAAAATTAGATGTTCGAAATGTGGAGGAATAACTGTAAAAAAAGTGAATAGAAAAAAAGAAGAATTGTATGAATGTATAAATAATGAGTGTATAAATAATTAAATTATAAATTTTTATTGAAAGATTTAATTCATGTGTGTTATATTATTAGGGTATTATTCACACTGTTTAATTCGTGTGTCGGTGCTCAATTTGAGTTTCATACGAAGAAGAAAACAGTGGAAGATTCAACCGAAATGGAGGAAAATTGAGTATGTCAATTATTTCAATGAAGCAATTATTAGAAGCTGGTGTTCATTTTGGGCATCAAACAAGAAGATGGAACCCTAAAATGGATAAATTTATTTTTGCAGAGAGAAATGGAATTTACATTATAGATTTGCAAAAAACAGTTAAGAAATTGGAAGAAGCGTATGAATTTATTAGAGAATTAGCTTCTGAAGGAAAAGATGTATTGTTTGTAGGAACAAAGAAACAAGCGCAAGAAACTATTTCAGAAGAAGCTATAAGAGTTGGAATGCATTATGTTAACCACAGATGGTTGGGAGGAATGCTTACCAATTTTAGAACCATAAAGAATAGGATAAAAAGGCTTGAAGAGCTTAGAGAAATGGAGGAGAATGGTACTTTCTCACTTCTTCTAAAAAAGGAAGTTATAAAATTAAGGGCTGAGATTGATAAATTGGAAAGAAATCTTGGCGGTATTAAAAATTTAAATGCTAATAACATTGGTGCAATGTTTATAATAGATCCTAAAAAAGAAAGAAATGCAGTTTATGAAGCCAAAAAATTAGGAGTTCCAATTGTGTCGATAGTGGATACAAATTGCGATCCTGATGAAATCGATTTTCCTATTCCAGGAAATGATGATGCCATAAGAGCTGTTAAGTTAATAACTAATAAGATAGCTGATGCTATAATTGAAGGTAGACAAGGAACAGATTTTATTGAAGAGGAAATTGTAGAAGAAAATTAATTTTATAGGAGGAAATTTTTTATGATAACTGCACAGTTGGTTAAAGAGCTTAGAGAGCTAACAGGCGTTGGAATGATGGACTGTAAGAAGGCTTTGGCTGAAACTGATGGTGACTTAAAAAAGGCTGTCGATTTCTTGAGAGAAAAGGGATTGGCATCTGCAGCGAAAAAAGCTGGTAGAATTGCTGCAGAAGGTGTTGTGTCTTCTTATATTTCTGAAGATTACTCAAAAGGGACTTTGGTCGAGTTAAATTGTGAAACTGATTTTGTTGCTATAAATGATTTGTTTGTTAAACTTTCTAAGGAAATTTGTCAATTAGCATGTGAGAGTGGCTGTGATGATATTGAGAAATTAGAATGTTTGGAGTATAGATTTGACAATGAATTTGCAACTGTTAAGGATGCTATAATCTCTTTGGTTTCTAAACTTGGAGAGAATATATCTTTAAGGAGAGTTGTAAATTATTATTCAGATTGTGGTGTTGTTAATTCTTACATACATGGTGATGGAAAAATTGGTGTTATTGTTGAATTAAAAAGTGATTTGAAAAACGAAGAGGTTGCGAAGATTGCTAAAGATATTTGTATGCACATAGCAGCATCTAATCCTTTGTTCTTAGATTCAAACTCAGTTGACCAAGAGACAATTGATAGAGAATCTCAAATTTTAAGAACTAGAGCTATGAATAGTGGAAAGCCTGAGAAGGTTTTAGACAAGATTGTAGAGGGTGGAATTAAAGCTTACTTTGATGACGTTTGTCTTTTGAATCAAAGTTTTGTTAAAGATCCTGGATTAAGTGTTGGAGATTTTTTAAATTCTAAATCAAAAGAATTAGGAACAAAAATAGAAGTTGTACGTTTTTCTCGTTTTGAAAAAGGTGAAGGAATAGAGAAAACTGAAGAAAATTTTGCTGAAGAAGTTCAGAAGCAAATGAATAAGGGTAAATAGATTTTGTTTTAAAAGAGAACATGTTTGGCATTGTTCTCTTTTTTATTAATTCTTTAGGAGGATATTAAAATGAGTTGCAAATTTAAGCGTGTTTTATTAAAACTTTCAGGTGAAGCTTTAGCTGGTAAACAAGGTTTTGGTATAGATTTTGAAATTTGTAAAAGGATTGCAAGTGAAATAAAACAACTTATAGACAATGGACTCCAAGTTGGAATTGTTGTAGGTGGAGGTAATATTTGGAGAGGAAGAGCAGGAAAAGGAATGGATAGAACCACGGCGGACCATATGGGAATGCTTGCTACTTGCATAAATTCTTTAGCTTTACAAGATTCTTTGGAGGAATATGGCGTTATAACCAGAGTGCTAAGTGCGTTGGAAATAAAACAAATTGCTGAACCTTACATAAGAAGAAAAGCGGTGAGGCATTTGGAAAAAGGAAGAGCGGTTATATTTTCATCTGGAACTGGAAATCCATTTTTTTCAACTGATACGGCGGCTGCTTTAAGAGCGGCAGAAATAGAAGCTGAAGTTATACTTTTAGCTAAAAAAGTTGATGGGATATATGATAAAGATCCTCATGTTAATTCTGACGCAAAAAAATATGATGAACTAAATTACATAGATATTTTGAATCAAAATTTGCAAGTTATGGATTCCACGGCTACGTCGTTATGTATGGATAACAACATACCAATTGTAGTTTTCAATTTGGATGTTGAAGGAAATATTTTGAGAGCTATTAATGGAGAAAAAATCGGTACGTTTGTTAATAAATAAAATTTGAGGTGTTGATATGATTGATAATATAATTTCTACGTTAAAAGATAAAATGTCTAAAACTATTGATATACTTAAAAGCAATTTATCATCAGTAAAAGTTGGAAGAGCTAATCCAAGTATGCTTGATAGGATAGAAGTTGAATATTACGGAAGCATGACTAAAGTTAATCAAGTTGCAAATATTTCAACTCCAGAGTCTAGAGTTATAATGATTCAGCCGTGGGAAAAAACTATTCTTAAAGAAATTGAAAAGGCAATTTTAAAATCCGATTTGGGTTTAGTTCCTAATAATGACGGCTCGACTATAAGATTAATTATTCCAGAGATGACTGAAGAAACTAGAAAGGATACTGTGAAAAAAGTTAAAAAAATAGCAGAGGATTCAAAAGTTTCAATTAGAGCTATAAGGAGAGATGCAAACGATAAAGCAAAATCTTTGAAGAAAGAAAATTCTATAACGGAAGATGAACTTAAAAAATCAGAAGATGAAATTCAAAAAATTACAGATAAGTTTATCAAAGATATTGATGATGTTGTATCTGTTAAAGAGAAAGAAATTATGTCGATTTAAGGAAGGTTGAATTTGTGAAACTTAATAATGTTAATATCCCTGAGCATATTGCTATAATTTTAGATGGGAATGGACGGTGGGCCAAGAAAAAAGGATTTTCAAGAACTGAGGGGCATAAAGCTGGAGTAAAAAATTTGGAAACGCTCATTAATGAGTGTAAAGATTTAGAGGTAAAATATTTAACACTTTATGTTTTTTCAACAGAAAATTGGAAACGTCCAACTTTTGAAATTAACAACTTAATGTTTCTATTAAATAAATATTTAATTGAGAAGACTGATGAATTAGTTAGAGAAAATATATGTTTAAAGGTCATTGGTGATATTAGTAAAATGCCTGAAAAAACTACAAAACTAATTCAAAATGCAGTTGACAAAACAAAAAATAATTTTAAATTAATTTTGACTCTTGCTATAAATTATGGTGCAAGAAATGAAATAATTAATGGAGTTAAAAGCGTTGTAAAAGAAGTTTTAAACAACAAACTGAATCCAAGTGAAATAAATGAAGAAATTTTTTCGAAATATATGTATACTCGTGATATATCTGATCCGGATTTATTAATAAGGACAAGTGGAGAATATAGGTTGAGCAATTTTTTGCTTTGGCAATGTGCCTATACAGAATTTTGGTTTACTGATGTTCTTTGGCCTGATTTTTCAAAAGATGATTTGTACGAAGCTATAAAAAATTATAGTAAACGGAGTCGACGATATGGAAAGGTAGACAATGAAGAATAATTTATCAAAATTAAATAAACGGTATATTGGATCACTTATAATTTTGCCAATAATTTTAGCAATCCTTTTAGGTGGAATTGTTTTAAAATTTGTTATGGGAATTATTAGTGTTATGGCAATTGTGGAATTTTCTAATGCGTTAAGCCTTAAAGAAATAAAAGTTAATAAATATTTAATACTATTTTTTATAATAATATATTATGTAATTGATTTTAAATACTCTAGTTTGTTAGTTTTTATATTTTTTATTTTATTACTATTTTATAGTTTGAGTAAAAATAATAATATTGTTGATGTGAGTTTAAGTTTTGTTTCTGTTTTCTACATAGTTATTCCGTTTAGTTTTATTTTTATTTTAAGTAATAAAAATATTTATTTACCATGGATTATATTTTTAAGTGCATGGAGTACTGACACAATGGCTTATTTCATAGGTAAAAATTTTGGAAAATGCAAAATTAGCAGAACGCTTAGTCCTAATAAGACACTAGAGGGTTCAATTGCAGGTGTTATAAGTTGCGTTATTACAATTTTGGTATTTGGATTTATATTTAAAAATAATTTGGGAATTCCTATTCCAAATTTGTTTATATTGAGTTTCTTAACAAGTATTTCTGCTCAAATAGGTGACCTAATAGCTTCCTCCATAAAGAGATTTACGGGAATTAAGGATTTTGGAAATTTAATACTTGGACATGGCGGAGTTTTAGATAGGTTTGATAGCATACTTATGATATCTATTACAGTCTTTATGTATGCACATATTTTTATGTAAAGAGAGGTATTAAATGAGTAATTTAATTGTGGTGCTAGCAGTTTTGTTAAGCTTTGGTTTGCTTATAGTCGGTCATGAGTTTGGACATTTTATTTTAGCAAAACTCAATGGCGTTAAGGTTGAAGAATTTGCAATTGGTATGGGACCGTTGTTGTTTAAAATTAAGGGTAAAGAAACCTTATATTCAATAAGACTTTTACCAATTGGTGGTTATGTGAAGATGCTTGGTGAATATGAGGAGTCTGATGAATCTGTTTCAAATTATGAAAAAGAAAGAGCGTATATTTTTAAAAATCCTTTTAGAAAATTGTCCATAATCCTAGCTGGACCAGTTATGAATTTCATAATTGCTATTGTAATATTTTGTGGGTTGAATCTTACTAATGGATATGTTACAACAATTGTGAAGGAAGTTGAAAAAGGTAGCCCTGCAGAATTAGCTGGAATTGAAATTGGAGATAAGATGATTGCTATTAATTCCAAAAAGTTTTTGAACTGGAATGAATTTTTATTTACATTAAATACAACTCAAAATAAGGAAGATATGGTTTTAACTATTTTGCGAGATGGAAGACAAATAGATCTTAATGTTAAACCTGAAATAAATGATAATTCAATTAAAATTGGTATAGCGCCTGAGTACGTGAAAAGTCCTGGTTTTTTTGAAGGAATTTTAAATGGAATAAAAGATACGTTTTCTGAAATCAAACAGGTATTATACTCTTTTGGTATGCTTATAACAGGAAAAGCTTCTTTTAAAGATTTGAGTGGACCGGTTACCATATTTAAAATATCAGGAAAGGCTGCTAAGGCTGGTTTACCTCAGTTGTTAAAGTTTACAGCTTTTTTAAGTGTCAATCTCGGTATATTTAATTTAATTCCTTTTCCTGCACTTGATGGAGGAGCTGTTATAGTAAACTTAATTGAAGCCATATCAAGAAAGAGAGTTAGCCAAGATATATTAAGTAAAATAAATTTTGTTGGTTTTGCAATATTAATAGTTCTCCTCATAGCTGTGACTTTTAAAGATATATTTTTTCCTGTTAAGTTACAATAGTTTTAAATGAAATTTAAGAGGGATGATTAAAAATTGGATAGAATTTTTAAAAGAGAGATTAAGATAGGAAATAAATTTATAGGAAGTAACAATCCTATAGCTATACAATCTATGACAAACACTAATACTAAAGATATTGATTCAACTGTTAATCAAATAAATGAACTTGAGAAAAATGGTTGTGATATTGTTAGAATTGCTGTTACGGATTTTTTTGAAGCTGAATGTGTTTCTAAAATAAAAAGCAGAATAAATATTCCTTTAGTTGCTGACATTCAATTTAATTATAAGTTAGCTTTGGAATGTGTTAAAAATGGAATTGATAAAATTAGAATTAATCCGGGCAACATTGGAAATGAAGATAAAATTAGAGAAGTTGTTGAGTCGTGTAAGTATTACAATGTTCCTATAAGAATAGGTGTCAATGGTGGTTCGTTACAAAAAGATTTGTTGTCAATCTATGGCAAGAAAACAACAAATGCTTTAGTTGAAAGTGCTATGCAAAATATAAATTTGCTTGAAAAATTTAATTTTAATGATATTGTCATTTCCGTTAAATCTTCAGATGTTTCTATGATGATTGAATCTTATACAAAAATATCTAATCTTGTAGATTATCCTTTGCATTTAGGTGTTACGGAGGCAGGATTGTTTTTGTCTGGAGCTGTTAAGTCTAGCATAGGAATAGGTTCGCTTCTTTTTAACGGAATAGGAGATACCATTAGAGTTTCTCTTACTGATGATCCTGTTAATGAAGTGAAGGTTGCTAAAGAAATTTTAAAATCTTTGAATCTTTACAATAAAGGAGTTAATTTAATATCTTGTCCAACTTGTTCGAGAACAAAATTTAATTTGTTCAAGCTTGCTAGTGAAGTGGAAGATTTGACAAAAAATATAGATAAAAATTTGACCGTTGCAGTTATGGGATGTGCTGTTAATGGACCTGGTGAAGCGAGGGAAGCAGATATTGGTGTTGCTGGTGGCGTTGGAGAAGGTATAATTTTTAAGAAAGGTGAAATTCTCAAAAAAGTTAAAGAGGAGAATTTGCTAGAAGAATTAAAAAAAGAGTTAGAGTCAATTTAAGAGAGGTTATGCCTCTCTTTTAAATTATGGGGATTTTAAAATGAAAGTTTTAAAAGTTGAATTGAATGAATCTTTAAAAAAGATTTTTTTGTATGTTAAGTACAGTGATTCTTTTGATAAATTTAAATTTGCAAAAGATTTGAAAAATAAATTGGATAGGAATTATGAGTATGGGTTTATTGAAATTTTTGAGTTGAGAGAGAAGACGTTAAATTTTTTTGTGAAGGTTGGTATTAATTCGTTAAAGCAATTTATAGATGCTAGGTTTCCAATTTTCAATTCGTTTTATAAAGAGATGAAAGTTGAAAATAATTTGATGAAATTATTTTTACAAAATGATTTTTTGGTAAATAGATTTTTTGAACTTCATGTTGATAAAGAAATTAAAAAATTTTTGAGTCGATTTTATGGGCTTGATGTTGAAATCGAAATAGAAATTTCCAAAATTAAAAATAATTTTAAAGACGAAGAGAAAATTCAAAATGCTCCTCCTTTGAAAATTGAAATTCCTAAAGAGCCAAAGCTTCAATTTTCTAAAAATGAAAATGTGATTTTCGGAAAATTAATTCAAGATAAGTCAATACGAATTAATCTCATTACTGTTCCTGAAAAAGATATAACAATAGAAGGAAAAATTTTTAACAAGTCCTTCATAAATACCAAAACGGGAAAAAGGCTTTTGAGTTTTTATGTTACAGATGAAAGCACCTCCATAAATGTAAAATATTTTGTTAAAGATAAAGATTCTGACGAAATGATTTCCAAAATTTCTGAAAACATAACTGTTCGTGTTCATGGTGATGTTGTTAATGATATTTACACAAAAGAATTGACAATAATGGCTAAAAGCATAAATTTACATAAAATTTTTGAGAGAATGGATTGTGAAGAGGAAAAGCGTATTGAATTTCATGTTCATACAAATATGAGCACTATGGATTCGGTTATAAATGTTAATGAGTTGTTTAGTATTGCTCAAAAGTGGGGGCATAAGGCTGTAGCAATAACGGACCATAATGTTGTTCAAGCTTATCCAAACGTTATGGATGCTTCAAAAAAATATGGAATAAAACCTATTTATGGAATTGAGGTTACGTTGGTTGATGATTTGAGAAAAATAGTTTCTAAATTGAAAGAGCAGACTATACAAGATACGTTTGTGGTTTTTGATATTGAAACAACGGGATTTTCAAGTTCGTGCGATAAAATTATTGAAATTGGTGCTGTTAAAATTAAAAATTGTGAAATTATTGATATCTTTTCGACTTTTGTGAATCCGCAAATTGAAATTCCACAAAAAATAGTTGAGCTTACAAAAATAAATGATTCTATGGTTGCAAATTCTCCTTTAATTGAAAATGCCATTGAGGATTTTTATAATTTTTGCGATGGGGCGACGTTGGTTGCACATAATATTGATTTCGACATGTCTTTTATAAGAAGGAATGGAGTTAAATTCGGTTTTGATTTTCAAAATTCGTTGATGGATACAATCGATTTGTGCAAATTGATTTTTCCAGAATTAAAGAGGTACAAATTAAATCTTGTTGCTAAGCATTTGGGAATTTCTTTAGATAATCATCACAGAGCTGTTGATGATGCTAAGGCCACTGCTCAAATTTTGATTAAATGTTTTGAAAAACTTGAATCTAAAAATATAATTACCCTTAAACAACTTCAGTCTTTTTATGAAAACAATATTAATTTTTCAAAGTTCTACACAAATCAAGCTGTGCTTTTAGCAAAAAATCAAGATGGATTGAAAAATATTTATAAAATTGTTTCTGATGCTCATTTAAAACATTTTTTTAAGACTCCGCGTGTTTTAAAAAGTGAAATTTTGAAAAATAGAAATGGAATTATTGTTGGTGCTTCATTTAGGGAAGGAGAAATTTTTAAATGTTTTTCTGATTTTTCAAATGATGAAAGGCTAAATGAAGTTTCGTCGTTTTATGATTATTTTGAAGTTTCACCTCCAATTAATTGCAAAGAATATATAAATTCTGAAAAATTTATAAGTTACGACGAAGTCAAAGCAATTATAAAAAATATTTATGAGCTTGGTAAAAATCAAAATAAATTAGTTGTCGGAGTTTCAAACGCTCATTACATTGAAAAGAAACAAAATATTTACAGAAATATTTTAAGATGCTATCAAAAATTTAAAATAGATTTGGAAGATGAAAGTTTGTATTTTAGAACTACCGATGAAATGTTAAAGGAATTTGAATTTTTGGGAATAAATGTTTCAAAAGAAATTGTTGTGAAAAATACAAACAAATTAAATGAACTTATTGAAGATGTTTTTCCAATTCCTAAAGGAACTTTTCCTCCTAAAATAGATGGTGCAAATGAAGAAATAAAAGAAATGACTTTGAATAAAGCTCGCTCTATTTATGGAAATCCTTTGCCTATTGAAGTATCAGAGCGTCTTGATAAAGAAATAAATTCTATAATCAATAATGGTTACGCCGTTTTGTATTTAATAGCGCACAAGTTAGTTAAAAAATCTTTGGATGATGGTTACTTGGTTGGCTCAAGAGGCTCGGTTGGTTCTTCTCTCGTTGCAACATTTTGTGGAATAACTGAAGTTAATGGCCTTCCTCCTCATTATGTTTGTCCAAATTGCAAAAACAGCGAATTTATAAAAGATGGAAGCGTAAATGCTGGTGCTGATTTAGCGGAAAAATTTTGTGTCAAATGCGGAACAAAATATAGTCGTGAAGGTTTTGATATTCCTTTTGAAACTTTTTTGGGTTTTGATGGTGATAAAGAACCTGATATTGATTTGAATTTTTCTGGAGAATATCAACCAGCGGTTCACAAATACACAGAAGAATTATTTGGAAAAGGTTTTGTGTTTAGAGCTGGAACAATCGGAACGATAGCTGAAAAAACTGCTTATGGATACGTAAAAAGATATATGGAAGATTTTAATTTAAGTATTCCTCAACCTGAGATTGAAAGATTAGCAAAAGGTTTAACGGGCGTTAAAAGAACAACAGGACAACATCCTGGTGGAATTATGGTTGTGCCAAAAGACAATGATATATTTAATTTCACGCCAATACAACATCCTGCTGATGATGTTAATGTTGATGTAATTACAACTCATTTTGATTATCATTCGATTAGCGGACGACTTTTAAAATTAGATATACTTGGACATGACGATCCCACTATGTTAAAAATGCTAAAAGATTTAACGGGGCTTGACCCACAAACAATTCCTCTTAATGATTCAAAAGTTTTAAGTTTATTTACAAGTTTGAAAGCGTTAGATATTAAAGAAGATGAGATTAAAGATATTTGTGATGTTGGGACTTTGGGAATTCCAGAATTCGGAACAAAATTTGTCAGACAAATGCTTTTAGACACTCTTCCAACAACTTTTTCTGATTTGGTGAGAATTTCTGGTTTGTCTCACGGAACTGACGTGTGGCTTAATAACGCTCAAGAATTTATAAAAAATGGAAACACGACGCTTAAAGATTGTATTTCTACACGTGATGATATTATGGTTTATTTGGTTTACAAAGGGCTCAATCCTAAAACAGCTTTTGACATTATGGAAAATGTGAGAAAAGGTAAAGGGCTTACGGAAGAACAAGAAAACATAATGTTAGAAAATAAAATTGAAAAATGGTACATTGAATCTTGTAAAAGAATAAAGTACATGTTTCCAAAAGGGCATGCTGTTGCTTATGTAACTATGGCTGTGAGAATTGCTTATTACAAAGTTTATTATCCTTTGGAATATTACACGGCTTATTGCACCGTGCGTGCTGATGAGTTTGATGCTGATTTAATTTGCAACGGAATCGAAAAAATAAAATCAAGAATAAATGAATTGAAATCTTTGGGCTCAGCTTTAACTCAAAAAGATAAAAGTCTTATGACAATTTTGGAAATCGTAAGTGAAGCTTACTTTCGTGGAATAAAATTTCACAAAGTTGATTTAAATAAATCTCATCACAATGATTTTAAAATAGAAAATGGAATGATTCTTCCTCCAATAAAATCTTTGCAAGGTGTTGGAAGCATGGCGGCAAAAAATTTGTACGAAGCACGACAAGATAATGATTTCATTTCACTACAAGATTTGAAGTCGAGAGCAAAAGTTTCAAAAACTGTAATTGAAACGTTGAAGGCACATGGATGTATAGAAAATTTACCAGAAACAAATCAAACGATGATGAATTTGGATTTTTAAGTTAAATAATTATATTTGCAATAATTGTTTTAATGTGTTATAATTTTAGAACATGGGCTATTTATTTGTGTTATTGCGTGGGAGAGTAGGTTTCTAGACCTACTCTTCTGTATTTTTAAATAAAATTTTTAGATTTAAAAGAGGAATGTGATTTTGAATAATTTAGCAGATTTAGTAAGGAAAAAAATTGTAAGTTCTGTAAATGATTCAGGTTATGATTTGTATCATGTTGAATTTGTTAGAGAACTTGAACACTCTTATTTGAGAGTAATGATAACGAATAAAAATTGTGATGATGCTGTTACTATAAAGGATTGTGAAATAGTATCCAAAACAATTAATGCTTTGATAGATGATTTAAATATAGACTCTGATTTTTTTCTCGAAGTATCTTCGCCTGGAATTAACAGAAGGTTGTATAATCTTGAACATATGAATCAAGCTATTGGAAAATTAGTTAGAATTAAATTGAAAAAGCCTATCGATGGAAATAAAAAATATATGGGCGTTCTAAAATGCGTTGACAACGAAGAGATTACTCTTAAAGTTAAAGAAATGGAGTTAAAAATTAATCTCGATATTATTAAAAATATAAATTTAGAGGAAATATCTCAGGAGGATATTCATGAATAAAGAATTTATAGATGCGCTTAAGACCATAGTTAAGGATAAAGGAATTAGTGAAGATTTAATTTTCACAACTATTGAAGATGCTTTGATAGCTGCCTATAAAAAAAATTATTCAAATCAAGGTGCTTCTCAAAATGTTAAAGTAACAATGAATAGAGTTACTGGAGAAATAAAAGTTTTTGCTCAAAAATTAATAGTAGAAGCTATTAGATATTCTTCTCTTGAAATTATAGTTGAAGATGCAAAAAAAATAAGTCCTTATTATAACATTGGTGACATTTGTGATGTTGAAGTAACGCCAAAAAGTTTTGGAAGAGTAGCAGCAACTCTCGCTAAGCAAGTTGTAACTCAGAGAATAAAAGAAGCTGAACGCGATTTGTTATATTGTGAATTTGCAAAAAAGGAATTTAAAATAATCACAGGCACAGTTTTACGAAACGATGAAGACCATGTGTTTATAAATATTGGTCGCATTGAAACTATTTTAAGGTCAAGTGACAAAATTCCAAGAGAGAAGTTTGAACGAAATGAAAAGATAAAACTTTATGTTTCTGAAGTAATAAATTCTACAAAAGGAACTCAGGTTCGCGTTTCAAGAACGGACCCAAATTTCATAAAAAAATTATTTGAACTTGAGGTAAGCGAAATACAAGAAGGAATTGTCGAAATTAAAAATATTGTTCGTGAAGCAGGTGCAAGAACAAAAATGGCTGTTCATTCGAATCTTGAAGAAATTGACCCAATAGGTGCTTGTGTTGGTGAGCAGGGTATGCGTGTTAAAAATGTTGTCAACGAAGTTAGAAATGAAAAAATAGATATTATACGATGGAGTGAAGATCCAAATATTTATATTTCAAATGCTTTAAGTCCTGCAAAAATTTTAAGCATACATGTTGATGAAAAAAAAAGGATTGCCGATGTAGTTGTTGATGACTCTCAACTTTCTTTAGCCATAGGTAAGGAAGGACAAAATGTACGTTTAGCTGCTCGTTTAACAGGTTGGAAAATAGATATAAAACCTCTTTCTAAATGTACGGTTGAATTGTCTAACGTCCAAGCGAAAGTTGTTGAGTGTGAAGAAACTCAAGAAATTGAAGAGGATTCTTTTAATGAAGAATAAGGGTGTTCTATTAAGAAAATGTATGGGATGCAATGGAATGAAACATAAAACAAATTTAATACGAATTTGTAGAAATATTTATAATCAAATCGAAATTGATGAAACTTTTAAAGCGGACGGTAGAGGCGCTTACATTTGTAAAGACAATTTATTATGTTTGGAAAAAAGCATAAAATTTAATAGAATTTCTAGAGCTTTAAAGTCGGAGGTTCCACAAAAGATAGTTACAGAACTAAAAAACAAAATTAGAGGAAATTAAATTCATAATTTGGGGAGGTAGATTTTATGTCAAAAATTCGAATTTACGAGTTGGCTAAAGATTTAAATGTATCAAGTAAAGAGTTGATTAATGTTTTGAAAATGGAATTTAATGTTGATGTTAAAAATCACATGAGTGTTCTTAGTGATGAGGATTGTGAATTGATAAAAGAATATTTTAATATTTCAAATAGCGAAAATTTTTCTTCCAATGAAAATACAAACAAAGACGATGGTGATTTTATTAACAAAGATGATAAAGAAAACAAACAAGATATTGTTCAAGAATATGAAGATAAAATAATTGAAGAAATAGATAAGCAATCCAACAAAAATAAAAACAAAAATAAAAAACAATTCAAAAACAAATATGATAAAATTCACTCTAATGAAATTGAATTTGATGGAACTATAGAAATTGGAAGAACAATTAGTGTTAGAGAATTATCACAAAGAATAAATAAATCAACTGCTGACATAATCAAAAATTTAATGTTCTTAGGCCTAATGGTTTCTATAAACCAGGAAATTGATTTCGAAATAGCTAAGAAGTTATGTGAAAAATACGATATAAATTGCATTCAAAAAGATGATTATTCAAATGACGATAAATATGGAACCATTTCTTCTGAAGAAGTTGATATTAAAAATCTATCTAAAAGACCTCCTATTATCACTGTTATGGGACATGTTGACCACGGTAAAACCTCCTTACTTGATTTTATTAGAAAAACGGATGTTACACAAAAAGAAGCTGGAGGAATAACTCAACATATAGGTGCTTATAAAGTTTCTGTAAATGGAGAAATTATAACATTTATTGATACACCAGGACATGAAGCTTTTACTCAGATGAGAGCTAGAGGAGCTAAAGTTACAGATATAGTTGTTTTAGTTGTTGCTGCTGATGATGGAATAATGCCACAAACAGTAGAAGCTATAAATCATTGTAAATCCGCTAATGTTCCAATAATAGTTGCTGTAAATAAAATTGATAAGCCTGAAGCCAATGTTGATAAGGTTAAACAAGAATTGACGGAATATGAAATTATTGCTGAAGATTGGGGAGGAAGTACCGTTTTTGTTAATGTTTCTGCTAAAACTGGCGAAGGTATAGAAGAACTTTTAGAAATGATTATTTTAACAGCAGATATACAAGAACTTAGAGCTAACAAGTTAGGTACTCCTAAAGGTACAGTTATAGAATCTAAACTTGATAAAGGAAGAGGGCCGTTGGCGACTTTCTTAATTCAGGATGGAAGTTTAAAAATTGGTGATTCTGTTATTGTAGGAAATACATATGGGAAGATTAGGGCTATGTATGATGAAAATGATAATCCTATGAAAGAAGCTGGACCATCAATTCCTGTTTTGGTATTAGGTTTGAATGAAGTTCCTGATGCTGGTGATAAATTTGAATTTGTTAAGGATGAAAAAGTTGCTCGTCAAATATCAAATGACCGTAAAGAACAATTGAAAGATAATTTATCAAATAATTCCAAAGTTTCTCTCGAAACTGTATACAATCAAATTAAAGAGGGAACTATAAAAGAACTGAATCTTATTGTTAAATCAGATGTTCAAGGATCTTCAGAGGCTTTAAAACAATCACTCGAAAAACTTTCATCAGAAACTATTAAAGTTAAAGTTATACATAGTGCTGTTGGTGCGATAAATGAAAGTGATATTATATTTGCTAGTACTTCATCAGCGATAATAATAGGTTTTAATGTTAGACCTGATACTAATGCTTTAGCTTTGGCGGAAAAAGAGAAAGTAGACATTAGAACTTACAGATTGATTTATGAAGCTTTGGATGATATAAAATCGGCGATGATTGGATTGTTAGATCCTGATATTAAAGAAGTTTATTTAGGACGTGTTGAAATTAGACAACTATATAGAATTTCAAATGTTGGTACAGTTGCAGGTTGTTACGTTTTAGATGGTAAAATAAATAGAAATTGTAATGTTAGAGTTCTAAGACAAGGTGTTGTGATTTTTGAATCTAAATTATCCTCTCTTAAGAGATTTAAAGATGATGTTAAAGAAGTTGCTAAGGGTTATGAATGTGGTTTGTCTATTGAAAATTTCAATGATTTAAAAGAGGAAGATATTATTGAAGGATTTGAAATGAAAGAATTTAAGAGAAATAACCTTTAATAAAATGAGGTGATGTACTTGGGAAAATTTAGAATGGAACGGGTAAATGAAGAAATAAAAAAGGCTGTTAGTTCATGTATTCAAAATAATTTAAAGAATCCAAAACTCACTGGTTTAATTACTGTAACACGTGTTGAAACAACCCAAGATTTTAAGAATTCGAAAATATATTTTAGTATTTTTGATAAAAATAAAAATCAAGTTTTTGAAACTCTTAAGACTTGTGTTGGAAAAATGAAAAAAGCTATTGCGGAAAATGTTAAAATACGTTTTGTTCCTGAGCTTGAACTTAAAATTGATGATTCAATTGAATACAGCTTTTATATTGATGACATTTTGAAAAACAATATAAATAAAGAGGGAAATTAAATTATGGTTTCGTTTGAACAAATTAAAAGCATGGTTAATGATAGTAAAAAGATAGGATTAAGTTATCATATTTCTCCAGATGGCGATGCTATTGGAAGTCTTTTGGGTTTATATTGTTCTTTGAAATCTTTGGGTAAAGAAGTTGAAATTTTTTCAAAAGATAATCTTCAAAATAATGTTTCTTTAAAGTTTTTGCCACAAATTGAAAAAGTTGATGGTAAAATTTTTAAAGTTTCAGATGATGTTGATTTGTTAATTATCGTTGATTGTGGAAATTTAGAACGAGTATCTTGTGATTTTGATTTAGATAAAACTTCTACGTTGTGCATTGACCATCACATTAGCAATGATAAGTATTGCAGATATAACTATATTGATTCAAAATCAAGTTCAACTGGTGAAATAGTATACGAGCTTGTTAAATTTTTGGGTGTTAAAATAACAAAGGAAATTTCGGCTTGCATATACACTTCAATTATGACTGATACTGGCGGATTGAGATTTGAATGTTCAACTCCTAAAACTTTCAACATAGTTGGAGAACTTGTTTCGACGGGTTTTGACTTTTGGAACGTATACGAAAAAATCTTTTTATCTCAAACTTATTCTAAAGTTAGATTGTTAGGTTTGGTTTTTGATAAATTAAAACTTGTTGATGAAAAAATATGTGTGATACGTTTAACTGAAGAAATGTTTAACAGGTCTGGTGCTAGTGATGAACAAACAAATGATATTGTTAGTCATGGCCTCACAATTGAAAATGTTAAAATTAGCATATTGATAAAAGTTTTTAGAGATAAAATTAAGGTGAGTTTGAGGAGTAAGGACGATATTAATGTTTGTGAAGTTGCCCAAAAATTTGGTGGCGGTGGACACATTAAAGCTGCAGCGTTTGTTACTGAATACACAATGGATGAAATTGAAGAAATATTAATTGGTGAGTTTAGAAAACTTTTGAAATGATGAATGGAATTTTGAATGTATATAAACCTCAAAATATTTCTTCAAACTCTGTTGTTGTTAAAATTAAAAAAGTTTTGGGTATTAACAAAGTTGGACACACAGGCACTCTTGACCCTTTGGCTTGTGGTGTTTTGCCTATTTGTATTGGTTCAGCTACAAAAATCAGCGAATATTTAATTGAAAAAGATAAAACGTATAAAGTTAAACTTAAATTTGGAATATTAACGGATACATATGATTTTGAAGGTAAAATATTAAAACAAGATTTCAATCTTAAAATTGATGAAAAAAAATTGAATTGTATTTTAAATAATTTTGTGGGAGAGTATGAGCAAATTCCTCCTAACTTTTCTGCTGTAAAAATAAATGGTAAACGTGCTTACGTTTTAGCCAGAGCAGGTGAAAGTTTTGAAATAAAGCCTAGGAAAGTAAAAATTTATTCAATAAATAATGTTGATGTGACGGATGATGAGTGTTGTTTTATTGTTAAATGTTCAAAAGGAACCTATGTTAGAAGTTTGTGTAAAGACATAGGCGAAGCTTTGGGTACTTATGGAACAATGTCTTTTCTTGAAAGAATTGAAAGCGGGCAATTTAAAAAATGCAATTCAATCAATTTTGAAAATTTATGCGTTGAAAATATTTCACAAAATTTGATTAAGATCGATAAAGTTTTGAATTTTCCAAAATTAAAAGTGGACAATCATGAGTTTTTAAAATTAATTTTAAATGGTGTGTGCGTTAAAAATCCCAAATACATTGGAGATGTGGTTTGTGGTAAATATTTTTTGTATTACGGAGAAGAATTAAAAGGAATTTGTGAAAGGAAATCAGATTTTCTAAAAGTTATTAAAATTTTTTAAATTAGGGTAATGAATGTATGCAAATAATTAATTCTTTACATGAAAAAATAAATGGGAACACTGTGATTTGTATTGGAAATTTTGATGGTATACATGTAGTTCATCAAAAAATTATTTATAAAACAATCGAACAAGCTAAACAAAGTTTTTGCAAAAGTATGGTCATTAGTTTTAAGGAACATCCTGTTTCTGTTTTGAATCCTAATAAAAATCAAAAGATGTTAATGCCTTTGTCTGAAAAAATAAATATTTTTGAAGAAATGGGCGTTGACTATTTGTCTTTGTATGATTTTAAAGATGTGAGAAATGTTTCTGCAGAATCGTTCATTGAAAAACTTTCTTTGAATTATAACATGCAGAAAATTATTTGCGGTTTTAATTTTAAGTTTGGTTATAAAAATAGAGGCGATATAAATTTGCTTAACAAAATGTCTTTAAAATACAATTATGAAGTTGAAAAATTAGAATCCTTCAAGATGTTTCATAAAAAAGTTAGTAGTACAAAGATTAGAACTTATATTAAATATGGTGAGATAGAAAAGGCAAATGAATTTTTAGGAAGATTTTTTTACATTAAAGGTACGGTTGTAAAAGGAAAACAATTAGGTCGTCAATTAGGATTTCCGACAGCTAATATGACCTATAATCCTTTTTTTTCTACTCCACAAAATGGCGTGTATGCAACAATAACAGAAGTTAACGAAAAAAAATATTCTTCGATGACAAACATAGGTTATAATCCAACATTTAAGAATAAATATATTTCTATTGAAACTTATTTATTAAATTTTAATGAAAATTTATATGGAAAAGAAATAAAAGTTAATTTTGTGAAAAAATTAAGAAATGAAGTGTTATTCCCTGATGTGCATTCGTTAGTTGACCAACTTTCAAAAGATAAAATGAATGCTTATGAAATTACAAAAAAATATTTGAAATAAATTATATTTTTGTTATACTTATTATTGTAAAACCTTAAACTAGGTTATCGTTTTGTACTTTATCTTGGTTGAAGGCGATTTAGGAGGATTATTATGATTAATAAAGAAAAAAAACAAGAAATAATTAAAGAATATTCAAGACATGAAAGCGATACTGGTTCTGTTGAAGTTCAAATTGCTTTATTAACTAAAAGGATTTCTGAATTAACTGAACATTTGAAGGTACATAAAAAAGATCACCATTCTAGAAGAGGTCTTTTGATTATGGTTGGTAAGAGAAGAGGTCTTTTAAATTATTTAATGAAACAAGACATTGATAAGTATAGAGATCTTATCAAGAGTTTGGGTATCAGAAGATAGTTTAAAAATTTGTGTTTTAAGAGCGGCTGTTAGAATATCCGCTCTTAAATTGTATAGTTCAAATTTGAATGGAGGATATTTTAAAAGTGCTAAATGTTTTAGAGACGACTTTTGAAGGTAGAAGATTGGCTTTACAATGTGGTGAATTAGGTATGCTTTCTAACACCTCAATTTTTGTTAGTTATGGAGATACTTGTGTTCTCGTAAATGCTAATGCTTCAGAAAAACCTAGGGAAGGTATAGATTTCTTTCCTTTGAGCGTTGAATACGAAGAAAGATTATATTCTGTTGGCAAAATACCTGGTGGTTTTATTAAAAGAGAAGGTAAACCTTCAACTCAAGCAATACTTAATGGAAGAGCTATTGATAGACCTTTAAGGCCATTATTTCCTAAAGGTTATAGAAATGATGTTCAAATAGTTTGTACTGTTATGTCTGTAGAAAACGATAATTTGCCAGAAATTTTATCAATAAACGCTGCTTCGTTGGCCTTGTGTATTTCAAGTATACCATATAATGAGCCAGTTGGTGCAGTTATGGTTGGATATGTTAATGGTAAGTTTGTTGCTAACCCTACTTCAAAGCAAAGAGAAGAAACTTCTTTAAGTCTTACTGTTTGTGCAACGAGAGAAAAAGTTATTATGATAGAAGCTGGTGGAGATGAAATACCAGAAGATATTATGTTTGATGCAATTAAATTTGGATTTGAAAAATGTCAGGAAGTTATTAAATTTCAATTAAGTGCTATTGAAAAATTTGGCAAAGAAAAAATTGTTCCTGAGCTTTACGAAGTTCCCAAATATATTGTGGATGAAGTACATAAATTTTCTTACGATAAAATTAAAAATGTCATGTATACTACAGACAAAATTGAACGTGCTGAGATAATGGGTGATCTTAAAAATGTTATAAATGATCATTTTACTGAAATTTATCCAGACAATATGGTAGATGTTAATCATGTTGTTTACAATATACAAAAAGACATTGTAAGAAAAATGGTTATAGATGAAAAAAGAAGACCAGATGGTAGAAATTTTGACGAGATAAGACCAATTTCATGTGGAGTTTCTATTTTACCTAGAACTCATGGAACAGGAATATTTACTAGAGGTTTAACTCAAGTTTTAACGATTGCTACTCTTGGGCCACTTGCAGATGTTCAAATAATTGATGGTATTGGTGAAGAAGAATATAAAAGATATATGCATCATTATAATTTTCCATCTTACAGTGTCGGTGAAGTTAAACCACTTAGAGGACCTGGAAGAAGAGAAATTGGGCATGGAGCACTTGCTGAAAAAGCATTAGAACCTTTAATTCCATCAAAAGAAGATTTTCCATACACAATAAGGTTAGTTTCAGAAGTTTTGAGTTCTAATGGTTCAACATCTCAAGCATCGGTTTGTGGGAGTACACTTGCGTTATTAGATGCTGGTGTTCCAATTAAAAGACCTGCAGCGGGAATTGCTATAGGATTGTTCACTACTGATGATTTATCAAAAGAAGAAATTTTAACAGATATTCAAGGGGTTGAAGATTTCTTTGGAGATATGGATTTCAAAGTTGCTGGTACTGAAAAAGGTATAACAGCTATACAAGTTGATACAAAAATAAAAGGATTATCTTGGAATTGTATTGAGAAAAGTTTGGAATTAGCTAAAAAGGCACGAATGGAAATTCTTGAAAAAATTAATAAGTGTATTCCAACTCATAGAGAAGAATTATCTGAGTTTGCTCCTAAAACTAAAGTTATAAAAATAGATCCTGAAAAAATTAGAGATGTAATAGGTATTGGTGGCAAAGTAATTAACAAAATAATTTCTGATGCTGAACTTAAGAAGCAGGCTATACATATTGAAGATGATGGAAGAATTTTTGTTTCTGATTATGATGTTAATAAAATTGATTATGCGGTTAAGCAAATAGAAATTATTACAAAAGAAATTAAAACTGGTGAAGTGTATCTTGGAAAAGTTGTTAAAATAACTAGCTTTGGTGCTTTTGTTGATATTTTTAATGGTAAAGAGGGTCTTGTTCATTTATCTAAGCTTTCTAATAAAAAAGTTGAAAAAGTTGAAAATGAAGTTTCTGTTGGTGATGAAATTTTAGTTAAAGTAATTGAAATCGATTCTCAAGGACGCATTAATTTGTCAAGAAAAGATGTTTTAGATAAAAAAGAAACGCAAGAAGATAAGGCATAGCGATAGTCTTATTTTATGTTCAAACAAGAGCAAGAGATAATATATCCTTGCTATTTTTTATTTTTTTATTAATTCCTTGTAATAAAAATTAAAAGTTTTAATATTTTATATTAGGAGGTATTCGATGAAAGAAAAAAATAAATTTTATAGCGATATCCGAAAATATGAAATTATAAATTTAAACGATGGAGAAAGATATGGTCCATTGTTCAATCATGATCTAATTATTGATGAATATGGAAATTTTAAATACCTTATTATAAATGATAGAAAATCTAATGGGTTTTTCCTGACAAATACAAGAAATTCTTCGCAAATACCATGGAACTTAATTAAAAAAATTGGTACAAAAACAATTTTAATTGATGTCGATGACTTAAATGAAAGAATAATTGATTCTTATATATATTAATTTCTCGGGGTTTAAACAATATGGGATTTATTTTACAAAAATTTGGAGGGACTTCCGTACAAACTAAAAATTCAAGATTAAGTTGCATTAACAAAATAAAAAAGTGTATTGATGATGGTCATAAATTAATAATTGTAATATCCGCTATAGGACGAAAAAATGATCCGTATTCAACAGATGGATTATTGTCTTTAGTTTCAGAAAATTTTAAAAAAAATAATTTGGTATATTTAGATAAGTTAGTTAGCTGTGGCGAAATAATTAGCTCAATAGTTTTTTCATCAGAACTTCAATCTAATAATATAAATGCGATTCCATTAATAGGACAAGATATTGGGATACTTACAGATAACAATTTTGGAAATGCAAAAATTTTAAATATAGATACGTCGAATATTGAAGAGCTGCTTTCAAAAAATATTATTCCTATAATTGCAGGTTTTCAAGGCGTAACGAACAAAGGAGATATTACAACTCTCGGAAGAGGTGGAAGTGATATTTCAGCTGTGAAATTGGCGAGTGCATTAAAGTGCGATATGGTTGAGTTTTATAAAGATGTTGACGGGCTTATGACCGCAGACCCGAAAATTGTTTGCAACGCAAAATCGATTGACCAAATAAGTTACGAAGAATTGTTTGAGTTGTCTGTGGATGGAAGCAACATTATACATCCTGAAGCTGTAAAAAATGCAATGGAAGATAATATTCCTATAATTATAAAAAATACGTTTAATAATTTTGAGGGAACAACAATCAATAATGGTTTGTGTCATAATGACGATTTTTTTAAAGGAATGACTTATCTCAAAGATTGTATTCAAATTAAGATATTTAAAAATGAAAATATTGAAAATGAAAATTATTATAAAGTTTTTCAAAAAATTTCTATTATGAATATAAATATAGATTTTATAAATATTTTTGTGGACCACAAAGTTTTTACAATACACAAAAATCATTTCGATACTATAAGAGAAATTTTGAAAGATTACAATTTAAATTATAAAATTTTCACTGAATGCTCAAAGATTAGTATTGTTAAATCAAATCTAAAAAATATTTCCATTACTATGGCTAAGCTTGTGGAGCTTCTTCATAAACAAAGTATAGAGGTTTTGCAAACGAATCATTCCAAAATGAGCATTTGGCTTTTAGTTGAAAATGAAAAATTAGATGAGAGTTTGAACATTATTCACGATAATTTTTTTGAAACAAAATAGATTAGCAAGTTTAAAGAATGACTTGCTAATTTTTATTTTTTTTGAATAAATTACACATTTATTTACAAACTATTAATGAATTATTTTGTCTTTGGGAAGGAGTTTAATTATGTTTTATGATATGCCAAGCATTTATAAGAATGCTTTTCAATTTTTATCTTCAACTGGACAACTTGGTGATGGGAAAATGGAAAACAATCAACCAACAGAGACAGCAAAAAATATAAAAGATTTCGGTATGATTGAAGTTGTTAATTCAAAAGACCCTGCAAATTATATACAAACTATAAATATAATTGGGCAAATTGAAGGACATGGTGTTTCATCTCCACAAACAAAAAGTACGAAATACGAACACGTAATTCCTCAACTTATTGCAATGGAACAAAACACAAATGTAAAAGGAGTTCTTATAACTTTAAATACTCTTGGAGGAGATGTTGAAGCTGGACTAGCTATAGCTGAAATGATAAATAGTTTGAGCATGCCAACTGTTTCTTTAGTTTTAGGAGGAAGTCATTCGATTGGTGTTCCTTTAGCAACTGCATCAGATTACGCTTTTATTACGCCATCTGCAACAATGATAATTCATCCTGTGAGAATGAATGGATTAATTATTGGTGTGCCACAAACTTTTGATTATTTTAAAAAGATGCAAGAAAGAATTACAGATTTTATTGTGAGAACAAGCAACATAAAAAAGGAAATTTTAGATGGACTTTTACAAGAAACTGGAGATTTGTTAAATGACATGGGAACAATTTTAATTGGACAAGAAGCTGTTGACTATGGACTTATTGAAGAAGTTGGTGGAATAAATGATGCTCTAAAAAAATTAAATTCCATGATTGAAGAAAAGGAAAAAGCAGATAAAAAATAGAATAAGAACTAAGAATACAAATTTTTATTGAAATAACAATTTATTTATGACAAAATAATTTGTAAAATTATTTGGTAATTTAAGTTCATTCGAAGAGGTTTTTTAAAATTATGAAGAATGTTAATAAGCGTAACGAAATTATAGGTGTTTTACTGATTCTCATAGCGTTTCTTTTGCTCATAGGTTTTTATTCTAATACAGAAGCATTTCTCTTGGTTTTCATAAAAAATATTGTAAAATCTGGAATAGGTTTTGGAGGATATTTCATTCCCTTTTTAGTAGGTTTCACTGGATTGGTTTTGATTTCACAAAAACCTTTTAGGAAGTTAAATAAAAAATTTTATGGAGTGATTTGTTTTATGGTGACGGCTTATTTTATAATAAGTTTAGTCACTCTCAGCAAATATGATAAGGAAAATTATTTTTTGTCAATTCAATCCATAATAAACACAAGTTCATCATTTCATGGTGGAATTTTCGGTTTAAGTATAACTAGAGTTATGAAAACCATAATTGGATTTTGGGGAAGTTTGTTTTCTTTAATTGCTGTAAATATAATCAGCATAATTGTAATTTTTGATAAATCAATTTATGATTTGGCAAAAATTTTTAAAAAAAAAGTGAGTAATGTAGTAAAAAAAAGGAATTACACTAAAGATAAATTGCCTTATGATGATAATGTTAAACAATCAAATCAAATTCTTTCTATGGAAAGAAAGAAGAAGAGCAATACTTCAATAGTTAAATTTTTATCTAAATCTCTTTCATTGGACGAGCCTCAAGAGATTTTTGACGATGAAAAAAATGTTAATCCTGTTAAAGATAATGATGAACAAAAAATTTTTGAAACTCAAAATGATTTTGATGAAGATGAAGATGTAAGTTTAGATTTAGATAAAGCTATTGAAGAAATTGAAGAAAAGTTTTGTTTGCCCAAAAATGAAGAATACGAAGTGTGCGACACTAATGAAAATGAAGAAATTGATATTGATTATTTAGAGGAAACTGAAAAAAATGATTCGTCAGAAATTATTGACGAGTTGCAACGAAAACGCGATGCTTTACAGACAGTTCTTGATAATTTTAAAGTTAAGGCAACTATCACAAATGTTGAAAGAGGGCCAGCTATTACTCGATATGAACTTGAACCTGATAAAGGAGTTAAGGTTAGCAAAATTTTAAATTTATCTGACGACATAGCGTTAGCTCTTGCAACTAACGGAATAAGAATAGAAGCTCCTATTCCTGGAAAATCACGAATTGGTATTGAAGTTCCTAATGATGTTGTTTCCACTATAAAACTTAAAGAAATTATTCAATCAGAAGAATTTGATTCTTCAAAACACAAAATCAGTATAGCTTTAGGAAGAGATATAAGTGGAAAAAGTGTTGTTACAGATTTGGCGACTATGCCACATTTGCTTATTGCTGGTGCTACTGGGTCAGGAAAGTCTGTTTGCATTAACACTATTTTATTTAGCATTTTGTTTAAGTATACGGATACTCAAGTTAAACTAATTTTAATAGACCCTAAGGTCGTTGAATTAAATGTTTATAATGGAATTCCACATTTGTTAATTCCAGTTGTAACAGATCCTAAAAAAGCTTCAAGTGCTTTGAATTGGGCGATTGTTGAAATGACAAAACGATATAATAAATTTGCCGAAAGAGGCGTTAGAAACATAGATAGTTACAATGAGCTTTTTAAGAAAAAACAAATTGATGAAAAGCTTCCGTACATAGTTATAATAATTGACGAGTTGGCTGACCTTATGATGGTTTGTCATAACGAAGTTGAAGATTCTGTTGCAAGACTTGCACAAATGGCAAGAGCAGCAGGCATGCATCTTATAATAGCAACTCAACGCCCTTCTGTTGACGTAATAACAGGAGTTATTAAAGCAAATATACCTTCAAGAATTTCATTTTCTGTTTCAAGCTCTGTTGATTCGAGAACAATTTTAGATCAGTCAGGCGCAGAAAAACTTCTTGGAAAGGGTGATATGCTTTTTTATCCAATGGGATATTTAAAACCTCAACGAATTCAAGGTGCGTTTATTTCAGAATTTGAAGTTGAAAAATTTGTTAATCAAATTAAAAAGAAATATAAATCTAAAACAAATTATAATGAAGAAATAATTGAGCATATAAACAATTCCACTTCAAAATCAAGTGGAGCTAGCTTTAATGATGATGAGCTTATTGATGAAGCGATAAATGTTATTTTGGAAAACAACAATGCTACAATTTCAATTTTGCAAAGAAAATTAAAAATAGGATACAACAGAGCGGCAAGCATTATTGAAGAACTTGAAAGGCGTGGGATAATTGGCGTTAAAGGCTCTTCAAAAAAAGAAATTTTAATAGATAGAAACGACTTAGATAATTATTAATAGTGAGGATTTTAAAAAAGTGAATAAATTGAAATTAGGCGTTATTAGCCTTGGTTGTGATAAAAATACAATTGATACAGAAATGTTTTTGGGAAGTTTAGTAGATAAATTTGAATTGACGATAAATGAAAAAGAAGCAGATGTATTAATAATAAACACCTGCTCTTTCATTGAATCAGCAAAACAAGAATCCATTGATACGATTTTGGAAATAGCTCAATACAAAAAAAATAATTTGAAAGCTTTGGTTGTTACTGGGTGTTTGTCAAAAAGATATGGAAAAGATTTGTTTGAGTCTATGCCCGAAATTGATATAATTCTTGGAGTTATGAATTATGAAAAGTTGTACGAACATATACAAAACTTTTTGTCAAATGGAAAACGAATTATTGATAACGAAAATACGGAAAATAAAATATTTGAAAACACGCGAATACTTACAACGCCAAAACATTATGGGTATTTAAAAATTTCTGAAGGATGCAATAATAATTGTACTTTTTGCATAATTCCAAAAATCAGAGGACGTCATGTTAGTCGTTCTATGGAAAGTCTTATAAATGAAGCAAAAATTTTATCGAAGCAAGGAATCAAAGAACTTATATTAATCGCTCAAGATATTACAAAATACGGTTTGGATTTATACGGTGAAAAAAAATTGGTTCATTTAATTCAAGAGCTTTCAAAAATAAATGAAATTAAATGGATAAGACTTCATTATGCTTATCCTGAAGATATAAGTGATGAATTAATTCAAGAGTTAAAACAAAATCCCAAACTTTGTAAATACATAGACATACCTCTTCAACATGTTAGCGATAGCATTTTAAAAAGAATGGCTCGTCACACTAGAAAAAATAAAATCTATTCTTTAATTAACAAACTTAGAGAAGTTGAAAACATTGTAATAAGAACTTCTTTAATCGTTGGCTTTCCTGGAGAGACTGAAGATGATTTTGAAATGCTTTGCGATTTTATAAAACAAGGTAACATTGATAACATAGGAGTTTTTACATATTCTCAAGAAGAAGATACAGTTGCGTCAACCCTCGATGGACAAATTGACGAAAATACAAAAACTAAAAGGCGCAATACCATAATGGAGATTCAACAAAAAGTTTCTAGAAAACTTTTAGAAAACAAAATATCTCAAACTTTTGAAGCTGTAATAGATTCTAAAAATGACGAATTTTATGTCGGACGATTAAATTTTCAGAGTCCTGGAATTGATGGTATAATTTATATAAAATCTAGTCATAATCTCAATGTGGGTGAATTTGTTAAAGTTAAAATCACTTCGTGTTTGGATTATGATTTCATAGGAGAGATTGTTTGATGAATTTGCCTAATAAGTTAACTGTGTTTAGAATTTTTTTAATACCTGTATTTTTAATTCTAATAAACATTCCAACTAAAGTTGGAATATTAGGTGCGTTATTTGTTTTTATCGTTGCATCTTTAACAGATCAACTAGATGGATACATAGCAAGAAAATATAATTTAATAACTAATTTTGGAAAATTAATGGATCCATTAGCTGATAAACTTTTAGTTTCTGCTGCTTTTATATTTTTCGTTGAATTCGGATTAGTAGATTCATTTTTAGTTATAATTATTATTTCAAGAGAATTTATTGTTACAGGAATTAGGCTCGTGTTAGCTGAAAGTGGTGAAGTAGTAGCAGCCAACTTTTACGGCAAGATGAAAACCGTTTTTCAAATTGTATCAGTTATATTTTTGAATTTAAAATTTTACAATAAGATGATTGGGATTCCAGACCCGTATGGTTTAGTAATTGGTATGATTGGTGATTTTACATTTTATATTTGTGTAATTCTTACCATTATATCTGGTTTAGATTACGTAATGAAAAATATTAAAGGTTTAAGGGAGGTATTGTAATTTAAATGGACTTAGATAAAATAAAAGCTATTGAAATGGCAATGAGTCAAATTGAAAAACAGTATGGAAAAGGCTCTATAATGAAGTTGGGCGAACAAAAATCATTTAATTTAGAGAGCGTTTCCACTGGATGTCTGGATTTAGATATAGCTCTTGGAATTGGAGGACTTCCAAAAGGAAGAATAATAGAAATTTATGGCCCTGAATCTTCTGGAAAAACTACTGTTGCACTTCATGTTATTGCTGAGGCACAAAAAAAAGGTGGAGCAGCAGCGTTTATAGATGCAGAACATGCACTTGATCCAAGTTATGCTAAAAATTTAGGAGTTGACGTAGAAAATTTAATTATTTCTCAGCCTGACAATGGTGAGCAAGCTCTTGAAATATCTGAGGCTTTGGTACGTTCTGGTGCAATAGATGTAATTGTAATTGATTCCGTTGCCGCTCTAGTTCCTAGAGCTGAAATTGAAGGAGAAATGGGTGATTCTCATGTCGGTCTTCAAGCGAGATTAATGTCACAAGCTTTAAGAAAATTAGCTGGACATATAAACAAATCAAAATGCGTTGCTATATTCATAAATCAACTTAGGGAAAAAGTAGGGGTAATGTTTGGTAATCCTGAAACTACCCCAGGTGGTAGAGCTTTAAAATTTTATGCTTCTGTGAGACTTGATGTAAGAAGAATTGACTCTATAAAACAAGGTGATGAAATAGTAGGTAATAGAACCAGAGTAAAAATTATGAAAAATAAAGTTGCACCTCCATTTAGATTATCTGAATTTGACATTATATACAATAAGGGTATATCTAAAGAAGGAAGTTTATTGGATTTAGCGGTTAAAGAAAACATAATTCAAAAAAGCGGTTCTTGGTTTTCTTATAATAACGAAAAACTTGGACAAGGTAGAGAAAATGCGAAGCAATTTTTGGCAGATAACCAAGAAATTTTAAATGAAATTGAAAAAATAATTTTAGAAAAATATAGCATATTGAATTATGATAAAGCAATTGATAATAATGTTAATAATGATTCTATTAACGAAATAAAATCTTAAAATTTATAATATTTTCTTATAATTGACATTAAGTAAAATTTAATATAAAATTATAGTGATACTGGTTAATAAAAAAATAAAATTAAAATGTTTTCAGTAAGAATAAAATATGGCACCAACACGCCCTTTATAAATTAATTTTAAAGGCAAGGAGGTGTTATAAGAAAAGTGGAAGATGTTAGATCTTTTATGATAAGTACAACTTTATTCATATTAAATATAATTTTGGTCATATTTTTGCTGGGTTTTTTGTTTATTACAAAAAAACGTTTAAAGAGACGCAGTGATGAGTCTATGATTAAAATGGCTGAAGAAGAAAAAAATCGAAAAATTTTGTTTGAGAATACGAAAAAAGAAGCAGAAGCTTTAAAAAAGGAATTATTAATAGAAGCCAAGGAAGACGCTCATAAATTAAGATTAGAGGTTGAGAAAGAATCTCGAGAAAGAAGAAGTGAAATTCAAAGATTAGAGAGACGACTTCTTCAAAAAGAGGAAATCTTAGATAAAAAAACTGAAACTTTAGAAAAAAAAGAAGAAGAAATAAGTTCTCGTGTTACTGAAGTTTCGAGATTGGAACAGGAAATTCAAGAGATTAATTCACAAAAAAGGCGTGAACTTGAGATTATTTCTAATATGAGTTCTGAAGAGGCTAAAGCGTTTTTACTCGACGAAGTTAAAAAAGAAATAACTCATGAGTCAGCTGTTTTAATAAAAGAGTTTGAAGCAAAGCTCAAGGAAGAAAGTGCAAATAAAGCTAGAGAAATTATAACAGGTGCTATTCAGCGATATGCGGCAGATCACGTTTCTGAATCTACTGTACATGTTGTAACTCTTCCAAATGATGAAATGAAAGGCCGTATAATTGGTAGAGAGGGCAGAAATATTAGAACTCTAGAAATGCTTACTGGTGTTGATTTAATTATAGATGATACTCCTGAAGCTGTAGTAATATCAAGTTTTGACCCTATTAGAAGAGAAATTGCCAAAATAGCTCTTGAAAAACTTATTTTGGATGGACGTATACATCCTACTAAGATTGAAGAAATGGTTGAAAAAGCAAAAAAAGAAATAGATAATGAAATAAGAGAAACGGGTGAACAGGCATTATTTGAGACTGGTATCAATGGGGTTCATATTGAGATTGTAAAATTATTAGGAAGGTTAAAATATAGAACTAGTTATGGACAAAATGTTTTGAAGCATTCTATTGAAGTAGCTTATTTGGCTAGCAATATGGCGTTTGAGCTAGGTTTAGATGCGAATATCGCTAAAAGAGCTGGTTTGCTTCATGATATTGGAAAAGCTTTAGATCATGAGATTGAAGGTCCTCATGCTGTTATTGGTTATGAATTTGCAAAAAAGTACAATGAGTGTGATGCTGTTGCTGAAGCGATAGGAGCACATCACGAAGATATACCTATGACAAGGTTTGAATCTGTATTGGTTCAAACCGCTGATGCTATATCGGCCGCTCGTCCAGGGGCTAGAAGAGAGACTTTGCATACTTATATAAAACGGTTAAATCAGTTAGAATCTATAGCTAATTCTTATGAAGGCGTAGAAAAGTCTTATGTTATTCAAGCTGGAAGAGAAATAAGAATAATAGTTAAACCAGATATTATTGATGATTTGAGTGCTACTTGCATGGCAAGAGATATTGTTAAGAGAATTGAAAAAGAATTGGAATTTCCAGGACAAATAAAGATAAATGTTATAAGAGAAACTAGAGCGATTGAATTTGCGAAATAATTAAAATCCTATATTTATGTTGATTTATATTTATATTGTTAGCATCTATTCATTACTTTAATTTAGTTTTGGGTAGTTTATTATATATATTTTTATTTATAATTGAAAGTTTATATGTAATATAGTTATATTATTGTAGGGGGATTAAATATGGAAGTGTTAAAAGTTTCTACAAAATCAAATCCAAATTCAGTAGCAGGTGCGTTGGCAGCTATTTTGAAAGAAAAATCATTGGTGGAAATTCAAGCTATCGGAGCTGGTGCTATAAATCAAGCTGTTAAAGCTGTAGCTATAGCTAGAGGTTTTGTTGCTCCAAGTGGAAAGGATATTGTTTGTATACCTGCTTTTACAGATATACAAATAGATGGGGAAGAAAGAACAGCTATTAAGTTAATAGTTCAGCCGAGATAATCTTTATAAAATAAATAATAAATTATTAATTGTGCAAGAATACTTTTGTATTTCTTGCTTTTCCTATTAAATAAAGTTAAAATTTACTATGTTCGTAAATTATTTATTCTAAATAAAAAGGAGAAAATCAAAAATGCAATCAATAAAAGTAATAATTTCTAATGATACTGGTTTGCATGCTAGACCGGCGACGTTGTTAGTAAAAAAAGCCTCTTCTTTTAAGTCTGATGTAAGTATAGAGGCCAATGGAAAAAAAGTTAATGCTAAAAGTTTAATCGGAATATTATCACTAGGTGCTACAAAAGGCACTGAAGTTAGTGTTATAACTTCCGGTGAAGATGAGTTAGAAGCTGTTGGCGAAATAGCTAAGTTAATTGAAACTTTGGAAGATTAATATTTTTTGCTAAGCAGATAAAAATAATGTGGTGTTTGTTAATTCTGGCACTATATTATTTTTAAACACAAAACTTCGCAAAATTTATATTTTGCGAAGTTTTTTAGAAAGGATTTATCTACATATGAAAAATAATGATTGCCCGATAATATTATCAGACTTTTTAGATTATTTATCAGTTGTGAAAGGAAAATCACCTAATACTTTAAAAGAATACAAACTTGATATTATTAATTTTTTTAAATTTATAATAAAGCGTAAGCGGTTAAGAATTTCATGTCATAAAATCGATTTAGAAGCTCTAAAAAATGTTTCATTGAGTGATATGTATGCTTATATGAATTTCGTTAAAAATGAGCGTTTAAATGGACCGAGTGCTAGAAGCCGCAAAACTGCTTCCCTCAGAACTTTTTATAATTATCTTACAAACAAAATTAAAGTAATTGATAAAAACATTACTTTGGAATTAGAATCTCCGAAAATTCCTAGACGTAATCCTATATACTTAAATTTTCAAGAATCAAAATCATTATTAAATTCGATTGACTCTAAGAGTAAATTTTATTCTAGAGACTGCTGTATGATAATTACATTTTTAAATTGTGCATTAAGACTTTCGGAATTGTGTTCCATTAATATAAACGATATAGATTGGGAAAATAATTCTTTAAATATTGTTGGTAAAGGTGATAAAGAACGAATTATATATTTAAATAATGCTGTGTTAAATTCAATCAAAAATTATTTAAATGATAGAAATAATTATAAAATACATAATGAACACAAGGAAGCTTTGTTTATTAGCTCTAAAGGAATGCGAATAAGCAATAGAGCTGTTCAATTAATAATAAAAAAGTATAGTAAAGATGCTAATATTGACAAATCCATAACGCCTCACAAATTAAGACACACATCTGCAACTTTAATGTTTAAACACGGGAAAATAGATATAAGAACTTTGCAAAAGGTTCTTGGGCATGAAAATATATCGACAACGCAAATATACACTCATGTAGATGATGAAGGAATTAAAAAAGCATTTGAATCAAATCCTCTAAATTTTTAAAACAACAAAATCCTAACTCGTAATTTACAAGTTAGGATTTATATTTTTTATATAATTTAATAATGCTAACTGTCCATGTTCAAATGTTAATGAACCTTGTAAATACGCAACATATGGTTTTCGTATTGGAGCATCGCATGATAATTCTATTGAAGCTCCTGACACAAAAGTTCCTGCTGCCATAATAACTTTGTCTTCGTATCCTGGCATATCCCAAGGTTCGCATTCTAAAAATGAATCTACAGGAGAATTTTTTTGAACATTCTTACAAAAAATTATTATTTCATTTTCTGTATTAAATTTGATAGCTTGAATTATATCGCTTCTTTTTTCATTAAACTTTGGATAAACATCATAGTTTAAATTTTCAAAAATTTTTGCAGCAAACACCGAGGTTTTCATTGCTTCAACAACAATGTGAGGTGACATGAATAATCCTTGAAAAACTTGTCTTAAATTAGTTAGGCTCGCTCCACATTCTCCACCAATTCCTGGAACAGTCAATCTATACGCAGCATTTTCGATCAACTGTTTTTTTCCAACTATGTAGCCTCCTGTTGGAGCTAATCCTCCACCAATATTTTTAATTAAAGAACCAGCCATCAAATCAATACCAATTTCACTAGGTTCGATTATTTCCGTAAATTCACCATAACAATTATCTACAAAAATATTTATGTCTTTATTCGTACCCTTTATAATTTTTACTATATGTTTTATTTCGTCTACTAAAATAGATTTTCTAAGAGAATAACCTCTTGAACGCTGAATATATATCATTTTTATTTTAGGATTATTAATAATGGTTTCAACAATTTTATCTACATCAAATTTGTCATTTTTTAAATCGCATTCAAGATATTTTACTCCTAAATCTTTTAAGCTTCCTTTATATTCTTCGTGGTCATCTAATCCAATTATATTTTGTATTGTATCATAAGGTTTGCCCGTTATTGAAAATAGAATTTCTCCTTTTGTTAAATTGCCAAGGATTGCACACCCTATTGCATGAGTTCCATTTACAAATTGCAATCTAACCAAAGCACTTTCCGTTTTAAAAATTTCCTTGTATAAATTTTCGATGCCCTCTCGTCCTAAGTCCGTGTAAGCATAACCTGTCGTGCTGACAAAATGTGAATCAGATATTTTATGTTCTTTAAAGGCTTGTAAAACTTTGTGCTGATTGTATAATTTTAAATAATCTAAATCTTCAAATACAAATTTTACATCATCAATACTACGTTTATATAAATCATAAATTTTATTTCCAAATAAATCTTTAACAAAACTACTCATGTATTAAAATCTTAACTCCTATTTGCAGTTGTAGTAATCTTCAATTATGTAATTCAAAATTTCATCATCATTCATATTATCTTTTTGAATGAAATGATTACGCTTTTCTTTTTTGAACCATGTCAACTGACGTTTCGCATAATTACGAGAATTTTTTTTAATAAGCTCAATCATCTCACCTAAAGAAATATTATTTTCCAAATACTCAAAAACTTCTTTGTAGCCTATACCTTGCATAGATTGAAATTCTTTTTTGTAGCCAAGCTTTTTTAAATTTTCAACTTCATTTACAAGACCTTCTTCAATCATAAAATCAACTCGTTTGTTTATGTTTTCATATAAATTTTTTCTTTCAAGATTCAAAATATAATATTTGAAATCATAAATCGCTTTTTCATCTTCATCATACTTAAATGAGCTAAATGGTTTTTTCGTTAAATGATAAACTTCCAATGCCCTAATAACTCTTTTCAAGTTGTTATAATGAATTTTCTTGTAGCTTTCGTAATCAATTTGTTTTAACATATTGTGCACATATTGATTACCCTTTTCTGTTGCCAAACCTTGAAGATAAATTCTGTACTCTTTATCTTCACCAGAGGTGCAATGCTTTTGATTGTAAATGAGTGACCTTATGTAAAGACCAGTTCCACCAACAATTAATGGTAATTTATTTTTAGATATTATTTCATCTATATTTTTTTTTGCTAAATCAACATACATCGAAACATTAAATTCTTCATCAGGCTCACAAACGTTTATTAAATGGTGGGGTACTCCATTCATTTGCTCGGGTTTAATTTTTGCAGAACCAATATCCATGTGTTTGTAAATTTGCATGGAATCAGCTGAAATTATTTCACCGTTCATTCGCTTAGCTAATTTTATGGATAAATTAGTTTTGCCAACCCCAGTAGGCCCAGCTAATATTAAAATTTTTTTGTCTTTAATCACAAAAATTTAAACCCTCTTAAACATTTTTTCGATTTCATACAATGAAAATTTTATTATTATTGGTCTTCCATGAGGACACGTAAAAGGATTATCCAATTTCATTAGCTTTGATATCAAAATTTTTATTTCTTCCGTATTCAATTTACAATTTGCTTTAACAGCACTCTTGCAAGATTTGCTCGCAATAAAATCATATTTCACTTCTTCAAGCGAACCAGAACCAAAATTATCAATGTTCTGAATAATATCTAAAATCAAATCTTTTAAATCACAATTTTTAAATTCTGAAGGTACTTCTCTAATAACTATAGAATTATCTCCAAAATTTTCAATCGTAAATCCGCAATTCCAAAAACAATTTTTATTGTTTTCATAAACGGCATACTCCAATTGTCCAAGTTCTAAAACTATAGGAATTATTATTTGTCTAACGACAGTTTCGTTTTTTATATTTTTCATAAATTCTTCGAATAGAATTTTTTCATGCGCTACATGCTGATCAATTATATACAAATTTTTATACCATTCACCAATTATGTACGTATTATTGTATTGTCCTAATATTTTAAAGTCTGAAATTTTATTTTCTTCAAGAAACTCAAATTTCAAATCCTCTTTGAGTTCTACCAAATGACCATCAAATTCTTTTTCAGTAACAAGATTATACGGAACACTGCTATCTTTATCGAATTTATTTTTTTGTATATTTTTTTTCAACTCTTCGTTCGTGAAATTCTCTTTTGAATTTGTTGTAAAACTGCTATCGCATTGTGATGAAATACTATAGAAATCTTTTTTTCCTACCAAAGTAGAATTTGACAAATAATCATTTAACTCACTTACAAAAGTCCTATATAAAAAGCCATAAACCATTTTTTCATCTTCAAATTTGATTTCAGCTTTTGTCGGATGAACATTTACATCTATAGAGCTAGAATCTAAATTTATAAACAAAATGAAAAATGGAAATTTGTTTACTGTCATATAATTTCTGTAAGCATTTTCAATTGAGGAAACCAAACTTTTATTTTTAACAATTCTATTGTTAACAAATAAATATTGATTGTTTCTTGAACTCTTACAAAAGTTAATATCTCCAATATATCCAAAAATATTCAAATTTTCACAATTATTTTCAACAAAAAATAAATTTTCCAAAACGCCATTTCCAAAAATGCTTATTACAGCATCACGCAAACTCGTTCCCATAGTTTTAAAAATTAATTTTCCATTCGCCACATACTCAAAACAAATTTCGTAATTTGAAATTGCAAGTCTTGTTACAACATCTCTTATGATTGCGCTTTCTCTCGCTTCGCTTTTCAAAAATTTCAATCGCGCGGGAGTATTAAAAAATAAATCCCTAATTTCAACTTCGGTTCCAACGTTGCAAGAACATTCTTCTTTGCACAAAATTTTTCCGCCCTCAATTTTTATACTCATTCCAAAATCAAATTCTTCACTTCGTGATTTGAGAAAAACTTTTGAAACTTCCGCTATACTCGGAAGAGCCTCTCCCCTAAATCCCAAAGAATTTATATTGCAAAGATCATCTTCATTTTGAATTTTACTCGTTGCGTGTGGAAGAAAAATTTTTTCAATATCATCATGATGAATTCCATGCCCATCATCACAAACTTTAATCGATTCTCTTCCTCCACCTGACACCTCAATTAAAATATTTTTTGATTTTGCATCAATACTATTTTCAACGAGTTCTTTAACAATAGCTGCCGCTCTTTCTACAACTTCACCAGCTGCAATTTTATTTGCAACCGAACTATCTAAAACTTTAACTCTTCTCATTTATTTTTTACTAACCTTTTGCAATCTTCAACTATTTCGTTAAGTTTTCCCAACGCAACAACAGGAGTCAAATTCATAATATCAATAGAAGCAATTTCCTCAAATATTTTTTGCAATTCATCGCTATCGTCAATGGTCTTCTCTTCAACAAAATTTATTGAATTGTATTTGTGTTGAATTATATCTTTACATTCAATTTGCTTTTCCAAATTTACCAAAACATTTTTTGCAATATCAATTATTTCATGATTTAGCCCTGCAAGTTTTGCAACTTCAATTCCATAAGATTCATCTACAGCACCACGAGCAACCTTTCTCAAGAAAATTAAATTATCTCCAATTTTCTTAGCAGACACGCTATAATTTTTCACGCCAGAAATAACTTGTTCAATTTGAGTTAACTCATGATAATGCGTAGCAAATAATGTTTTAGGCCTTAGTTTACTTATGGAAGTTAAATATTCAACAATTGCATACGCAATACTAACTCCATCATAAGTGCTTGTTCCCCTTCCTATTTCATCTAAAATTATTAAACTATCTTGAGTGAAATTTTCTAAAATGTACGCAACTTCTTTCATCTCAACCATAAACGTACTTCTTCCAGTTGATAAATCATCAGCTGCACCTATTCGCGTAAAAATTTTATCGCATACAGAAATTTTAGAAGAGGACGCCGGAACGAAACTTCCCATTTGTGCCATAATCACAATTAAAGCAACTTGTCGCATAAAAGTTGATTTTCCTGCCATATTCGGCCCAGTTATAATATGTAATTGTTCTTCAAAATTATTTAAATACACATCGTTAGGAACATAACTTAATTTATTTATTAACTTTTCAATTACAGGATGACGTCCATTTTCAATTTCAATTATTCCATCATCACTCATAATTGGTTTTACATATTTATTTTCAAAAGCAACTTTCGCAAGAGAAAATAAACAATCAATAATTGCTATATTTTTAGAAACATTCTTAATTCTTGAAACATTTTTTTCAACTTGGTCTCTTATATTTACGTAAATTTTGTATTCCAAATCGTTAAGCTTATCTTCAGCATTTAAAATTTGTTCTTCTAAATTTTTAAGCTCTTCCGTTATGTATCTTTCAGAATTCGCTAAAGTCTGCTTTCTTACATATCTATCTTTAGGCACTAAATCATAATTAGATTTGTTTACTTCTATATAGTAACCAAAAATTTTATTATATCCAATTTTCAAAGCCTTTGGCTTGATTCCAGTAATTTCTTTTTCCTTTTTTTCAACCTCAAGCAAACAATCTTTAACATTACTTTTTAAATATTTAAGCTCATCGACTTCCTTATTATAACCCTCTTTAATTATGGAACCTTCCTTCAAAGAAATTCCTGCTTCATCTGAAATAGAAACTTCAATTAAATCATAAATATCGTCAAGGACATCGAAGTTATCATAAATATCTCTAAGCATTGGAGAGTTGAAAGAAATTAAAACCATTTTTATATCTGGCAAAAATTTAATACATTTTTTCAGAATGAGAATTTCTTTTGGGTTGATTGAAAAATTTGAAATTTTAGCTATAATTCTATCGAGATCTGATATGCTTGAGAGCAATGAAATTAATTTTTCATGCAAATCATAGTTGTTCATTAATTCTTCAACAGAATTTTGACGTTTCACTATTTTGCCTAACTTAAGCAACGGTTTTTCAATCCACTGTTTAAGAAGACGTGCTCCCATGGAAGTATTTGTTTTATTTAAAACCCAATAAAGAGTTGATTTTTTAGAATTGTCCCAACTGTTATAAATAAGCTCCAAATTCTTTTTAGAATTTTTGTCTATCAAAAGATAATCATACACGTTGTAAAACTCTATGTTTTTAATGTTGGATAAATTTATTTTTTGTGTTTCATATACGTAATTGTAAAATCCTCGTATAGAATTTAATTGAACTTCTTTTAAACTTTTACTTTTATCAATTGATTTTTGAAATTTATCAACATGAAAAAAATCTAAATCTTTAACGGTAACTGAAAATTCATGTTGAAAATGAGATATAAAGTTATCAAAATCAAATTGTTCATTCACAATGACTTCTTTTGGAGAAAATTTCATAAGTTCATCAATCAAGAAAGAATTTTTTTCCAACAAAGTACTATAAACTTCTCCTGTCGTTATATCTCCAAACGTAACTCCAAAATTTTCAGAATCAGAATCAAAAAATATTGTAGCCAAAAATATATTTTCATCAATTTCATTTGCGCTTTCATCAAAATATGTACCAGGAGTTATTATTTTTACAACATCACGTTTAACAATTCCTTTTGACAAATTAGCATCCTCAACTTGCTCGCAAATCGCAACCTTAAAACCTTTATTCACAAGTTTCGATATGTAATTAGACGATGCAACATATGGAATTCCACACATTGGTGCTTTCTCTTCAAGCCCGCACTCTCTACCAGTCAACACAAGTTCTAATTCTTTTGAAGCTATTTTCGCATCTTCAAAAAACATTTCATAAAAATCACCCAAACGGAAAAACACAATACAATCTTTATATTTATCTTTAATTTGCAAATACTGACTCATCATTGGCGTTATCATAATGAAATTCTCCTAAGAAATTAAATTTTAAATTTGTTCACCTTCTAAAGAAAATGATTTAGGTTTAGTGATTTTAACTTTTACAATTTTGCCGATAGAATTTTCATCTCCAATAAAATTAACTAACTTTCCATTCTCAGTTCTTCCACTTAATTTTGCAGAATCATTTTTCGACGCGCCTTCAACCAAAACATCAACAATTTTATCTTGATACGTTGAATTTATTTCAGCACAAATATTATTAACAGTTTCTACAAGTCTGTTAAATCTCGCATGCTTAACTTCATCTGGAATTTGGTTTGGCATAATGTCCGCACGCGTATACTTTCTGTTTGAATATAAAAACATAAATGCTGAATCATATCTAACTCTCTTAACAAGATCGAGAGTTTCTTCAAATTCTTCTTCCGTCTCTCCAGGAAATCCAACAATTATATCTGTTGTAATTGCTAAATCTGGAATCAACGATTTAATTTTTTCAATTTTTTCTAAATACTCTTCTCTTGTATAATGTCTGTTCATAACTTTCAAAACTCTATTCGAACCACTTTGAACAGGCAAATGAAGTTGATTGCAAACCTTATCACAATCTTTCATAACCTCAATTAAATCATCTGAAAAATCTTTTGGATGTGATGTCATATACCTAATTCGTTCAATTCCATCAATCTCATTTATTTTTCTAAGTAACTTTGGAAAATCTATATCTTCTTCTAATCCTCTTCCATATGAATTTACATTTTGGCCTAACAAAGTTATCTCTTTGTATCCTTCAGCAGCCAAACCTTTAATTTCATTTATAATGTCTACAGATTTTCGCGATTTCTCCTTACCTCTAACCTGAGGAACAACACAATAAGTACAGAAATTATTGCAACCATACATGATAGTCACAAAAGCTTTTAAAGAGCTTTTTCTATCTATCGTCATTCCTTCGACAATTTCATCTGAACCAGATTCAATTTCAAGAATTCGTTCATCATTCATTATTACACGATTTAAATATTCAGGAAATTTATGTAGATTATGAGTTCCAAAAATAATATCAACAAAAGGATATTTTTTAGATATTTCTTGTGGAATTCCTTTTTGTTGCATCATGCAACCACAAACAGCGATTATAAGATTTTTCTTTTGTCTTTTTAATCCTTTAAGTTGTCCAAGATTTCCATGAACTTTTAGTTCAGCATTTTCCCTAACGCAACAAGTATTAAAAATTATAACATCAGCTTCGTTTCTATTTTCGCAAGCACGATATCCCATGGATATAAGCATACCAGATAATTTTTCTGAATCTTCTTCATTCATCTGGCAACCCCACGTTTCAATAAAATAGAATTTATTTTTTTGCAAAATATTCAATATTAAAACCTTGCCCCTTTCATTAATTTGTCAGCTAATTATAACACATAAAAAGGACATCAACAACTTAAGCCGACATCCCTAATTTTAAAATTTCAACATTTTTAAATACAAAATAATTTAATATTCTTTAACAAAACATAAAAACGGAATAAATTGTATTATTTACAACAAAATAAAAACTACATTATATTTATCACATGCAAAATCAAATTAAATCTTGATTCCATTTTTTAAAATGTCTTTCTCCAATTCCGTCTTCAAGCAATTTATATTTTTGTATTAAACTTTTAATTATCCTATCATCGTCAATGGTAAATTCCGAAAAGGTACTTGCTGCCTCTTTATATCCTAGCCCGAATCCTAATTCAAACCCTAATTCAAATCCGTTTTTATAATTGTCATCTAACACTTCCTGTTTTTCAACAAAAAAAGCCATAAAGTCATCCTCCAATTATATTTTGATTAATTAAGCTAATTAAGATTATGTTAAGATAGATTCTATCATAAAATAAATTCATGTAAAATAGAATTTGGATTTACATAAAAATTTGATTTGACTAATTTTGTTATAAAAACGTTTATTTCATTTGCAATCTCAATTTTTTTCAAAATTAAAAAAAGACACTTTAAAAAGTGTCTTAAACATATTGAGTCATTTCAATTAACTTTTCCACAAAATCACTTGCAGGATTATTCCTAACCTCTTCAGTCCTGCCATATTGTTGAATTTTTCCTTTATCCAAAACTAGAGTGTGGGTGCTTAATTTAAATGCCTCGTTAATGTCGTGAGTTATGAAAATAACAGTGCAATTTGTTTTATTGTGAATTTCTTTTAAATCTTTTTGTAATTGACATCGCGTTATTGAATCAACAGCTCCGAAAGGCTCGTCCATCAACAATATATCCGGATTATTTGCGTAAGCTCTTGCAATTCCAACTCTTTGTTGTTGCCCACCAGATAATTCATTTGGATATCTACGTTTAATATTTTCATCTAAATTAACTAATTTCAACATTTCAGAAACAACTTGTGCAACTTCTTCTTTAGGTTTTTTTTCAAGTCTTGGAACATAACCTATGTTTTCTTCAATTGTCATGTGAGGAAATAAACAATTTCCTTGAATGGCATATCCAATTTTCTTACGCAAAGAAATTAAATTTTCTGAAAAAATATTTTTTCCACGTATTAGGATTTCACCGCTATCAGGTTGTATTAAACCATTAACCATTTTCATTATCGTGGTTTTTCCAGAACCAGAAGTGCCAACTAAGCAAATAAAATCACCTTGATTTATGCTTAAACTAAAATCGTCAACGACATTAATCCCATTATATTTTTTACAAACATTTTTGAATTCAACTATCTTGTTCACTTATTTACCCTCCAACAAATCTTTTTCAATAAGAAATGACTTTGCTACTTCTCTTGGAGTTTTGTTATTTATTTCAACTTCGTAATTTAACTTAGACATGGTTTGTTCATTGATTAAATTGTCTAGCAAACTCAACACATTTTCAATTTCAGGATATTTTTCTAAAATATCTTTCCTTACGACCATTCCCGCCATGTATGATGGATAAAATTTTAGATCATCTTCAAGCATAACAATTCTTGAATCGGCTAATTGTCCATCAGTTGTAAATACCGTTATTACATCAAGTTTACCATCAAAAAGAGCTTGATACTTTAAACCATTGTCCATATCAACAATTTTTTTGAAATTAAATCCATAAGTTTCTGCAAGTGCATCAAAACCATCTTCTCTTTCAAAGAAATCATATTCAGCACCGAAAATAAAATCTTTGGCGTGAATAGCTAAATCAGAAAATGTTTTTATGTTGTATTTGTCTGAAAGCTCCTTTCGTATTCCTAAACTGTAAGTATTGTTAAATCCAAACATCCCTCTCCAAGTTAATGAAAATTTATTTTCATAATCTGATTTTAATTTATCGAAAAGTTCGTTTGTGTAAATACCCTTTTCCTTTAACACGACTTGCCAAGATGTTCCTGTATATTCAGGATACATGTGAAAATCTCCTCGTAAAGTGGCTGGATGCAAGTTTGATGTTCCGCCACCAACTCCATGAGTTATATTAACTTTCAAATCCAAATCATTTTCCATTAAAAGGCCGACAATTTCAGCAAGAATATATCCTTCAGTGGTTGGCTTAGATGCAATTTGAACAACTTCTTTCCTATTAAAGTTAAACAAATTTATAGACAAAGACAGTGCAGCGAAAAAACCAATTAAACTAAAAATTAAATATTTAGCTTTTTTGTTTTCGCCTCTTCTTTCGATTATGAATTTAGAAAAAATTCCTAAAACAAAATCAAATACCAATGCTAAAATCGCAATTAAAATACTTCCCATTAATAACAACGGTTTATTGTTAGTTGTTATTCCTCTATAGATTGCAACGCCAAGTCCACCAGCTCCAACAAAAGATGCAATACCAGCTAGAGCTATAGTCATAGTAACCATATTTCTTATGGCTGAAAAAATAATTGGAAACGCCAACGGCAATTTAATTTTAAAAAGAATTTGAAAATCTGTGCTTCCCATCGCCTTGCTAGCCTCTATAATATTTGAATCTATGTTTGTAATTCCTGTGTAAGTGCTTCGTACAATTGGGAGAAGCGCATAAACACTTAAAGCAATTATCGCTGTCGTATTTCCTATTCCAGTTATAGAAATTAAAACTCCAAGTAAACCAATTGAGGGAACTGTGTAAACAATGTTTACAATAGATATGATTAAATTGGCAAGATTTCTTTTTTCAGAAATTAAAATTCCGATTATAAGCCCTATAATTATAGCAATAATTACAGAGATTAAAGTGATTTGCACATGAGACAAAATTAATTTTGCGAAAAAATCAAAATTATTCACTAACTCTTCTACTAATTTTTTTATCATTACAACTTTCCTCCAACAAATTATTTACTATTTTGTACAAACTTTTTTCAAAATTGTAAATCTCTTTTGGTGAAAAGTTTTTGTAAAAAACAGAATAAAGCTTTACGTTAACCAGTTGTGTCTTTTTCTGAAGACTTCTTCCTTTGTCAGTAAGAAAAACAATTTTTTACGCCTGTCATCCTTACATTGTTTTCTGTACAACAAATCATTTTTTTCCATAAAATCAAGCATATTAGTCAAAGTATTAAGAGCAAGTCCAGTTTCTTCAGAAATATAAGTACTGCTTATCCCGTCTTTTTTCCAAAGCGAATACAAAATTTTTCCTTGTTCGCCATTAAATTCTCTGAGACCATTTTTAATAAACAATTTATTTAAAATTCTACCACTAAGCAACTTAATTCTGCCAACTAAATAAACTCCTTCTACTTTCATACTTCACTCCTTCTAAATATAATTCTATATAGAACTTTTATTTAATTAAAACATCCCACAAAAAAATGTGAAATATATTTTGTGTAATCTCCATTATACTATTTTAAATTTAAGATTTCAATAACTATGAACTTATGTTTTAAAAATCACACAACAAAAAAGACCTCCCCACCTGAGGAAGTCTTTCAATTTTTTCCGAACAAAATTATTTAAAAATAGAATAGCGTAATTTGATTTTTACGTTTTGGGATTTTGTCATTTTACGATTTTAAAAATTGTTTTATCTTAAAATTGACATAACTTGTTGTGGTGCTTGGTTAGCCTGTGAAAGCATAGCTTGTGACGCTTGTTGAAGAACGTTAAGTTTTGTTAAATTCATCATCTCTTTCGCCATGTCTACGTCACGAATTCTTGATTCTGCTGCCTGTAAATTCTCAGCGGTGTTGTCTGTTGATGCGATTGTGTGCTCAAGTCTGTTTTGCGTTGCTCCTAAGTCCGCCCTCTGTGAAGAAATTCTTGAAATTGCCTCGTCAACTCTTGTTATAGTTTCCTGTGCATCTTCAACCGTTCCAACTTCAATTCCTCCAAGTCCTAACTCCCTACTTCTCATATTTTCAATGCTGATTCCAATCATTTGCTCTTGGTTAGCTCCTACTTGGAGTTTTACTCCGTCTTCTTCTGATTGTACAGTGTTATTTAATTCAACATTAAATTCATCTATATTTGCAGTTTTCATATTTGTTTTAAGTTTTCCAATGGTGAATTCAGCACCTGATAATATAACTTTTTCAGTTTTATCATTAGTGTTATCACTCGCCCCACCTTTAATAACTTTCGAATCCATAACATATTCTTTTTCACCATTAAATTTGGATTTATCTATTAATTTTACTTCTACATCATCATTATCTCGTGTAAGTTTTAAAATAAATTTACCTTCACCTAATATATTTAAATCTTTCAGCTCTGTTCCAGCTATTATTTCTGATATTTTTGTTTGTAATTGCTGTTGAATCGCAGTTGCACCATTTCCAGTTGCATTATATCTTATGCTACCATTATTAAATTGAATATCCTTCCCACTCTTCTCACCATTCAGCACCTTGCTTCCATTAAACTCTGTGTCACTAGCTATCCTATCTATCTCCTTCTTAAGTTGCCCAAATTCTTGATTTATAAGTT
>CALADQ010000013.1 GCA_937890765.1 uncultured Candidatus Neoarthromitus sp.
ATTTGCTATAAGAGAGGGTGGTAGAACTGTAGGTTCTGGAGTTGTTACTAAAATAAGTAAATAATGAGTTTTAAAAATAAAGAGACTAGGATTTGTAAAAGCTGGTCTCTTTGTTTTAAAAAATAAATGTTGAGTTGTATTTTAATATATAGTACAATTAGATAGTTATGTGTATATTTGAAAAATGAACTGTGTAGGTTATTCTAACGTTTATTCTCTGTTAACCATAAATTGAAACACACGGGTCAATTTATGGGAATTGTTAGTTATACATAAATAAAAGGAGGGAAATCAATTGAGTTTAAAACAAAAAATAAGAATAAAGTTAAAGGCATTTGATCATACAATGCTTGATAGTGCTGTATCTAAAATAGTTGAAACTGCTAATAATACAGGCGCTAAGGTTTGTGGGCCTATTCCTCTTCCAACAAAGAAAGAGAAGGTTACCATATTAAGGTCTCCACACAAATATAAAGATTCAAGGGAGCAGTTTGAAATAAGAACTCACAAAAGACTTATAGATATTATTAATCCTACTCCCAAAACTGTTGATGCTTTAATGAGGTTGGATGTTCCAACTGGGGTAGATATTGAATTGAAATTGTAATTATTTTTTATGATTGATTGGTTAATTAATTATCAATCCGCTCGTAAAAGGAGGAAAAAATTTATGCAAAAGTCATTACTTGGACAAAAAGTTGGAATGACTCAAGTTTTTGATGAAAAGGGAAATATGATTCCCGTAACGGTTGTTTTGGTTGAGCCAAATTTGGTTGCGCAAGTTAAGACAATTGAGAAAGAGGGATACGATGCAATACAAGTTGGATATGGAGTTATAAGAGAAAAGCTTGTTAATAGTCCTAGAAAAGGACATTTTAATAAAGCACGTATAGATTTTAAAAGACATTTGAGAGAATTCAGATTGGAAGATTGTTCTACATATAAAGTTGGTGATGAGATAACAGTAAATATTTTCTCAAAAGGAGAAAAGATTGATGTTATAGGTGTTTCTAAAGGGAAGGGATTTCAAGGAACTATAAAAAGGTGGAATGGTCACAGAGGTCCTATGTCTCATGGTTCTAAGTTTCACAGATCGGTAGGTTCTATGGGAGCTTCTTCAGATCCTTCTAGAACTTTTAAAAATAAAAAAATGCCTGGTAGAATGGGTGGAAGAAGATGTACTATGCAAAATTTAGAAGTTGTTAGTATCATTGAAGAAAAAAATGTTATTTTGATTAAAGGCTGTATTCCAGGGCCAAATAAATCTATAGTTCAAATTAGAAATTCTGTTAAGGCTAATTAATATTTAGTTATTGAAAGGAGGAAGTTAAATGCCTAAATTGGATATACATAATGTGAATGGAGAAAAAGTTGGAGAATTAGAGCTTCTAAGAGAGTTGTTTGATGCTGAAATAAAAGAGTATGCAGTTCATCAAGTTGTTGTTGCGCAACTTGCAAATAGAAGGCAAGGAACTCAATCAGCTAAAACTAGAGCGGAAGTATCAGGTGGAGGTAAGAAACCTTGGAGACAAAAAGGAACTGGAAGAGCTAGACAGGGTTCAATAAGGTCACCTCAATGGATACATGGTGGTGTTGTATTTGCACCAAAGCCAAGAGATTATAGAATGAAGGTAGCTAAAAGTTTAAGAAGAGTTGCTATGAAATCAGTTTTAACTAGCAAGGTTAGAGAAAATGAAATGTTAATTTTAAATGAAATTTCTTTTGATTTTCCTAAGACTAAAGAGTTAATTAAGGTTTTGAAAAATTTAAATGTTGATTCAAAATCGTTAATTATAACTGAGTGTGCGAATAAGAACGTATATAGATCTAGTACGAATTTAGAAAATGTTAAAGTGATTCCTATTAACAATATAAATGTGTATGATTTATTGAATTATACTAAACTTATAATTACTCAAGGTGCAGTTAAGAAACTTGAGGAGGTGTATTCTAATTGAAATTAACTAGCTATGATATAATTATTAGACCTATTATCACAGAAAAAAGCATGTCTATGATGAGTGAAAGGAAATATACTTTTGTTGTACATAAAGGTGCTAACAAGGTTGAAATAAGAAATGCGATTGAAGAAATTTTTGGAGTTAAGGTCCAGAAAGTATTTACTATGAATTATTTAGGTAAAAAGAAAAGAGTTAGAGTTCATACAGGGAGAAGACCTGATTTTAAAAAAGCTATTGTTCAGCTTAGAGAAGATAGCAATGGAATAGAATTCTTCAATTCTATGCAGTAGTTTTACTAAAAAGGAGGAATAAATTGTGGGAATAAAAAAGTTGAATCCAACAACGCCTTCTCGTAGGAATATGACTATAAATTCTTATGAAGAGTTAATAGTTTGTAAACCTGAGAAATCTTTAGTTTATGGGTTGAGAAAAACAGGAGGAAGAAATGCTCAGGGCAAGATAACTGTAAGACATAAAGGTGGCGGAAATAAGAGAAAGTATAGAATTATAGATTTTAAAAGAAATAAAGATAACATCATTGGTATAGTTAAGACTGTAGAATATGATCCAAATAGATCGACATTTATTTCTTTGGTTGCGTATTTAGATGGTGAAAAAAGATATATATTGTGTCCTAGTGGATTGAAAGTTGGGGATAAAGTTATATCAGGTGATGATGTTGATATTAAACCTGGAAATTGTTTGCCTTTTAAGAGTATACCTGTTGGTACTGTTGTACATAATGTTGAAATTAAACCAGGTAAAGGTGGCCAAATTGTTAGATCGGCTGGTGTTGGTGCTCAACTTATGGCTAAAGAAGGAAATTATGCAACTTTAAGATTACCAAGTGGGGAAATGAGATACGTTAGAATTGAGTGTAGAGCTACGATAGGAGTTTTATCTAATGAATCTCATTCAATAATAAGTATAGGTAAGGCGGGAAGAAATAGGCATAAAGGTATTAGACCTACAGTTAGAGGATCAGTTATGAATCCTTGTGACCATCCACATGGAGGAGGAGAAGGAAGAAGTCCTATAGGTAGACCAAGTCCAGTTTCACCTTGGGGAGTTCCAACATTGGGTTATAAAACTAGGAAGAATAAAAAGTATTCTGATAGAATGATAATTAGAAAAAGGAAATAGTTTAAGAAATGGAGGTTTAGTTATGGGTAGATCTACTAAAAAAGGACCTTTTGTTCAGAAAATATTGTTAGATAGAATTATCGAAATGAACAAGAGTGGAGATAAAAAAGTAATTAAAACGTGGTCAAGAAGTTCTACTATATTTCCAGAGATGATAGGTCATACTATAGGTGTTCATGATGGTAGAAAACATGTTCCTGTTTATATAACAGAAGATATGGTTGGACATAAATTGGGTGAATTTGCATTAACTAGAACATATAAAGGACATGTTGATCAAAAAACGTCTAGAGTAAGGTAGAAGATGAGAGGAGTTGATGGTTTTGGGAGTTAAAGCTGTAGCGAAGTATATAAGAATGTCGCATATTAAAATAAATGTTGTTTTGAAACTAATTAGAGGCAAGTCTGTTAAGGAAGCATATTCAATTTTATTATATACTGATAGAAGAGCAGCTAAAGTTATAGAGAAGGTATTAAAATCAGCAGTTGCCAATGCTGAAAACAATAATGGTCTTAGTGCTGATGATTTAATAGTTAAAGAGGCTTATGTTAATAATGGTCCTATATTAAAGAGATTTCGTCCAAGAGCTCAAGGAAGGGCTTTTAGAATTAATAAAAGAACGAGTCATGTAACTATAGTGGTTGGAGAAAATACAAAATAAAGGAGGTAGTTGATTAAATGGGTCAAAAAGTTAATCCTCATGGTTTAAGGGTTGGAGTGATTAAAGATTGGTCTTCTAGATGGTATGCTGATAAAAAAGATTTTGCAAAGTTTTTAGAGGAAGACTTTAAAATAAGGAGGACTTTAAAGAAAAAATATTATTCAGCAGGTATTTCTAAAATAGAAATTGAAAGAAGTGCTAAGAAAATAAAGCTTAGTATATACACAGCTAAACCAGGTGTCATAATAGGAAAAGGTGGAGCTGGAATAGAGGTCGTTAAATCTGAAGTTCAGAAGATAGATTCTACTTGTAGTGTTATTGTTATAAATATTGTTGAAGTTAAAGCTATAGACATGGATGCGCAATTGGTTGCAGAAAATATAGCACTTCAACTCGAAAGACGTGTTTCTTTCAGAAGAGCTATGAAGCAAGCTATACAAAGAACTATGAAAATTAAAGCTAAAGGAATTAAGACTGCTGTTTCTGGTAGACTTGGAGGAGCAGATATAGCTAGAACGGAACATTATCACGAAGGTACGATTCCTTTACAAACATTAAGAGCTGATATAGATTATGGATTTGCTGAGGCAAATACTACATATGGCAAGTTGGGTGTTAAGGTTTGGATTTACAAGGGTGAAGTTTTATCTAAGAAAAGGGTAGTGGCGAAAGAAGAAAAAATGTAGAAAGGAGGAGTTTGAATTTATGTTAATGCCTAAAAGAGTTAAGTATCGTAGAGTTCAAAAAGGGAGAATGAGAGGTAATTCTAAAGCTGGTACTAAAATAGCTTATGGTGATTATGCTTTAGTAGCTGCAGGTAGTTCTTGGATAACTAGCAATCAAATAGAGGCTGCTAGGATTGCGATTAATAGATATATTAAAAGAGGTGGAAAGCTGCACATAAAGATATTTCCTCATAAATCAGTTACTAAGAAACCAGCTGAAGTTCGTATGGGATCTGGTAAAGGGTCGCCAGAGTATTTTGTGGCTGTAGTTAAACCAGGTAGGATTATGTTTGAGTTAGCTGGAGTTTCTGAGGAGCTTGCAAGAGAAGCTATGAGGTTAGCATCTCATAAATTGCCCGTAAAAACTAAATTTTTGACTAGAAGAGATTTTGAAGAAATGGGTGGTGAATATTAATAATGAAAATTAGAGAATTAAATGAAATAAGAGAGTTGGATATTCAGGAAATGAATAGTAAGCTCATGGATTTAAAATCTGAACTTTTTAATTTAAGGTTTCAATTAGCTGTTGGACAATTAGAAAATCCAATGAGAATTAGAGAAGTTAAAAAATCTATAGCTCAAGTTAAGACGATAATAAGAGAAGAGGAGCTTAAACAATTAAGATAGATATTTATATAAAAAGGAGGTTTTTTGGTGGAAAGAAATTCTAGAAAAGTTAAAATTGGAACGGTTGTATCTGATAAGATGCAAAAGACTATTGTTGTAGCAGTTGAAGGTAAGAAAAAACATCCATTGTATGGAAAAGTTCTTAAGGTTACTAAAAAATTTAAAGCTCATGATGAAAATGGTGACGCCAAAATTAATGATAAGGTTTTAATAATGGAAACGAGGCCTTTATCAAAACATAAAAGATGGAGATTAGTTGAGGTGTTAGAAAGAGCTAAGTAATTAAGGAGAGATTAAAATGATACAAGAATTAAGCAGATTAAAAGTTGCTGATAACACTGGAGCTAAAGAGGTAATGTGTATAAGAGTTTTAGGTGGCTCAAGAAGAAAAAGTGGCAATATTGGTGATGTAATAGTTGCTAGTGTAAAAAATGCATCACCAGGTGGAGTTGTAAAAAAAGGTGATGTTGTTAAGGCGATAATTGTTAGAACTGTTAAGGGTTTTGGTCGTTCTGATGGTTCTTATATAAAATTTGATGATAATGCTGTTGTTATTTTAAAAGATGATGGCCAACCGAGAGGTACTAGAATTTTTGGGCCTGTTGCAAGAGAATTAAGGGATAAAGATTGTATGAAAATACTTTCGTTAGCACCTGAAGTTTTGTGATTTGGAGGTGAAGTTTAATAATGCATGTTAAGAAAAATGATACGGTTGCGGTTATTTCAGGTAAAGATAAAGATAAAATTGGAGAAGTACTAAAAGTTAATCCTAAAAAAGGTATGGTAATAGTTAGTGGAGTTAATATTGTAACTAAGCATAAAAAACCGAGTAGAGAGAATATGCAAGGTGGAATAATAAAAGTAGAGGCTCCAATTAATGCTTCAAAGGTTATGCTTTATTGCAATAAGTGTAAAAAAACTACAAGAATAAAGCATAGTTTTATTGAAGATGGAAGTAAAGTAAGGGTTTGTAGGCACTGTAGTACTCAATTATAATCGAGAAGGAGGTTTGTGGATTTTGTCAAGATTAAAAGAAAAATACATAAATGAAGTTGTAGACACTTTGATTAAAAAATTCAATTATAAAAATCAAATGCAAGTTCCTAAAGTAGATAAAATTGTTATTAATATGGGAATTGGTGAGGCCAAGGATAATGCTAAGATTTTAGATTCAGCTTTAAGAGATTTAGAATTAATTTCTGGTCAAAGACCTGTTGTTTGTAGAGCTAAAAAGTCCATTTCTAATTTTAAATTAAGAGAGAATATGCCCATAGGTTGTAAAGTGACTCTTAGAAAAAATAGAATGTATGATTTTATGGATAAGTTATTAAATGTTGCATTACCAAGAGTTAGAGATTTTAGAGGTGTTTCGGAAAAAAGTTTTGATGGAAGAGGAAATTATTCGTTAGGTTTAAAAGAACAACTTATTTTTCCAGAAATAGAATATGATAAGATTGATAAAATTAGAGGGTTAGAAGTAATTTTTGTAACCACTGCTAAAACAGATGAAGAGGCTAAAGAATTGTTGAAATCTTTAGGAATGCCGTTTGCTAATTAATTTTTAAGGGAGGTATAGTTGTGGCACGTAAGGCAATGATTGAAAAATGGAAAAGACCTGCTAAATATGTTACTAGAGTGTACACAAGATGTAACTTGTGTGGTAGACCTCATGCTGTTTTAAGAAAATTTGGAATTTGTAGAATTTGTTTCAGAGAGTTAGCTTATAAAGGACAAATTCCTGGATGTACAAAATCAAGTTGGTAAAAGAGAAAGGAGGCATAATTTAGTATGGTAATGACAGATCCGATTGCGGATTTATTAACTAGGATAAGGAATGCTAATACTATAAGGCTAGAAGTTTTAGAAGTTCCCACATCTAAAATAAAAAAGGAAATATTAAGAATTTTGTTAAATGAAGGATACATATCAGGTTATGAAGATTACAACGATGGTATTGTGCCTATGATAAAAATAAATTTGAAGTATGGTAAAAACAAAGAAAAAGTTATAACAGGTCTTAAGAGAATATCAAAACCAGGACTCAGGGTTTATTGTAAGAAGGATAATATTCCGAGAGTTTTGAGTGGTTTAGGAGTTGCTGTAATTTCAACATCTAAAGGTATAATGGCTGATAGAGAGGCTAGAAGATTAGGTTTAGGTGGAGAAGTTATTTGCTATATTTGGTAATGAAAAATTTTATAGGAGGTGTTTAATTGTGTCTAGAGTTGGTAGATTACCTATAGATTTGCCAAATGGAGTTGAAGTAACAATTGGTGCAGATAATTTAGTTACTGTAAAAGGAATAAAAGGAATTTTAGAGAAGAAAATGCCGTGTGATATAGTTATAAAGAGAGAAAATAATCAGATTTTAGTTGAAAGAAAAAATGAAAGTAAGCAGCAGAAACAAATACATGGTTTAACTAGAGCTCTTATTTTTAATATGGTAAAAGGTGTTTCAGAAGGTTACCAAAAAGTTTTAGAACTAAATGGTGTTGGATATAGAGTACAGCTTAAGGGGAAAAATATAATTTTGAATTTAGGTTATTCACATCCAATAGAGATAGATAGTGTGGAAGGAATTACGTATGAGGTTCCAAATCAAACACAAATAATTATTAAAGGAATAGATAATCAATTAGTTGGAGAAATTGCTGCTAAAATAAGGCAATGGAGAAAGCCTGAACCTTATAAAGGCAAGGGAATTAAATATTCTGATGAGGTTATAAGGAGAAAAGAGGGTAAAACAGGTAAAAAGTAATTTTAGTTAGAAGGGAGAGGTTGCGTTAATGATTAAGAAACTAGATAAGGTCAAAAATAGAAAAAGAAGACATATTAAGATCAGAAAGAAAATATCTGGAATCGCGAGTGTTCCTAGACTTTGTGTTTTTAGGAGTTCTAAGAATATTTATGCTCAATTGATTGATGATGAAAATGGTGTGACATTGGTTTCGGCTTCTAGTTTGGAAAAAGACTTTCTCAATGCTGGTAGTAATAAAGAAGCTGCAAGAGAAGTTGGAAAAAGAATAGCTCGTAAAGCTAGAGAAAAATCAATTAATAAGGTCGTATTTGATAGAAATGGTTATTTGTATCATGGAAGAGTCTTAGAATTAGCTGAAGGTGCTAGGGAAGAGGGGCTAATATTCTAAATGAAGGAGGGAAATTTTAATTGAAAATTAAAAACAATATTTCTGATTTAAAGGAAAAAGTAGTTTTTATAAATAGAGTTACTAAAGTTGTTAAAGGTGGTAGAAATTTTAGATTTAGTGCTTTAGTTGTTGTTGGCGATGGTAAAGGGCATGTAGGTTTAGGAATGGGAAAATCAGCTGAAGTTCCAGATGCTATAAGAAAAGGTATAGAGGAAGCTAAAAAAAATTTAGTTTATATTCCTATAGTTAAAGATACTGTACCTCATGAAGTAGTTGGATTATTTGCTAAGTCAAAAGTTTTAGTAATGCCAGCTAGAAAGGGTACTGGAATTATAGCTGGTGGACCTGTTAGGAGTGTACTTGAATTGGTTGGTATAAAAAACGTTACTGCAAAATCTTTAGGTTCTAATAATCCTAAAAATGTAGTTAGTGCCACGTTTGATGCTCTTTTATCTTTAAGAACTTTGGAAAAAATAGCTGAACTTAGAGGTAAAGAAGTTGCTCAGATAATAAGTTAGGAGTATGATTATGGGAAAACTAAGAATTTATCTAAAGCGTAGTTTAATTGGCAGAAAAAAAGATCAAGTAGGAACCGTGTACGCTTTAGGTTTGACAAAGATTGGAAATGTAGTGGAGCATGAAAAAAGTCCACAAATACTTGGAATGGTTAATAAGGTTAAATTCTTATTAGATGTAACTGAAGTATAAAGGAGGGTTTAATAATGAGACTGCACCAATTGAAACCAGCTCCTGGTAGTAGACGTAAAGTAAAAAGATTAGGAAGAGGTACAGGATCAGGGCTAGGAAGAAACTCAGGTAAGGGTGAAAAAGGTCAAAAATCTAGAAGTGGTGGTGGAGTTAGATTAGGATTTGAAGGAGGGCAAATGCCACTTTATAGACGTGTTCCTAAAAGAGGATTTAATAATCCGTTTAAGAGAAGTTATGCTATTTTAAATTTAGAGAGATTAAATATTTTTGCTGATGGGATTGAAATTACAGAAGAGCTTTTACTTGAAAAAGGTCTTATTGGTGAAATAAAAGATGGTGTTAAGATATTAGGTAAAGGTGATTTAGAGAGGAGTTTAACTATTAGAGTTTCTAAATTTTCACAATCAGCTAAAGAAAAAATTAAGGCTGTTGGTGGAAAAGCAGAGGTGATATAGGTTAAATGTTTAAAATTTTACGTAATGCCTTTAAAGTTGAGGATCTTAGGAAGAGAATACTATTTACTTTGTTTATTGTAATAATATTTAGGTTGGGTAATTTTATACCAGTTCCTGGAGTTAATACAGAGAGCTTGAAACAGTTAACATCTACTGGTCTGTTTGGATTTTATGATTTGATATCTGGGGGTGCCTTAGAAAGATTTAGTATTTTTGCTTTAGGTGTTGTTCCTTACATAAATTCTTCTATAATAGTTCAACTATTGTCTATGTCAATACCTAAGTTTGAACAATTATCAAAGGAAGGTGAAGAAGGACGTAAAAAATTGCAAAATATAACAAGATATTTAGCAATATTTTTGTCTTTTATTCAATCATATGGTTCTTATTTGTTGATATCTAATGCAGGAGCTATACAAAACAAATCTTTTTTGTCATTGATATTTGTTGTTGCAACCTTGGTTACAGCATCTGCACTTTTAGTTTGGATAGGAGATCAAGTTAGTTTGCATGGTATAGGTAATGGGGTTTCATTATTTATTTTTGTAAATATAGTTTCTAGGTTTCCTACCATGTTTATACAAATAAATGCTCTTCAGCAAGCTGGAGAAGTTGGATTGATAGAAATTGTTTTATTTATAATTGTTGCCATAGGTTTGTTAGTTTGGACTATATATATGAATTTAGCTGAAAGAAGAATTTCAGTACAGTATGCAGGTAAACAGTTAGCGGGAAATAATGGTAATAACCAGGCACATATACCTTTTAGTATAACTGGTTCAGCAGTAATAGCTATTATATTTGCTACTTCCGTTCTTCAATTTCCAGCTACAGTTGGGGCGTTTTTTTCCCAAGATGCTTGGATAAATAGGATTTTAGTTAATGGAACATATAGTCCATTTAGGATAAATTCTTGGTTATATATTTTGTTATTTTCTTTATTGATAGTGTTTTTTACTTGGTTTTATTCTCAGGTTACATATAAGCCTGACGAAATGGCAGAAAATATGAGTAAATCTGCTGGATTTATACCAGGAATAAGACCAGGGGAAGCTACAGCAAGATATATAGAAAGAATTTTAGATAGAATTTCTATAATAGGTGGTATTTTTGGAGCTATATTGGCTTTATTTCCTATTTTTATGGATTTATTTACTCCTTTTAAGGGACTGCAGTTTGGAGGTACAATGCTTTTAATATTGATTGGAACTTCTTCTGATACCATGAGACAACTTGAGTCTCAATTGATTTTAAGACATTATAGTGGATTTTTAAAATAATTGGGGATGATCTTTAGTGAAAATAGTGTTAATGGGTCCACCTGGAGTTGGCAAAGGAACTCAATCTAAGTTAATATGTGATAATTATAAGATTGAACATATTTCTACTGGTAATATTTTGAGAAAATGTATAAATGAAAATACTGAAGTAGGAAAAAAAATTCTTAGCTATAATATATATGAAGGCAATTTTGTACCGGATGATTTAGTAAATAACTTAATTAAGGATATGAAGGAAAATGGATTTTTAGATAAATCTTATTTACTAGATGGGTATCCCAGAACTTTTTCTCAAGCCATGTTTTATAGTGATGAGATTTTGGATAAATTTGATAGGTATATGGTTATATATTTGAATTCTAGTAAAGATGATATATTTAGGAGAATTTCTGAAAGAAGAACTTGTATAAATTGTGGATATACTTATAATTTAAGAAAAAATGCTCCTAAAGTAGTTGATGTCTGTGATAGATGTGGTAGTGTTTTAATTCAAAGAGCTGATGATGATCCGAGTGTCTTTAATAGGAGACTTGAAATATATGAAAAATTAACATCTAGTATTGTTAAATACTTTATGGATAAGAGAGTTTTGTTTGAAGTGAACGCTTCTGGTGAGATTGATGAAGTGTTTAATAAAATTAAAAAAATTATAGGAGAATTCTATGATTTATATTAAAAATGATCATGATATTTCTTTAATGAAAAAAGCAGGTGAAATAGTTAGAGATACTTTAAATTTGATTGAATCTTTAATTAAGAGTGGGATTACTACTAGGTATTTAGATAATAAAGCTGAGGAATTTATTTTGAAATGTAAAGGTAAACCTTCTTTTAAAGGATATTATGGATTTCCATCAACTCTATGTGTATCCGTTAATAACGAAGTTATACATGGAATACCTTCAGATAAGCTTATAAAAGATGGAGATATAGTTAGTGTAGATTGTGGTGCTAATATTCATGGATTTCATGCTGATGCTGCTAGAACGTTTGGTGTAGGTAATATTACCTATGAATCTAAAAAGTTAATAAATGTTACCAGAGATAGTTTTTTTGAGGGTGTTAAGTACATAAGAGATGGCAATAGAATTGGCGATGTATCTAATGCTATACAAATGTATGTTGAAGGAAATGGTTATTTTTTAGTTAAGTCATTTACTGGTCATGGTATTGGTAGGGAATTGCACGAAGCACCTGAGGTGCCTAATTTTGGGAAAAAAGGATTTGGAGTAGTTTTGAAGAAGGGAATGGCTATAGCTGTTGAACCTATGGTTAATGTAGGAACTGAACATGTTAGAGTTTTAGACGATAATTGGACTGTTATAACTAGTGATGGAAGTTTGTCTGCTCATTATGAAAACACTGTTATAGTAACTGAAGGAGAGCCTGAGATTATAACTTTGTAGTTTGTTATAATTTGGAATATTGTTATTAATTATGTCAAAGGGGGTTAAAGTGAATGGCTAAAGATGATATTATAGAGATGCAAGGAACGGTTAGAGAATCTTTACCAAATGCCATGTTTCAAGTAGAACTTGAGAGCGGACATATGATTCTTGCACATATTTCAGGAAAATTGAGAATGAATTTTATAAGGATAATTCCTGGAGATAAAGTAAAGATAGAGATGTCTCCTTATGATTTAACCCGTGGTAGAATAACCTGGAGAGCTAAATAATTTATGGGAGGATATTATGAAGGTAAGAGCATCAGTTAAGCCTATGTGTGAAAAATGTAGAATTATAAAAAGAAAAGGTAAAGTAATGGTTATATGTGAAACGCCAAAACATAAACAAAAGCAAGGATAAGGAAATGGAGGTGAATTTTTAGAAAATGGCTAGAATTTCAGGAATAGATATTCCAAAAGATAAGAGAGTTGAAGTTAGTTTAACTTATATTTACGGAATAGGGTTATCTACATCTAGGAAAATATTAAAGGCAACTAATATAAATCCAGACACTAGAGTCAAAGATTTAAATGAGGAAGAAATTAACTCAATTAGAGATTTTATAAATAAAAATCTTAAAGTAGAAGGAGATTTAAGACGAGATGTTGCTTTAAGTATAAAGAGACTTATAGAAATTGGTTGCTATAGAGGAGTAAGACATAGAAAAAGGTTACCATTGAGAGGTCAAAGAACTAAAACAAATGCACGAACTGTTAAAGGCCCTAGAAAGACAATAGCAAATAAGAAAAAGTAAGGAGGTAGAGTTTTAAATGGCAGTTCAAAAATCTAAAAAAGTCAATAGACGAAAAAAAGATAGAAAAAATGTAGATCGTGGATCAGCGCATATTAAATCAACTTTTAATAATTCAATAGTTACATTGACTGATATTAATGGTAATACTTTATCTTGGTCAAGTGCTGGAGCTTTAGGATTTAAGGGTTCTAGAAAGAGTACTCCGTATGCGGCACAAATGGCAGCAGAAACTGCAGCTAAAAATGCAATGGAACATGGACTTAAGAGCATAGAAGTTTATGTTAAAGGACCTGGTTCGGGAAGAGAGGCGGCTATAAGATCTCTTCAGGCAGCTGGATTGGAAATAACTTTAATAAAAGATGTAACACCAATTCCTCATAATGGATGTAGACCACCTAAGAGGAGAAGGGTTTAATTTGGAGGTGTAAAATGGCTAAATATAATGGTCCACAATGTAAATTATGTAGAAGAGAGGGTACTAAATTATTTTTAAAAGGTGATAGATGTTATTCGAGTAAATGTTCTGTTGTTAAGAGGCAAAGTGCTGGTGCTCCTGGTCAACATGGACAAATGAGGAAGAAGTTATCTAACTTTGGGATCCAATTAAGAGAAAAGCAAAAAGCTAAGAGAATATATGGAATGCTTGAAAAACAATTTAGATTAACTTATAATAAGGCAGATAAAAGACCAGGTATTACTGGTGAAAATTTAATAACTTTCCTTGAAATGAGATTAGATAATGTGGTATTTAAGTTAGGCTTTGCAAATTCAAGAAGAGAAGCTAGACAATTGGTTTCACATGGTCATTTTTGTGTAAATGGACGTAAAGTTAATATACCATCCTACCAAGTTAAGGTTGGGGATATTGTAGGAATTAGAGAAAAAAGCCGTTCAATCGAGAAATTTAAAGTTTTATTTGAAAATTCTAAACCTCTTCCAGCTTGGCTTGCAATAGAAGGAGAAAGGTACATGGGAAAGGTTGTGTCTATTCCTTCAAAAGATGATTTAAATGTTCAATTTAATGAAACTCTTATAGTAGAGTTTTACAGCAAGTAATTTTTGAATCAGTTGCCCTTAAAAATATATGTTAAGGGAGGTTATATATGTTTGATATTGAAACACCTAAAATTGAGTGTGTAGAGTCTAATGAAAATGGTACCTATGGTAAGTATGTTGTTGAACCTTTAGAAAGAGGTTATGGAACTACTTTAGGCAATTCTTTGAGGAGAATTTTATTGTCGTCTTTGCCTGGGGTTGCTACTACTTTAATTAAAATTGATGGAGTGTTACACGAATTTTCCACTATCAAGGGTGTGAAAGAAGATGTAACAGAGATAATTTTAAATATTAAAGAGCTTGCCTTAAGAATGGAAGAAGAAGGAAGCAAAATTCTCAACTTGAATGTTAAAGGTGGTAGGGTTGTTACTGCTGGAGATATAGACGTAGAAGAGGGAATTGAAATTATAAATAAAGATTTACATATAGCTACACTTGAAGAAGATGGACATTTAAATATGGAAATTACAGTTAACAAAGGTAGAGGATATGTTCCGCAAAATAAAAATAAAGTGGAAAATAGCATAGGGCACATACCAATTGATTCTATTTATACTCCTGTTAAAAGAGTTAATTTTACAGTGGAAAACACGAGAGTAGGTCAAGTTACTGATTATGATAAATTGACTATTGAGGTTTGGACTAATGGATCTATAAAAGTAGATGAGGCTATAAGTTATTCTTCAAAAATATTAATTGAGCATTTTAAATTGTTTTTAGGACTTACTAAAGAAGCAAGTGAAGTTGTTGTTATGGTGCAGAAAGAAGAAGATAAAAAGGAAAAAGTTCTAGAAATGACAATTGAAGAGTTGGATTTTTCAGTTAGAAGTTATAATTGTTTAAAACGTGCGGGAATAAATACAGTTCAAGAACTTGCTCAAAAGTCTTTAGAAGATATGATGAAGGTTAGAAATTTAGGTAAGAAGTCTTTAGAAGAGGTTGAAAAGAAACTTAAAGATTTGGGGCTTAGTTTAAGACAAAATGATGAATAGTAGGAGGTGTTTTTTATGGCTTCGCAAAGAAAATTAGGAAGATCAACAGATCATAGAATAGCTATGCTTAAAAATTTAGTTACGAGTTTTTTGAAGTATGGTAAAATCGTAACAACTGTAACTAGGGCTAAAGAAACTCAAAGTTTGGCTGAAAAAATGATTACTTTTGCAAAAAGGGGAGATTTGCACGCAAGGCGTCAAGTTTTGTCTTTTGTTAAAGAGGAAAAAGTTGCAAAAAATTTATTCGATGAAATTGCTAGTAAATATCAAGAAAGAAATGGCGGATACACTAGAATTGTAAAACTTGGACCAAGAAGAGGCGATGGTTCTGAAATGGTTATTTTAGAATTGGTATAGTTTTTGTTCTTGAGAAATTAAGAAGCTTATCTTAATTTCTCTTTTTGTTTTTTTGGATATTTTGTTATAATGTATTATAAATAAATTTCAGAAAAGGAACTAGTATGGTAAATTGTATAGAAATTAGGGATGTTTGTTTTAAATACAATAACAATGATGATTTTGTTTTAAATCATGTGAGTTTAAAAATAAATCAAGGTGAGTTTGTTTCCATAGTAGGTGGAAATGGTTCAGGTAAATCAACTTTATCCAAGCTTATAAATGGAATTTATGAGCTTAAGCATGGAGATATATTTGTTAACTCTCTGAGTGTTAAAGATAAAAAAAATATTTTGGATATAAGGAAGCTTGTTTCTATTGTTTTTCAAAATCCTGATAATCAAATTGTTTCAACTCTCGTTTTAGATGATGTTATTTTTGGATTGGAAAATATTTTAAAAGATAGAGAAGAAATTTTGAAAAGAGCTGAGGCTTCTTTAGTTGATGTTGGAATGGGAGAATATAAAAATCATAATACAAATATGCTTTCGGGGGGACAAAAGCAACGGGTTTCCATTGCGGGGGTTTTGTCAATGAAGCCTAAGTATATTATTTTTGATGAGTCTACTTCCATGCTTGACCCTGAAGGGAAAAATCAGATTTTAGGTATACTTAAGGATATAAATAAGAATCATGGAATTACTGTGATTTTAATAACTCATTTTATTGAAGAATGTATTTTGAGTGATAGAATGATTGTGCTTACTAATGGTTTTGTTAAATATGATGGTGCTCCAAAAAATATTTTGTGGGATGAAAAATTTTTGAACGAAAATTTTTTAGACACAACTTATTCGTGTAAAATTTCTAATTATTTGAAAAAATTAGGACTTCACAATGAAAATAATATTTTTAATTTAGAGGAGCTTGTGGATTTAATATGTCGATTGAATTTAAAAATGTAGAGTATACATATCTTAAAAACACTCCTTTTGAAAATAAAGTTCTTAATGATATTAATTTTAAAATACACAAGGGTGAAATCATATCTATAATAGGTCATACTGGAAGTGGGAAGTCCACTTTAGTTCAATTAATGGACCTTCTTCTTAAAAAATTCTCTGGTGAAATAATAATAGATTCTTTAAGTTCTAATGATAAAAAAATTAAGCATTCCGATATTAGAAATAGGTTTGGTTTTTCTTTTCAATATCCTGAATATCAATTTTTTGAAGAAACTATTTATAAAGATATTTCTTTTTCTCTTAGGGTTAGGGGAGAAAGTGAATATATTATAAGAGAAAAAGTTAAAAATGCTATGAATACGGTATTTTTGGATTTTGAAAAATATAAAGATAAAAGTGCTTTTGAAATCAGTGGAGGAGAAAAAAGAAGAGTTTCTCTTGCATCAATGTTGGTTATGGACCCTAAGTATATAATTTTGGATGAGCCTACTGTTGGTTTGGACCCTAAAACTAAAGAAGAAATTATTTCAATCATAGAGATTCTTAATAAAAAGTATAAAAAAACTATTATTTTAGTTACTCATATTATGGATTTGGTTTATAGAATTTCTCATAAAGTTATGCTTTTAAATAAAGGGAGAGTTATAAGTTTTGAAGATACTCTTAAGTTTTTTGAGAATAAAAAAATTTTAAATGAATATTCCATTGAAGAACCTTATTTGGTTAAGCTTAAAGGGAAACTTTTAGAAAATGGAATAAATATTTCTGAAAATGTTAGAACGATTTCTCAAATGGAGGAGGCTTTAAGTTTGTATTTTAAAAATAAGAGGAAAGATAAATGATTGATAACATAATAATTGGGCAATACTTTAAAAATGATTCGTTTGTTCATAGGCTGGACCCTAGAACAAAAATAATATTAAATGTAATATATATTTTTGGAATATTTTTCACAAATACGTTGAAAGGATATTTAATTTATTTTTTGTTGGTGTTTTTTATATCTATAGCTTCAAAAATTAAATTTTATCATTTGTTAAAAGCTATAAAAACCATAAGTTTATTTATAATATTTACGTCTTTATTTAACATTTTTCTAATTAGGGATGGGGAAATTATTTTTAAGTTTGCTTTTATTGAAATTTATGATAAGGCAATTTTAACTTCTTTGTTTATAAGTCTTAGAGTTATATTTTTAATAATAGGTTCTACGATTTTAACATTAACCACTTCTCCTGTTGAGCTTACAGATGGTTTTGAATTTTTAATGTCTCCACTTAGAAAATTTAAAATACCTGTAAGTGAAATATCACTTATGATTAGTATATCTCTTAGATTTATTCCAACGCTTTTAGATGAAACTGATAAGATTATAAAGGCTCAAAAGTCTAGGGGGGTTGATTTTGAAAGTGGAAGTATATTTAAACGTGTAAAAAATATAGTTCCTATTTTGATACCTTTGTTTGTTAATTCTTTCAGAAGAGCAGATGAGCTTGCTATTGCAATGGAGTCAAGGTGTTTTCAAAGTAGTGAGGAGAGATTTAAGTTTAGAGTGCTTAAGTTTTCAAAAAATGATTTTATAAGTTTTTTTGTTTTTACAATAGTTGTTATTTTAATTTCGTTTATATAAGGTGAGTGATTTTGAAAAATATTTGTTTGAAAATTTCCTATTTAGGAACAAATTATTCTGGTTTTCAAAAACAGAAAAACTCCCTAACTATTCAGGAAAGTATTGAGAATTGTTTTTTTAAATTGTTTAATAGAGAAATAAATTTAATAGGATGTAGCAGAACGGACTCAGGAGTTCATGCGTACGAATATTATTGCAATTTTCATGTGGAAAATTTTAATGTTAACCATTTGAATATAATGAAAGCTCTTAATTCATTTCTTCCATATGATATAAGAATTTTGGATTGTTATTATTGCCAAAATGATTTTCATTCTAGGTATGATGCTAAAATGAAAGAATATGAATACAGAATTTTTAATGGGGAAGTAATTTCTCCATTTATTTATGCAAATCATTTTCATTTTAAATATTATTTGGATTTTTGTAAAATGAAAGAAGCTTGCAAATATTTTGAGGGAGAACATGATTTTAAAGGATTTATGACAAAAGGTTCTTCTGTTAAAAATACAGTTAGAACTATTTATAAAAGTACCCTTGAAAAGGAAAATGAAATTATAGTTTATAGGATTTTGGGAAATGGTTTTTTGTACAACATGGTTAGGATAATTGTTGGAACTTTAATTATGGTTGGTCAAAATAAAATAAATGCAAACGATATTCCTTTTATAATAAATTCTGGTGAGAGAAATAAAAGTGGTTTCGTTAGTGAAAGCAAGGGACTTTCGCTTAAAAAAGTTTTTTATTGATAATTGACATGTAAGTTAAAGTTTATTATAATACTAATGTTATATATAATTTGGAATAACAAATCCACTGCCCCGGATTTTTTTTATAAATTGATATCATTTTTACAGGAGGATGTTATGAAGTCATATTTGCCAAAACAAGATGAAATTAAAAAAGAATGGTATGTTGTTGACGTAGAAGGTATGGTTTTAGGAAGAGCAGCAAGCCAAATAGCTTCTATTTTAAGAGGAAAACATAAACCAGAGTTTACTCCTAACATGGATTTAGGTGATTTTGTAATAGTAGTTAATGCTGATAAAATTGTTTTAACAGGTAAGAAGTTGGAACAAAAAATGTATAGACATCATTCGCAATATCCAGGAGGGCTTAAAGAAATTTCTTACAAAAAGTTTTTGGATAAGAAACCTGAGTTTTTGTTTTATGAGGCTGTAAGAAGAATGCTTCCAAGTGGTCCACTTGCAAAAAGCCAAATTAAAAAGCTTAAAGTGTTTAAAGGTAGTGAGCACAATCACCAAGCACAAAATCCTAAAGAGTTGAAATTGAAGTACTAATTTGTGGAAGGAGGCATTGATTTATGAGTAAAATTCAATATATGGGAACAGGAAGAAGAAAGAAATCTGTGGCGAGGGTTTTTTTAGTTCCAGGTAACGGGAATGTTGTTATAAATAAAAGAAGTATGGATGATTACTTCGGTTTAGATACCTTAAAGTACATAGTAAACCAACCACTTGTTTTAACTGATACGTTATCAAGATATGATGTTAAAGTTAATGTTCATGGTGGAGGATTTACAGGTCAAGCTGGAGCTATAAGACATGGTATATCAAGAGCACTTGTTAAGGCTGATGAGAATTTAAGAGCGATTCTTAAAAAGGAAGGATTCTTAACAAGGGATTCAAGAATGAAGGAAAGAAAGAAATACGGATTGAAGAAGGCTAGAAGAGCTCCTCAATTTTCAAAAAGATAATTTTTCAAAAGTTCAAACAATTTTGTTTGGGCTTTTTTTGTTTACATAAAATTAAATTAAAGTGTGAAACATAAAGGAGAAGGAAATTTTAAAATTAAGGGGAGTTAAAATGAAAATATGCAAATTAATGGCCTTTTTGTTTTTAAGCTTGGTTATTTGTTTTGCTTTGAGAGTTAAGGTTGAAGGAGGAGAAAATCAAAAAATAATATTAATTGACCCAGGACATGGTGGAATTGATGGTGGAGCTGTTTCTTTATCTAACACGCTAGAAAAAAATTTGAATTTGGAAATATCTCTAAAGCTTAAAGAAATGTTAAGCAATGAGGGGTATAAAGTTTTTATGACTAGAGAAGAGGATGTTTCTCTTTCGGAAAATTCAAATGTTAAACAAAAAAAACGTGAAGATTTAAATAAGAGATGTGCTATGAAACGACAGGTAGGATGTGATATTTTTATGAGCATACATATGAACAAATTTAATGATTCGTCAGTTAGTGGTTCTCAAGTTTGGTATCCTATTGATAGTCAAGAGAGCAAAAAATTATCCGAATGTCTTCAAAATAGTTTTGTTAAAAATTTAAATCAAAAAGATAATAGGAAACCTAAGGGTGTTAAAAATGATTATGTAATTTTGAGAGATGGTTATGAAAAAGCTTCCGTAATAGTTGAGTGTGGTTTTATATCTAATCAAGAGGAAGAGAATAAATTAAAAAGTGAACAATATCAAATGGAGTTGTGTCGTGCTATGGTTATAGGCATCAAAAATTATTTTAATGGAGGTAATTTAAATTGATTTTTAATTTTAAAGGAAAGATTCAATCAAATATTTTTGTGGATAATTTGTTGTCAAAATCTGCAGGGAATATAGTTGTTATAAGGCCTATTTATTACAAAGAAGTTAAAAAATCTGAAGTGTCCTTATCCATTTTAAATTTAATAATAGGAAAATTAGAATCTTTATACGGAGAAGAAATGACTTTTAAAATGGTTATGAGTGATGATGATGGCCCATTGGTTTTTGTAGTTATAAATAAGGACTCTTTCGATTTAAAACATGATATGTCTTTGTTTGAAGATGAGGACGAATTAGGAAAAGTTGCTGTCTACATGATATACGACAAAATAGAAAATAGATTTATAAAAAGAAGCGAAGCTAATATGGATTTTAGAGCTTGTCCAATATGTGGTGACGAATATATTAATTGTGATATAACGCATAAGCATGGAAGAGAAGATGTAATTCAATATTTAAGTGGAAAATATTCCGAATTAAGAAAGGGATTTTTCTCTTTTGTATGATAATTATGAGTTGAATTTATTAAATAAAAGATTTACACTAATTATTGTAAAAATAGTTATATATTCATTGGGAAAAGTGTATCTATTTAAGAATTAAAATTTATTTTTATTAAATTCAACTTATAGTTTTTTAAAACAATATTCATTGTTTTGTTTATTTAGGAGGATAGCTTAAATTATGGTTAAAGGTATTGCGGCATCTAAGGGTTATGCTGTAGGAAAAGTTTTTATAAAAAAAGATATAAAAATAAAGATTAATAACTTGAAAATAGAAAATATTGATGAAGAAATGATTAAGCTTGAAGGTGCTCTTGAGAAAACAAGATATCAATTGGAATTTTTAAGAGAAAAAATAAAAAAGGAAGTTGGAAAAGAAGAGTCTTTAGTTTTTGAAAGTCATCAACTTATACTTGAAGATCCAGAATTTGTTGATAAAGCTAAAGAAATCATAAAAAAAGATAGTGTTAGTGCTGATTTCGCTATTGACAGTGTGAAAAAAGAACTCGTTGCTGTTATGGAAAGTATTGACGATGAGTATATGAGAGAGAGAGCAGATGACATAAAAGATGTTTCAGATAGAATTATAAGAAATCTTTTAGGAATACAAGGAGAAGTTACTATAAGCGAAAATAATACAATTGTTGTTGCTCATGATTTAACTCCTTCAGATACTGCACAACTAGATAAAAGTAAAGTTTGTGCTTTTTTAACCAATATTGGTGGAAGAACTTCACATGCTGTTATAATGGCAAGAACTATGGAAATACCAGCAATTGTTGGAATGAATAATATAACTTCGCTTGTTAAAGATGGAGATACTTTATTGGTTGATGGTGTTAGTGGGATTGTTGTAATAAATCCTTCTGAATCTCAAGTTAAGGAATTTGAAGTTAAGATAAATGAATTTAAAGAAGAGAAGGAAAAATTAACAAAGCTTAAAGATGTTAAAATATATGATAAAAATAATAGGCACATAGAGGTATGTGGTAATATAGGTTCGCCTAATGATGTTTCTCAAGTTTTGGAAAATGGAGGAAACGGAATAGGTTTATTTAGAACGGAATTTTTGTATATGGATAGAAGTACTATGCCTAGTGAAGAAGAACAATTTAATTCTTATAAAATAGTTTTGGAGAAAATGGGAGAAAAACCTGTTGTAATTAGAACTCTAGACATTGGAGGAGATAAGAAATTAGATTATTTAGACTTAGGCGAAGAGATGAACCCGTTTTTAGGTTGTAGAGCTATAAGACTTTGTTTAGATAGAGTTGATATTTTTAAAGTTCAATTGAGAGCTTTGCTTAGAGCTTCCAAATATGGAAATCTTAAAATAATGTTTCCTATGATTGCATCTTTTGAAGAATTAAGACAAGCTAAGAAAATTTTACAAGAATGTAAAGAGGAACTTGTTAAAGAAGGTTTTGAAGTAAGCGATTCAATTGAAATTGGAATAATGGTTGAAATTCCAGCGGCTGCAATTTCTGCACGGGAATTTGCTAAAGAAGTTGATTTCTTTTCCATTGGTACAAATGATTTAATTCAATATGTTTTGGCTTGTGATAGGATGAATGAAAAAGTTTCTTACTTGTACGATCCAATGCATCCTTCTGTTTTATCTCTTATAAAAATGACCATAGACGGAGCTCATGCTGAAGGAAAATGGGTTGGAATGTGTGGAGAAATGGCTGGAGATGAAGAATTTATTCCTACTCTTTTAGAATACGGATTAGATGAATTTTCAATGTCAGCAACTTCAATTTTATCAGCCAAAAAACAGATTTTAAGCATATTAGAAAATAAATAAAATATTCATTTTAAATGAAGGTGAAAAGATATGGTAACCATTATAAAAAATGTTGAAATTTATTCGCCCGAATATTTAGGAAAGAAAGATGTTGTTTTTTTATTTGATAAGATAGAAGGTATTTACGATAAGATAAATGATATTAATCCTTTAATAGAGTGTGAAGTAATAGATGGAAGCGATTTTATTATGTTTCCAGGTTTAATAGATTCTCATGTTCATATAACAGGTGGAGGTGGAGAGGCTGGTTTTAAAAGCAGAACTCCAGAAGTAAATGTTGTTGATTTAGTAACTTGTGGAATAACTACTGTCGTAGGTTGTTTAGGTACTGATAGCGTTTGTAGAAACATGAGCAATTTATTAGCTAAGGCCTATGGACTTGAAGAAGAAGGAGTAAATAGTTATATTTACACAGGTTCTTATGAAATACCTGTTAAAACTTTGATTGGAGATGTAAAAAGCGATTTAATGTTAATTCCTAAAATAATTGGAGTTGGTGAAATTGCTTTGTCTGATTACAGATCTTCTAAACCTACTTTTGAAGAATTTTTAAAAATAATTCACAGTGCTAAAGTGGGTGGACTTTTGTCAAAGAAAAAAGGTGTTGTTCATATTCACATTGGAGATTCAAAAGAAGGATTGAAATATTTATTTGATATTTGTATGAATAAAGATATTTCACTTTCTCAACTTATACCAACTCATGTTAATAGAAATAGGGAACTTTTGGATTCAGCGATAGAATACGGAATTAAGGGTGGATATTTTGATTTAACAAGTAGCTACGTTAGAGGTGTAGATGAAGAAGAGAAGCTTAGAATAAGTAGAATAATACCGGAAATAATTTCAAAAGGTGTTGATGTTACTCACATAACTTGTTCTTCTGATTCACAAGGAAGTCTTCCTATAGTTAATTCTAATGGTGAATTTGTTGGTATAGGAATAGGAAAAGCAAGTTCACTCTATAGAGAAATAAGAGAACTTCTTATGTATTCAGATGTTCCTAAAAATACAATAATATCTTTTGTAACGAAGAACGTTGCGAATATTTTAGGGCTTGAGCATAAAGGAGAAATAAAGAAACATAAAGATGCAGATGCTATTTTAGTTGATAATCAAAACTTTGATATTAAATATGTTTTTTCGAGAGGTAAGAAATTAATTGATAGTGGAAAGTTAGTAATGAAAGAAACTTTTATTAAGGAGTGAAGTTTTATGGTAATGGTAGATGATTTGAATTTTTCAAAAGAGGTTTTAGAATTTGGTGGAATCGTATTGGTGGATTTTTATGCTGATTGGTGCGGTCCGTGTAAATCCTTTTCACCAATATTTGAGGAATTTTCTAATGAAAATGAAAATGTTAAGTGCGTTAAAGTTAATGTTGATAAGTCCACAATAGCTAAAAATTATAAAGTTATGAACATACCAACTACTATTTTATTTAAAAATGGTGAAATGAAAGATAGAGCTTTAGGAGTGTTACAAAAAAGAGATTTAGTTGAATTTGTAAACAAACACAAGTAAAAAGATGCTAGAGATTCTAGCATCTTTTATTTTATATATGAATGTAATCTGTTAATACTGAATTTATTTCTTCTTGGACTTCATTTAATGTTGTTTTAAGTGAATAGAAATTTTCCTTTAAAGAATCTTCGTCATCTATTTCGTTCACGATGTTATTAAACAAAAGAACTTTTTCATTTAATTCTATATTTGAATAATTTCCCTGTGAATTTTCTATAGCTATAATAGAATAATTTACTATTTCGCAAATATTTTTCAACTCGTATTTAATTTGCTCTATATCCTTTCCACTTAAAATATTTTCCAAACTTTCCCCTTGAATATATTGATTCGTTAAATAACAGAATAAAACATTTGATTTTAAAAATTTTTGTTCTATTTTAGAATTAACAACTGAATAAGGATAATTCACAATTTCATTTATCAAGTTTTTAATTTCTGATTTTTGTTTGCTAATGTTGAAATATAAAGAAGAATTTTTAACGTCATTAATTTCTAATCCTTTCTTGAATATGAAATTGTACTTGTTGTACAAGCTAACCAAAAGTTCAGCCATCTCTTCTTTTTGATTTCTCTTTGTGTTTTTATTTTCAATGTTAAATATATTTAAAGGAACGCTTAATTCCTTTTCTTTCACGTCAATTATAGGCAAAGCTTGAGCGCTATATGTTATATAGGGAAACGTAGTTGTAAGAGCACCTATAGACAAGCCCAATGCTAAATTTTTTAATTTTTTCATAAGCATACCTCCGAAAATTAAAAGGTATAATTTAAATCTTTACTTATTTTGCCCACTTATTTTAAAAATTATTAGTTTAATTAAGGAAAGAAGTTGTAATACTTAATCTAGAATCTATTTTGTGTTTTAAAGTGTTGTACATATTTAAAATTTTTGAGTATATTGAGTCGGTTTGCTCGTATATTTTTTGAATTTCCTCTTCAGTGAGCTCGTGTTCATCGGATAAATTTTCATTTTTAATAGAATATTTTAGCTTTAAGTTATATTCACCATACATTTCAAAAATTTCTTCAAGTTGGTGATACATGTCTAAACCTTCCTGAGGTATTGGAAGTTTTGAAAGCCTAGACTTTAAAGTTTTTAAAATATTAAGATTTTTTTCCAAAATATTTAATATTAGTTGGTAATCATACTTATTATCACGAGCTTTTACTAATTTATCGTTGATATTTTCAATTAAAGGGAGAAATTCATACATAATAGAATTAATTTCATTTATAAAATTGTTTAACTTTAAATTTGATATTGAGTTTATTTTTTCGGAATAAAAATTATTTTCGAAATTATTTTGAACTTCTGATATAGTATGTATAATTTCGGTTAAAATATTTGAACTTGCAGGAAGAGATTTTAAACTAGATATTATTTGATCGTAATAATTTTTAAGTTCAGCAATATTTTCGTTTAGGGATTCATTAGAATTTTCATCATTTGATTGTAAATTCAGAAGTTGTTTTATATAAAGCTCAGATGAATTCATTAATTTATTGAAATTTTTTGTTTCGTGTAATTTCATTGAAGTGTTTATATTTTTCTTTGATTCTTGTAATATGTATATTTTTTCTAGAGAAGCATTTATATTTTTTTTAGAATTAATACTATCATTTATTTCGTCATCTAAAACTTTATAAACATTATTTAAATGAAAAATATATGAATCTAATTTGTGGTTTGGATTATGTTCTTTATGAATTATTAAAGAAATAATGAAACAACAAATAGAAAAGAAAATAATAAATAGAAGTATAGAAATTATTTTAAATAAATTTTTTTTAAGATACAAAGCTTTTCGCCCCTTTTAAAATCATTTAGTTTATTATATTATTGAGTTAGTTGATAAATTCTTTAAAAAGAAAAAAGAGGTAGGGAATTGGAGTTTTTAAATACAATTTTAAATACTATTAAAAATGTAAGTGTACTTGATATAGTAGATATGTTAATAGTTGCGTATGCTTTATATAAAGCATACATGCTTATAAAAGAAACTAGAGCAGAGCAATTATTAAAAGGAATTTTATTTATATTAGTTTTAATACCTATTAGTTATCTTTTAAAGTTAACAATGGTTTACACAATTCTGAAAAATACTTTAACAATAGGTGTTTTGACTGTGGTTATTTTGTTTCAACCTGAGATTAGAAAAGCTTTAGAGCATTTAGGTAGAAGTGCTTTTTCAGATAGGCATAATAATAGATATTATGAGTATGTGAATAATGATTTTATTATTGAAATATGTAAAGCTGTTGCGAATATGTCTAATAAAAATGTTGGGGCTTTAATTGTAATTGAAAGAAATACGAAGCTTGGTGATATTGTTGAGAGTGGAACAATATTAAATTCTAGAGTTAGCTCTGAACTTATTGAAACTATATTTTTTCCAAACAGCGTGTTGCATGACGGCTCTATTATAATAAAAGATGGTTTAATAGAAGCAGCAGGTTGTTTCCTTCCTCTTAGTTATCAAAATGTTGACAAAAGTTTAGGAACTAGACATAGAGCAGCTTTAGGAATGTCCGAAGTTAGTGATGCAGCTATTATAGTTGTTTCTGAAGAAACGGGAATTATATCTTTGTTTGTAAACGGTAAGATGACTAGGAATTATGATTTTGAAAAATTGAAATCAATGTTAAGTAGGATGTTTTTGTATAAAAATCTGAAATCAGCATCATTAAAAGGCAGGGTAAAAGGTTGGATAAGAAAGAAAATAAAAATAAAACGCAGTTCTTAATTAAAATATTATGTTTTGTAATATCTTTTATGCTTTGGATTTACGTATTCATAACATTAAATCCAGTATTGACAACTAAAGTTTATAACATACCTGTTAACATTATAAATAGTTTAAGTTTAAAGAAGAACGGGCTTATTGTCCTACCTAATCAAAAATTTACTGTTAATTTAACTGTTGAGGGAAATGCTTCGGATATTTATAATTTAAAGCCAGATAATTTTGAAGTTTTTTTGGATTTGAGTTTGTATGACCTTGATAAGGGAGAGAACATTGTGAGAAGTTATATAAGGAGTATCCCTTCAAATATAACTGTTGCTAAACCAAGTGATTTAGATATAAAAATTTTAATAGATGAGTTTGTTGAGAAGAGAGTTCCAGTAGATAAATTAATAGAGAAACATAATACTCAAGGGTTTTATTCGTTTGAACCAATAATAACTCCTGAATATGTAATAGTGTCTGGCGCATCTAAATTTGTAAATGAGGTTGACAAAGCTTTTGTAGCAGCAAGGTTTGATGATCTTAAACAGGATACATATCAAAATTTAAAAGTTAAATTTTTAAGTAGGGATGGAAAGGAAATAAATGAATTTTTAGATATATATCCTGATGTTGTAGAAATGTATATTATGGTTAGAGCGATGAAAGATGTTGAAGTTGATGTTTCTTTCGTAAATAATATACCTGAAGGTTACAAACTTGAGAGCATTGATATAATACCAAAACAAATAAAAATAATTGGAACTGAGGATTCCATATCTAATATTTATAAAGTATCTTCTGATAATGTTGATTTATCAAAGATAACTGAAAATTCTATTTTAGAGGTTCCTCTTAAAATATCTAGTGGAATTGAAACTATAGATAATAAAAAATCTGTTACAGTTAAAGTTAAAGTTAGTAAAATTTCCGAATAAATATTTAATAAATTAAAAAATTGAAAGAAGTGAGATATATTTATAAAGTTTTGTTTAGAGAGGAAAGGTGCAAAGGATGTACTCTTTGTAGTACATTTTGTCCTAAAAAAATAATTGATATGTCTAGCAATATTAATAAGTTAGGTTACTATGTTGCGCACATTACAGAAGAAAAAAAGAAAGATTGCATAGGATGTGGATGCTGTTTTAGAATGTGTCCAGATTCTGTAATAACAATAATTGAAGAGTAAAAGGAGTGTGTGTTTTGAAATCATTAATTAAAGGTTGTGAAGCTTTAGGTATGGCCACTATAGATTCAGGATGTCATGCATTTTTTGGTTATCCTATAACGCCACAGACTGAGCTTGTTGCATATTTATCAAAAAAAATGCCTGAGAATAACAGGTTAATCATTCAAGCTGAAAGTGAAATTTCTGCTATAAATATGGTTTATGGGGCAGCAGCGGCAGGGTTTAGAGTTATGACTTCAACTGCGAGTCCAGGTATGAGTTTGAAGGTAGAGGGAATATCGTATATAGCTGGATCTGAACTTCCTTGCGTTATAGTTAATGTTTGTAGAGTGGGTCCAGGATTAGGCGGAATACAGCCTTCGCAACAAGATTATTTTTTTTGTACGAAAGCTTTAGGGCATGGTGGATTTAAGGTGATAGTTTTGGCACCTAATAGCGTTCAAGAAATATATGATTTAACAATGGAAGCCTTTGTTTTGGCTGATAAATATAGAAATCCTGTTATTATGTTTTTAGATGGAACTTTAGGACAAATGATGGAACCACTATCAATAAATAATCAAAATTCTAATGGAGTTGATTCCATTGAAGATATTAGGGCGTATAAACCTTGGAGTGCTAATGGAACTTTAGATAGGGAACATAGGAACATAGTACGTTCTTTGTATTTAGATAATAATGATCTTAAAGTTCAAATGGACAAGCTAAGAGAAAAATATTCCATAATGAAACAAGAGGTTAGGTTTGAAAGTATAGGATTTGATGTACATACTCATATAATTTTAGTTTGTTTTGGAATAGTTTCTAGAATATGTGAAAAAGCGAGAGAAGTTTTGAAAGAGCAAGGAATAAATGTTTCAATTATAAGACCTATTACTTTGTGGCCTTTTCCTTATGAAGAAATTAGAAATAGAAGCAAGAGTTCAGAATATGGATTTTTATGTGTTGAAATGAATTTTGGGCAAATGGTTGAAGATGTTGTTTTGGGTTGCAATGGAGAAAATAAAGTTTATTCATGTGCTATTGTTGAAGGTAGTATTATGGATCATAAAGATATAATTGAAAATGTTTCTAGAATTATTAAAGGAGAAAAATATGAATATAAAATTTAGTCCATCAAATTCTATAGTTGATGTCAAAAATCATTATTGCCCTGGTTGTACTCATGGAATTATAAATAATATAATTGGTGAGGTACTTGAAGAATTAGGAATTTTAAGAACTACTGTAGGAATTGCTTCTGTTGGTTGTTCCGTATTCATATATGAATATTTAAAATGTGATTTTATAAGTGCTTCTCATGGTAGAGCTCCTTCTGTTGCAACTTCAGTTTCCAGATTACTTAAAGATAGAGTTGTATTTACTTACCAAGGAGATGGAGATTTAGCGGCTATTGGAACAGGTGAAATAATACATGTAGCTTCAAGAGGAGAAAATATAGTTGTAATTTTTATAAATAATTGTACTTATGGAATGACAGGTGGACAGATGGCACCTACTACTTTAAAAGGTCAGATTACTGAAACTACACCAAATGGTAGAGATTATGATGTTCATGGAAGACCTATTAAGGTATGTGAAATTCTTGAAAGTATAGAAGGTGTGAGATATTTAGAAAGAGTTTCTACTCATGATGTTTTTAATGTAAAAAAGACTAAAAGTGCTATAAAGAAAGCTTTTAATTACGTTAAAAATGGTGAGGGATTTTCCTTTGTGGAAGTTTTGTCAATATGTCCTACAAATTGGAAAAAGGATATTAAGCAATCATTTAAATGGGTTGAGGAAAATATGATTAAAGAGTTTCCTGTTAAGGTTTTTAAAGATTAATTTAGAGGTAAAATTTATGAATTTAGATATATTGTTTTCGGGATTTGGAGGACAAGGAATTTTATTTATATCAAAAATACTAGCATATTCTGCTTTGAACAGTGGTCTTAATGTAACTTGGTTGCCGTCTTATGGCCCAGAAATGAGAGGCGGAACTGCTAGTTGTTCTGTTGTTATAAGTGATGAAAAAATTTCTTCGCCAATAGTTTCAAATCCAAGGTATATGGTTGCTATGAATCAACCTTCTTTTGATAAATATTTTAGTAAAGTATCTGAAAATGGATTTATGTTGTTTAATTCAGATATAATTAAGAATGATTTTTTAAGAGAAAATATAGAGTATTTTAGTATACCTATTCAAACTATGGCGAGAAGTGTTTCTGAAAAAGTGTTTGGTAATGTTGTGATTTTGGGTTCTCTTATTAAGCTTATAAAAGTAATATCTGCGGATTGTGTTCTAAATTCTCTCAAAGGGTATTCGTCAAAAAAATCTAATTTTAGTGATAGCGAGAAAGCCTTTAGGTTGGGGTATGATTTTTTGTAAAAGGAGTATTTTTTAATGGGAAAGTTATTCGGTACAGATGGTATTAGAGGAATTGCCAATGTAAAACTTACTGGTGAGTTTGCTTACTTAATTGGAAGATATGGAGCTTATGTTTTAAGTGAAAATTCTAATAAACAAATGAAAATAGTTGTTGGTATGGATACGAGGATTTCGAGTTCGATGCTTGAACATGCAATATGTTCGGGAATTGCTTCATATGGAATTGAAGTTGTAAAAGTTGGGTATATTCCTACACCTGCCATAGCTTATTTGATACAAAAATATAATTTAATAGGAGGAGTTATGATATCGGCTTCTCATAATTCCTACGAATATAATGGAATAAAGTTTTTTGACGAAAATGGAATTAAATTGTGTGATGAGTTGGAAGAAAAAATTGAAAATTTATATTTTAATGGTGGTGCATCTGTTAAATATAATTCTTCTATAGGAAATATAAATTCTTTAACTAATATGGTTCATGAATACAAAGATTTTTTGTTAAATTTTTTAGATGGAGTTTCTTTAAATGGATTTAAAATAGCTATAGATTGTGCTAATGGTGCTTCATATTTTGTAGCCAAAGAGGTTTTTAAAAATACGGGTGCGGAAGTTTTGTTTATAAATAATTCTCCAAATGGGACAAATATAAACGATAATTGTGGTTCAACTCACATGAATCAGTTATGTGAATTTGTAGTTAAGAATAATTGTGATTTTGGATTTGCATATGATGGAGATGCTGATAGGTGTTTGGCTGTTGATAATTTTGGTAATATTGTAAATGGAGATTTTATAATGGGTATAATCTCTATTTATTTTAAAGAAAAGGGAATTTTAAAAGGAAATACTTTAGTTGCGACAGTTATGAGCAATATTGGTTTGTATAAATCTTTAGAAGAGCATGGAATAAATATTTCTAAAGTTGGTGTTGGAGATAAATATGTTTTTCAGAATATGAATGAACACGGTTATGTTGTTGGTGGAGAACAATCTGGACATATAATTTTACTTAATAATAAAACTGGAGATGGAATTTTGACTTCTATTATTATAAGTAAAATAATAAGTGAGAAGAGATTAACTTTAAGTGAGTTAGCCTCAGACATAAAAGAGTTTCCTCAAGTTTTGGTTAACGTAAATGTTAACGGTGGAAATAAAAAATTGTACATTGAGGATGAGGAAATTTCAAATTTAATAGAATTTTATGAAAGCGAACTTTCAAATGAGGGTAGGATTTTAGTTAGAGATTCTGGAACGGAAGATTTAATCAGAATAATGATTGAAGGAAAAGAAATTGATATTATTTCAAAGATGGCAAATCATATTTCTCAAGTTATAAAATCAAAGTTGTTAAAAAATGTGTAGGAATATTTTTCTACACATTTTTTAGTATAAATTCTTCTATTGCAAAGGCAACTCCATCTTCATCATTGCTTTTAGTTACATAGGTTGAAATATTTTTTATATTTTCTTCGGCGTTTGATGGAGCTATGGAGGTTCCAGCAAATTCTATCATTTCCAAATCGTTAAAGTTATCTCCAAAAACACAAATTTCATGTTTCGATAAATTTAAAATTCTGCATAAATTTTGAACACCAATTCCTTTTGTAATTTTCGGAGGCATTATATCTAAAAGTTTGTAATCGGAAGAAACGATTGAAAGATTTTTAAAATTTTCTGTTAAAAGAACTTGAGTTTCTAATAGTTTTTTACGATTTGTTATATATGCAAGAGATTTTAAAAACTTTGTATCTGAATATTTATCCATATTATCATTTAAAATTTCAATTTCACATCTATCTTCTTTTCTAGCGGTGTTATTGTACCTTTCTAAAAATTCTCTACGTGGATTGTTTTTAGTTGCTAATATTAAATTTTCAGAGTAGAAAAGGAAATCTATATTCAATGAATTAAAAAAGTGAAAAATTCTTTCCACTGTTTCAAAATCTAAAGTTTTCATGTAGTGGACTTTGTTATCCATATCTCTTATTAATGAACCATTGCAAGATATTATTGGAAGATTTGATTGTATTTGTCTTTGGTACTTTCGTGCAAGCATATCTATTCGTCCAGTTGCGATTGTATATTTTATACCACATTCTTTTAATTTCCTTATTGAATCTAAAGTGCGATTAGTTATTTCTTTGTTTGAATTTAGCAAAGTACCATCTAAATCAAAAATACATAACTTAATATTTTTCATTTAAAATTCATCTCCAATTTATATAATTATGTTAAAAAAATGTTTTTTTTATTGAATTTTATATACTAATATTGAATAATTTCTATTTAAATATTAATATAGAATAACAATAACATTTTAAGTATAATTATATTTTAAATAATTTCAAAATGGAAGGAGCAATTGTTTTGGCTAAAGAAAGAAAGAAACAATTTAAACAAGTTAAAGAAAAAAATGTTGGTATACTTAATAAAAGTCTCAATCTTATTGAAGCTATTGGTAATAGATTACCTGATCCTGTAACGTTGTTTGTTTTATTAAGTATATTAACTATAATCGTTTCCTTTATTTTAGGAAACGCTGGTGTAAGTGCCGAATACGAAACAATTAAAGATGGAGTTTCGAGCATTGTTAAAGTTGATGCAGTAAATTTATTAAATAGAGAATCAATGTCTGAGTTTATAAAAAGTATAGTAACTAACTTTACAAGTTTCGCACCTTTAGGTGTTGTTTTAGTTTCAATGCTCGGTGTTGGTGTTGCTGAAGGAACTGGTCTTATAAATGCTTTAATAAAGAAACTTATGTTAAGTACTCCTAAGAAACTTATAACTGTTGTTGTTGTATTTTTAGGTGTTTTATCAAATATAGCTTCTGATGCTGGATATGTTGTATTGGTTCCACTGGGTGCTATAATATTTAAAAGTTTCGGAAGAAATCCATTAGCTGGTATAGCTGCTGCTTTTGCAGGTGTTTCAGGTGGATTTTCTGCTAACCTTTTAATTGGAACAGTAGATCCACTTCTTAGTGGTCTTACTCAGTCTGCGGCTAACATTATAGATGCGTCTTATAGGGTTAACCCGACAAGTAACTATTATTTTATGGTTATATCTACATTTTTAATAACTATAGTTGGTACTCTTGTAACTGAGTATATAGTTATACCTAGATTAGAGAAAAAAAGTAATCCAGATAATTTAGTTGATAAGGTGGAAGATATAAAGTCTTTTGAATTTACGAATGAGGAAAAGAAGGGCTTAATATGGGCTGGTGTGTCTTTGCTTGTTTATATTATCGTAATTGTTATAGGACTTTTACCAGGTGGAATGTTGAGAAATCAGGAAACAGGATCTATAATTAATAAATCTCTGTTTATAGATAGTATAGTAGTTATTCTGTCTCTTGGATTTTTAATACCAGGGATATTTTTTGGAGTCGGTTCTGGAAAAATTAAAAAGGATTCTGATATAGTTAAATCTATGTCTAACTCAATGTCTACAATGGGAGGATATTTAGTTTTATCTTTTTTTGCATCTCAATTTATAAAATTATTTGAAAAAAGTAACATAGCTACTATAATTGCAGCAAAGGGTGCAGAATTTTTAAAAGACATTGGATTTGTAGGCATACCACTTATAGTTGTATTTATAATAATAGTTGGTTTTGTAAATTTATTTATAGGAAGTGCTTCTGCTAAATGGGCTATTATGGCTCCAGTTTTTGTACCTTTGTTTATGAGGTTGGGGTTTGCTCCAGAATTTACTCAAATAGCTTATAGAATTGGAGATTCAACTAGTAATATAATAACTCCGCTTTTGCCATATTTTCCTATAATAGTTATGTTAATAAAGAAATATGATTCTAAGAGTGGAATAGGTACGCTCATTTCTCTGATGATTCCTTATTCTATACTTTTGTTTGTTTCATGGGTTTTATTGTTAATTGTTTGGATGATTTTGAAATTGCCTTTAGGGCCTGGAGCATTTATATATATGTAATAATAATTTTTGGGATAATTTATTTTATAAATTATCCTATTTTTTTGAAAGGAGATTTTCATGAGAATACTTAGAAGTGGTAAAGAAGTTAAAATTGATGATGAAGATTTTTTAAATAAAATTTCTTCGTATAGTGAGAGCGTTATAGATTTAGGAACTGGGCAAGGAGCTTTTATTTATTTCAATGCTTTGGAGAATAAAAATTGTTTTTATGTTGGTTTAGATTCGTGCAAGGAATCTATGAAAAAGTACGCTATTAAACAACACAAAAATAAAATCGAAAATTTAATTTATGTTATTATGAATGCTCAAAATATTGATAAGGTTATGGAAAATAAATTTTCACAAGTTTATGTTAATTTGCCTTGGGGAAGTTTGCTTCAAGGAATTTTTAAAGAGGAGCTTGGAATTATAAATTCAATTTCTAAAATATCTAAAAGCAATTGCAAAATAAATATTTGTTTTTCTTATGATGAGAAATTCGAAAAAAATGAAATCGAAAAGAGAGAACTTCCTTTTTTAAGTGAAGAATATTTCGAATCGGAATTTAAAAATCTTTACGCAAAATATGGAATTGTAATAAATAATATTGAACGCATAGTTAAAGATAAATTAAATTTTACAAGTAAGTGGATGAAAGTTTTAACTGAAAGTAGGAGCAGAAAATTTTTTGTGATTAGTGGTTTCAAAAAGTAGGGCTTAAATTTTGCCCTGCTTTTTCTATTATATGGTAAATTATGAATATTAAAAAATTTATTGGTAATACTAGAATATATTTCAAAAAGTGTTTTAAATTGAGATAAATTTCCCTAGTTTGTGAAGGAGATATGACATTATGAATTATGATTTGCTCAATTTAGTTTATATTCATAAATGTACACAGTCAAAAAGTTTTAATCTTAAAAGTGATTTTAAAAATTTAAACAAAGCATTTAAAGAAAATATTAAAGGTATTGAAAGTATTGAGTCCTTTGGAGTTAGAATGAGTGATAGCTCTGCTTGGATAATGGATAATTTTTTCTTCATTGAAAATGAATCCATAAAACTTTTAAATGAAGATTACATGAAGCTAAATAAATTTAATTGTGTTAAGGAAAATAATGAAATTTCGCCTAGAGTTTATTCATTTTGTTCTTTCATGGTTAAAAATTTTCAAAATGTTTTTGAAGAATGTGAGTTTATAAATAAGCTTGAAGAATATGAAAGCGAAGTTAAATTAAGTTTGAAAGAAATTTGGAGCGTTCCTTTCTTTTTAAAGTATTCCATTCTCAAAAATATTTATGAAATTGTTGAAGAGGTTCATCGTATAGAGATTCAAAAAAAGAAAGCTCATTCTCTTTTCATTAGCTCAATAAAACTTATAAATCATGGAAAAATTAAGCTAGCTTTTAGAAAACTCTACGCTCTTTTAAATAATAATGTTTCTTTATACATGATTGAATACATTATTTCGCTTTTTAACGAAAATAAAATAGAAGATAAATCTGTTAAAGAACTTTTAAACAAAGTTTTAAAAAATGAAAATTTAACTTATGAAGAGATTAAGAAACAAAATGAAAAGCATTTAAACGAAATAAGAGTTAAAATAAGCATGTATATAGAATCAATTAAGAAGGTTTCTCTTTTTGATTGGAAATTTGAGCTTGAGAGAATTAGCCTTATACATAAAGAATTTTTGAAAGATCCTTCTGGAATTTATGAAAAAATGGATTATGATAGCAGGAATTTTTATAGAACAACTCTCGAAAAAATTTGTAGTAAAAATAATTTAAATGAGCATATTGAGGCCGTGAATATAATTAATCTTTGTGAAAAAGGAAATACAAATTATACAAGGCATGTTGGATATTATTTAATAGATGACGGAAGCAAAATTTATAGAAATATAAAAATGGAAAAGTCTCTGAAAAAATTATATTATTTTGGAAGTATATTTCTTGGTAGCGTTGCAATTGAAATTTCACTTTTAAAATATTTTGATTATCTTTTTTACGCAAAACACATTGCGATTTTTTTGAGCATTTTGTTTTTAATTTTAATAGGTGATGCTTGGATTAATTTAATTAACTATATTTTTTTGAATAATGTTGAAAAAACTTTCGTTCCAAAGTTAGATTACTCAAAAAAAATACCTGATGAATGTAAAACTATGGTAACGATTCCTGCTCTTTTAACTTCAAAAGAAGATATAGATGAGTTGTTTAAAAATTTGGAAATATCCTATATTTGTAACGATAACGATAACATATATTTTTCAATTTTATTTGATTACGTTGATACAATTTCGTACGAAGGCTTTGATGACAAAATACTTTTAAGTTATGCGAAAAAATGTTTAAAAGATTTGAATCACAAGTATAGAAATAAGGTTAAAGAAACTAAATTCTATGTATTTACTAGAAACAAAGTTTATGTTGATAGCGAAAAAATTTATATGGGTTGGGAACGTAAACGTGGAAAGATAATGGAATTTATAAAGTTTATAAAAGGAAGAGAAAGTAATTACGTAGATTCAATTGAGGATTACCCAATTCTAAAAGATATTAAATACATAATAACGATAGATTCAGATACTAAACTTATGAAAAATTCTGCTTTCAAATTAATAGGTTGCATAGATCATGTTTTAAATAAAGCTGTGGTTAGAACAATAAGAAGGAGAAATAAAGTTATAAGAGGTTATGGAATAGTTCAACCTAAAGTTAATGTAAGTTTTAAAAGTTCTATTCAAACTATTTATTCAAAAATATTTGTTGGAGATGTTTCATCTTCATATTATAATTCTCTTTCTTCAAATATTTATCAAGATGTTTTTTCTGAGAGTATATTCATAGGAAAAGGAATTTTTGATGTTGATGTATTTGATGAAATATTGTGGGATGCTATACCTAACAATAGAGTTTTAAGTCATGATTTAATAGAAGGATGCTTTACTAGGGTTTTATTATCTTCTGACATTTCAATTGAAGAGGGATTTCCTTCAAATATTTTATCGAATTTTTGTAGACTTCATAGATGGATTAGAGGAGATTGGCAATTGTTTCCCTATTTATTTAGGGGGAGAGGAATAAATTTACTTTCAAAATATAAAATTTTTGATAACATGAGAAGAAGTTTAATTCCATTAAGTTTTATAATTTGTATGGTGTTTCCTTTCTTGGCTAATTTAGGAGTTGGAAATTATTATTATGGTTTGCTTGTTTTGAGTTTGTTATTTCCATTAATATTTGATTTATCATCTTTAACATCGATTAATGTAACTAGAGAAAAATTTTTAAAAGGTTTTTCAAGTTTAAAAGATAAGTTAGTTCAAGTTTACATAATGTTTAGTTTTATTCCTTATCAAGCGTATTTAGTTTTAAATGCTATTACTAAGGTTTTTGTTAGGATGATATTTACAAAAAAATATATTTTGGAATGGAAATCTTTTCAAGAAGTTGAGAAAAGCTCGAAAAATTCAATTTACAATTACATAGAGAAAATGTTTTCAAATGTGTTGTTTGGATTACTTACTTTAGGATTTAGTTTTTATTTAGATGCGTATGAAATGATTCTTCCTTCTTTTGTATTTTTGACTAGTCCATTTATTGCGTTTTATTTATCAAGAAGATACGGTTATGAAAAATCTAAAATAAATTACAGTCAAAATTTATTTTTGAGAGCTTTATCGCGAAGTATATTTGCTTATTTTGAAGATTTTTCTAGCGAAGCTACGAACTATTTGATTTGTGATAACTATCAAGAAGATCCCTCAATAGGAATAGTAAAAAGAACTTCTCCAACAAATATTGGAATGAGTTTAAGCACTTTTGTTTTAGCACGGGATTTTGGTTTTATAACCGTTGTTGATACAGTAAATAGAATTAAAAATATAATTAATTCCATAGAACTTTTACCTATATATAGAGGGCATTTATATAACTGGTACGATATAGAAAATATGGTTCCATTAGGTGACAGATATGTTTCAACAGTTGACAGTGGAAATTTATTGGCAAGTTATTATTTGTGTAAGAAATCTTTAGAAGATATTTTAACAAAACCTATAATACATAAAGATTTAATTAAAGCTTTTGAAGAAATGGCATATCTTTCTAATAATTTCAATGAAGAACATTTATATAGAGAAGTTGTGAAGAAAGGATATGCTTGTAGTGATTATGTATCTTACATAAAGTTTTTAGAAGAGCTTAAGGATAAATCTTTAGAAAATATTTCTAAATTAAGTAAAGATAATATAGATGTTTATTGGCATATTAAAATCAATGAAAGTGCGAATAATTTTCTAAATGAAATTTTGCAAATAACAGATAGTTTACATGAAATTCCTAATTTTAAGTTACATAATTTCGGAGAGCTATTTATAAACGAAAATATAATTTCCCTAAAAGAAAAGTTGTTAAAATTTAAGAATGATTATAACAATTTATCTGTTAAAAGCAATGTAGTTGATTTAAAAATTTCACAAGTTATAAATAATGTTGAAGAAATAATTAACAATATTACTTATTTAATAGAAAAAATAGATTTTAAAATTGATTCTATGGACTTTAAGTTTTTATATAACAAGGGAAAAAATTTAATGTCTATAGGATACGATTGCGAAAATGATTTATTGGATGAAAATTGTTATGATTTATTAGCATCAGAAGTTAGAATAGCAAGTTTCTTGGCTATATCTAAAGGCGATATACCTATTGAGCATTGGTTTAAGTTAGGAAGATTAGGAGTTAACATTGGAAAAACAAAAACTCTCATGTCTTGGAGTGGAACTATGTTTGAATATTTAATGCCAATGCTTTACATGAAAGCTTATCCAGAAACTTTATTTTATGAAACGTATAAAGGGTGCGTTAAGGCTCAAACAAAATATGCTTGGAGTAAGAGAATGCCTTTTGGAATTTCAGAATCATGTTTTTATGAATTTGATAGCGAACTTAATTATCAATATAAAGCTTTTGGTGTTCCTAATTTAAGCATAAAGAAAGATTATAATAACTTGGTTGTAAGTCCGTATTCATCCATTATGAGTTTGATGGTTGATTTTAAAAAGTCGATGAAAAATATAAAAAATTTAAATTCTCTTGGAGCTTTAGGTAGATACGGATTTTATGAAGCTTTAGATTTTACAAAGGAAAGAAATAGAGATAGAAAATATTCCATAGTTAAAAATTATATGGCGCATCATCAAGGAATGAGTTTCATGGCGTTATCAAATGTTTTAATGGAAAGTTTATGCCAAAAAAGATTTGAAAATATTCTTCAATTAAGTAGTGTTTGTGAATTGTTAACTGAAAGTTTATCAAATATTTCTATTAACAAGGTTAAGGAAAATAAATTTTTATCAAACGCCTGTACCTTAGAAGATGAGTTTATTCCTAGAATTGTAAAATATAAAAAAGATGAAATAAGTGATATGCAAATTTATTCAAATGAAAATTGTTTTTTAGGAATAAGCAGTAGCGGTGGAGGATATTTAAAATTTGGTAATGATTATGTATCAAAACTTAGCAGTGATTTTACTAATGAAAATGTTTATGGAAGTATTTACATAAAGGATACAGATAGTGGAGAATTTTTTACAAATACCTATCTTCCATGTAAAAATGATAATGTAAAATATGTTTGTGAATTTAAATTAAATAAAGTTAAATTTAGAGCTAATAGTTCGGATATGCAAGTTATAAGTGAAATTTTAATATCAAATGATGACAACGTTGAAGTTAGAAAGTTAATAATTAAAAATTTGACTTCTTTAAAGAAGAATATAGAAGTTACAACTTATTTTGAAAGTGAGATTTCAAATGAAACCTTCGATTATGTTGAAGAAAAATCTTGCGTTATTTGTGGTAACAGTGATGATTCTAAATTTATGGGCCACGGAGTTTATTATATCGATGATAATATAAGTGGGATAGAGTTTGAAAATTCTAAAGAATGTTTTATTGGAAGAGGAGGAAGTTTAGAAAATCCTTTTTCTATGAGATTAAATTCCAATTATGGAAATACGAGAATTTCTAATAATGGAAATTTTATTATGAGTTTGAGATTGGAAGGAAATTTAAATCCACATAGTCATATTAGTTTGTATTTTATAAATGTTTTTGAAGAGAGCAAGGAAAATGTAATTTCTTTAATGGATAAGTATACAAATTTAAATATTTTATACAGCTTGTTTAATGATAATTTGTATGGTCTTAAGGTTATGATAAATGATTTTAAAATATCTCCTGTAGAATTGTCATTATTTAATTTTATGACTTCAAGAATTTTATATGGAATGCCTAATAAAAACTATGAATTGAATTCGAATTTAAATGTAAAAGACATTATAAGTCACAATGTAGACATAAGCATTCCAATTGTTTCAGTTGAGATTTCTTCTATGAAAGATTTAAAAAATGTTGAAACTTTAGTTAAAAGTTATGTTTATTTCATGAATAAAGGATTTAAATTTAATTTGATAATTTTGAATTCTTATTTGGGATATGACAAGTGCATTGAAGATGAGATTGATAAATTAATTTTATATTACGATTTGAAAGATAAAATTAACGTTGATAATGGAGTGTATGTAATTTTATGTAATTTGTATAAAAGTGCTTGTGAAATTGTGAAAAATATTTCTAATATTTTTATAAAAGGCGGTTCAGAAAATATTTATGACCAATTAGGATTTGTAGTTAAAGATTTTCAAGAGGTTTTGAAATCTGAAAGAACTGAAAATTTAATAATTCCTAAAAATAGCGGACCTATCTTAAATAAAAATATAATTTTTCAAAAATATTTGTTTGAAATGTCTAATGAAATTTCTGATTACGAAGGTATAAATAAATACAGCATACCAAAAAGAATGTTGAAATTTTATAATTCGTACGGTGGATTTTCTAAAAATTATTCTGAGTATGTGCTTAAATTGAATGATTTTAATATAACTCCTGAATATTACAGAAATGTTTTGAAAAATGACTACATTTCTACAATGATTTCTTCACGTGGTTTTATGAGTACATGGGCTTTTGATTGTAGAGAATTTTCTATAACTGAGGATTTAACAAAAAATAGTTATGATTGTTTAGGAGAGGCTCTTTATATTAAAGAAGATGGAGATATTTGGTCTCCAACAATAAATCCTATAAGTAATGGCGAGGATTACATATTTACAAATTCTTATAATTATTTTAAATTTAAAAATAAATATAGGGAAATGGAAACTTTAGTTGAGTGTTTTGTTCCTGATGGGAAAAAATATAAAGTTTTAAAAATTACATTTTCAAATTTGTCATCGCGAAATAGAATTTTGAATTTATATTATTTTGCTCCTTTGGCTATGTCTTCCCATGGTGATTATTCTAAAAAATTATCTACTTATATAAATGAAGATTACAATTACATATATGGGGAAAATAATTTTTCAAAAAACTTTAAAAATATAAAGTCTTATTTAAAATTATTTGGTTATGATTCTGTTATGTTTACTGGTAGCAAAAAAGAATTTTTAGGAGTTAATAGTGGTTATTTTAATCCATCAGGTGCTTCTAAAGATAAGCTTAGTAATTTAACAGGGGTTCATTTAGAATCTTGTTTGTGTTCTTCAGGTAAAATTAGTTTGTCTAGTGGTGAAGTTAGAGAAACATATATAATCTTAGGTTATGATGATAGCATTGAAAGAATAAATTCTGAATTAAATAAACTTACATGCGATAAAGGAAAATTAAATGAATTATATTTTGATTATTTGGACAACGGAAAGAACAAATATAAAGATTTTCAAATTAAAACTCAAGATGAATATTTAGATGCAATATTTAACGGTTGGATTTTACATCAAAATGAAAATGAAAAATTTTTGTTGAGTAACTCAAGACATGGAGAATTAAATTCTTGTGTTGATTTAATGGAAAAGTGTTTGATATATAATTACACAGATTCAAATAAGAGCAAGAAAACTATAATAAGAGTCTTTTCTAATATGTATGAAGATGGAGGTTTTAAAGATAAGTGGAGCAATTTAACTAAAGAATTTGAAATAAACAAATCTTTATACGATTTATTTTGGATTGTTTATATAGTTGTTGATTACGTAAATATAACTGGAGATTTTGAAATTTTAGATTTTGAGATTAAGTACATGTATGATAATGAATGCAAGAAAGATATAAATATTGGATTTTCAACTTTGTATGATAAATGTTTAAAAATTATAAATAAAGCTATAGTTTACGATGAAAATAACAATTATAAATTAAATGAAAATATAAAAGATGTTAGTACGTTGTTAATGCTGAGCATGGTATTAAATGATTTTGATAAAATATTAAATCATATGAATGATGAGAAAAATAAAGTTATATTTAAAAAAATAAAATCTTTAGTGATGGACTTAGTTAAAAATAATTGTTTTAATGGAGAATTTTATATAAATAATTTGGACGATAAAATAAATGATAAATTTTATAGTGATATTTATTTATTGCCACAAGTTTTATCACTTCTTTGTGATGATGATGAATCTGTTTGTAGAAAAGTTATTTTTTCAATTGAAAAATATTTAGTAAATAAAGAGGTTGGATTTATAAGAGAGTTTTTTAGAAAGGGAAGCGGATTTTCTAAAAATTGTGAAAACATACAAAACAATAAAATTTTAGCTTTGTTCGTTAAAGCTCTTTGTAAATTTAATTTAAATGATAGTGCATACACTTATTTAAACTTTATGAATCCTATTTTAAAAACAATAACAAGAAATAGTGCGAATGTTTATAGAAGGGAACCATATATAATTCCTAGTAAAATTAAGTTTGATAATTCAAACTCCTTTAAAATATTAAATGAAGACTTTAGTCATGTTTCGTCTTTATTTTATAGAGTGGTTCTTGAAGATATAATCGGATTTTATTTTTGTAAAGATGGGTTTTATTTTAATCCATGTGCTCCAAGTAATTGGAATAATTATGTTATTGAATATTTGAGGGATGAAAGTTTCTATAAAATAATAGTTAGAAAAGGTGAATTTAAAAGTTTAAAGATTAACGGAGAGAAACATGTTGAAAAAATTATAAAATTTCAAGAAAAAGGTACGCATATAATTGATATAACTATATAATTCGGTTTTTAAAATACTTTTCCACAAATTTTATGTGGAAAAGTATTTATTTTTGTGGAAAAGGTGTAATTAAATGCGATGAATATTAGAAATTTTATGTTTATAATATTGTATTTAATAAAGTTAATATATATAAATTTTAGTAAAAATATCAATTATTTCAATAAAAAATACATAAATAAACCTAAAAATTTAAAAAAATTTATAGTTATCAACAAATAAATGTGAATAGTGTTGATAACTATTTGTATATAATTTAAATTAAATTCTCATTTTATAAATTTATTTATATGTGATAGAATTTTAATGAAAATATTTTTAATCTAAGAGGGAAGAGAGAATGGGTTTAGTTAAAGAATTAGAGAGTCGTGGTTTTATTAAACAAATGACGCATGAAGATGAGATAAAGAAGTTAATCGAAAATGATAAGATAGTTTTTTATATAGGGTATGATCCTACAGCGGATAGTTTAACTGTGGGACATTTTGTTACGCTTATGCTTATGTCTCATATGCAGAAGTATGGTCACAAACCTGTTGTTTTAGTTGGCGGTGGAACTGTAATGGTTGGAGATCCTACAGGAAAAACCGATATGAGGAAAATGCTTTCTCGTGATGTTATTAATGAAAATGTTCGTAAAATAAAGAGTCAAATAGAAAAATTTATAGATTTTTCAGATGATAAAGCTATTATGATTGATAATTCAGAATGGCTTTTGAATTTAAATTACATAGATTTTTTAAGAGAAATAGGAGTAAATTTTTCCGTTAACAGTATGCTTAGGGCTGAATGTTTCAAGCAAAGATTTGAAAAGGGATTAAGTTTTTTGGAGTTTAACTACATGATTATGCAGGCTTATGACTTTTTGGTTTTAAATGATAAGTATAATTGTGTAATGGAACTTGGTGGTGATGATCAGTGGTCGAACATGATTGCTGGTATGGATTTAGTTAGAAGGAAAAGTGGAAAAAAAGTTTATGCCATGACTTGTAATCTTCTTTTAACAAGTGATGGAAAGAAAATGGGGAAAACAGAAGGTGGAGCTATATGGCTTGATAGTGAGAAAACTTCTGTTTATGATTTCTACCAATATTGGAGAAACATTGATGATAAAGATGTTGAAAAAACTTTGAAGATGCTTACGTTTTTATCCCTTGAAGAAATAGCAAATTTGTGTAATGTTTCTGGGGAGGAGATTAATAAAGCGAAAGAGATTTTAGCTTTTGAGATTACGAAAATTATTCATGGTGAAGAAGAAGCATTAAGATGTATGGAAGCATCAAGAGCTTTATTTTCTAAAGGCGGAAATTTAGAAGGAGCACCTAATTTTGAGATTGGAGAAAATAGATTTGGGGAAAATGTTTTGGATGTTTTGGTTTCGTTAAATATTTTTCCATCTAAATCCGAAGGAAGAAGATTAATAATTCAGGGTGGAGTTTCTCTTAATGATGTTAAAATTAATGATGTTAATCTTAAACTTGAGAAAGATTATTTTAAAGAGGGAAAATGTATAGTCAAAAAGGGAAAGAAAAGTTTTTATGTTTTGAATTTGGCGTAAAATATAAAAGACTAGTTAGGCACTAGTCTTTTTTATATGAAAAAATCGTTATTAATAGGGTCATGATCTGCATTTTCATTTATATCATTTGTATATTCGTTGTAAACGGGAGTATTGTTAAAATCATTGTTGTTTTCATCAACAAGATCAAAAATATTTTCTACATCCCAAAGGTCTCTAGGATCCATAAAAATCACTTCCTTTGAGATTAGTCTTAGAAAAATTAATAAAAATTATTCATTTTTTAAAATTCTCTTTAAAAAATTAAAAATTGCGTTTGATGCACTTTTGCTTGAAACTTTTCCAGGTACGCCTAAATAGTGGAGGGTTTTAATGTCTCTATGTTTTGCGTAAGAAAAATCTACACCACCAGGGATAGAAGATAAATCTAAAATAAAAGTTTTGTTTGGATTTATGGAGTCAAGAACTTTTTTGTCAATTATTAAACTTGGAATTGTGTTTACTATTACATCAAAATATTTAGCTTCATCGTAAAATTTATTTAAGGTTCTGGATTTTATATTATCAACTTTTGTGTAAATATAATTTATTGAAGGATTGTTATAAACAATTAATTCATTGCATAAAGGAAAAATTCTTTTGGAGAGAGCTTTTGAAACTCGGCCATAACCAGTTATACATATTTTTGATTCGAATAAGCTTTTTTCATTTTCGTGAATAATTTTTTCGATAGAGCCTTCAGCTGTTATGATTGCATTTATTAATGTAAATTCTTCATCCTTAAGAATGTTTATGAAATTTAAATTTTCGTTTTGTAAAAATTCTTCATCGTCTTTTGAAAATCCACCAATAATTTTTCCCTTAAAATTCTTTAAAAAATTCAATACTTTAATTGAAGGAATTTTTGTTTCGTAAAAAGGAGAATTTAAAAAATCTTTTTTAGAAAATGGAATTGGGAGAAATATAATTTCAAAATTATTTAAATCTTCTTCAACTTCTTCCACAGAATCCAAAAACATATCTTTAACGTAGAAATTTTCATTTATAAGCGTTTGTTTTAAGTGAATGAAACGATTATCTCCACCTATTATTAATATTTTCATAGAAAAGCTCCTTGAATTTAATTATTTTCATTTAAATTTATGATATTATTTAATTTAAAATTTGATATATTAATTTAATTTGAGGTATTTATATGAATTTTAAAATTAAAACTTTTGATGAGCTTACTAAGAGAGAATTATATGAAATTTTGAAATTAAGAGCTTCTGTTTTCATCGTTGAACAAGGAAGTATATACAATGATTTAGATGGCCTTGATTACAATTGCTATCATGTGTTTGTTGAAAATGAAAATTCCATAATTGCTTACCTTAGAATTTTTAATAGGGGAGTTAATTTTGAAGAAGTTTCATTTGGAAGAGTTGTAACTGACACTCAAAGAAGAAGAGAGGGTTTAGGAAAATTTTTAGTCGAAAAAAGTATAGACTTTGTTCGTGATGTAATGAAAGAAAATATTATAAGAATAAAAGCTCAAAGTTATGCAGTTCCTTTTTATGAAAAAATAGGATTTGTAAAAGAGGGAAATGAATATGTGAAAGATAGACTTCCACATTTTAATATGGTTTATAAAGAAAAGGTGCAATAAGCACCTTTAATTTTTTAATGGATTTTCTGTGTAATCAAATTCTTGAGAAGCAATATTGTTTACAACAATTGGATTTGATTTTGGATTGGGAACATTTGAATGAGTTTCTTTTCGTGCTTTCTTAACGTACTTGTTAGTTTCATCAGATATTCTCATGTTTGGCCCATAATATTTTTCCATTTTTAAAACTCCTTTTAAATAAAATTAAACGAATATAGTATTGGCCACATTATTAAATTTTAATCTTTAAACTTTCCAATGTCTGATAAAACTATTGAAGGATTTTTATCTATTGCCCATTGAATACTCCAAGTATTTTGAAAAATTAAAATATTTCTCCTTTTTAAGTCTTCAGCTTTTTTTGTATCGCTTGTTAAAATGAGGTCGTGCATTTTCACATCGCTTTTCTCAATCCATCGTATAAAGTTGTAAGGAATTTTTGTAATTTTAATTTCAGTGTTGTATTCATTTTTAAGTCTGTATTCCAAAACTTCAAATTGCAAATTTCCAATTACTCCAACAATAACTTCTTCCATGCCAAAATTGTATTCTTTGAAAACTTGAATCGCTCCTTCTTGTGCTATTTGTGTAATCCCTTTTATAAATTGTTTTCGTTTCATTGAATTGATAGGTTTTACATTTGCAAAAAGCTCAGGAGAAAATGAGGGCATTTCATTAAATTTAAATTTTTTGTTAGAAGTTGTTAAGGTGTCGCCTATTGAAAAAATTCCAGGATCAAACACTCCAATAATATCACCAGGGTAAGCTTCATCAATTATTTCTTTTTCCTGAGCGAAAAATTGTTGAGGTTGAGATAGTTTTATTTTTTCATTGTTTTGAACGTGAGAAACTTCCATTCCCTTATTAAATTTTCCAGAACATATTCTCATAAATGCAATTCTATCTCTATGTTTTGGATTCATATTTGCTTGTATTTTAAATACAAATGCCGAAAAAAATTCTTCATAAGGAGATATATCTCCAATTGTAGATTCTCTAGATGAAGGAGGAGAGGAATATTCTAAGAAATTTTTAAGAAATATTTCTACGCCAAAGTTTGTAATGGCAGAGCCAAAAAAAACAGGAGTGAGTTTTCCTTTTAAAATGTCTTCATGATTTAAATCTTGATCCAATAAATCTAAAAGTTCAATGTCTTCAATTAAACTTTTGTGAGTATTTTCTCCAAGAATTTTTTTAAATGATTCGTCTTTATAATTTCCAGAGTGTGAAGTTAATATATTTTGTCCGTGATTTTTTGAATCGAAAGTGTAAATTTTTTCTTCAGTCCTTTGATAAATTCCTTTGAAGTCTTGTCCACATCCGATTGGCCAATTTACGGGATAACATTTTATACCGAGTTCTTTTTCAATTTCATCCAAAAGCTCAAAAGGATTTTTAATTTCTCTATCTATTTTGTTTATAAAAGTGAAAATAGGAATGTTTCTCAAAGCGCAAACGTGAAAAAGTTTTTTTGTTTGAAGCTCTATTCCTTTTGCTCCATCTATAACCATAACAGCAGAATCGGCAGCAACTAAAGTTCTATATGTATCTTCTGAAAAATCTTCGTGTCCAGGGGTATCTAGTATGTTAATGCAATAATTATCATAATGAAATTGAAGAACGGAACTTGTAACAGAAATACCTCTTTGCTTTTCTATATCCATCCAATCTGATGTTGCGTGTTTAGAAGCTTTTCTAGCTTTAACAGAACCAGCTAGTCTAATTGCTCCACCATATAAAAGAAGTTTTTCAGTTAAAGTAGTTTTTCCAGCGTCAGGATGAGAAATTATTGCGAAAGTTCTTCTTTTGTTAATTTCGTTTAAAAAATTGTTCATAACGACCTCTCTAAAATAAATTTTTACGTAAACATAAGACTTCTAAAAAAACTAATTTTCAGAAGCCTTGTTATTTTTATATCTATCAATATCCCGTTGGATTGAAAGTAAAAGCGAATTTAATTGATTTATATCGCCGATTTCAATTAATGCAGTTAATTGAAGTTGGTAATTACTCGATTCTTTAACCTTGCCTAAGGATATTAAACTAATTAAATTTTCATTTATGTTCGATACAATATGAGATTTAACTTCGAAAAGCCTTTGAGCATCTTTAATTTCATCTTTAATTTGCATCATAAGTTCATCCAATTGATAAGCAGCATCTGCTGTTTGTTTTAATTTATCTTTTAAATTAGATGGAATAAGTTGTTTATATTTATAATTTAAGGAATGTTCAGCTGTTGCCCAAAAATTCATTCCAAGAGTTCTAATTTGAAGTTCAGCTATAATTTCTTTACAACCTAACGATAAGTTCACAGGATATTTAATTATAATGTGATAACTTCTGTAACCACTTTCTTTAGCATTGGTTACATAATCTTTTTCATAAATAATGGACATGTCCTTCCGTTTTCGAATAATGTTAACGACTTTAGTTATATCATCTACAAATTGACACATTATTCTAATTCCAGCAATATCCTCAAGTTCGTATTCTATTTTTTCAATAGGAATGCTGAACTTCTTAATTTTTTCGAGAATGCTAGAGATTTCTTTTACTCTTCCAGTCACGAATTCTATAGGAGAGTATTCATTCCTATATTTAAATTCCTTGCGAATGCTTTTGAATTTAATTTTTAATTCGTCAACAGCTTGTTGATATGGCACAAGAAAATTTTTCCATTGTTTTATAGCCATAATACATCACCCATTTTAGCTAAAAAATAAATTTTATAAAATTTTAAGTGGTTTAAAATTTAGGTAATCGCAAGATGTTAAGTAATAATTTGTATTGAGAAATGTTCTGTCGTAAAAATTTTCAAAATTACCGTGAATATGACCGTATAAAACTTTATCGACGTTATATTCTTTCAATATATCTAAAAATATGTTTTTATTTTTATGTTCGCTATTAGGGGTAAATGGAGGATAGTGAATCATGTAAATTATTTTTTTAAAACCTTTTTTAACCGCTGAGTCCAGAGAAAGCCGCATTCTTATTTTTTCTCTCTCTAGAATTTTTAAATGTCTAACCTCATCTTTACCTTCACAGACCTCTATGTTAAATCCACGACTTCCACAAATGGCATACTCTTTAAAACTCAAATGATTATTTTGAATAAAGCTTATGCTTTCATACATAGAATTGAGTTTTTTTATACCGCTCCACCAAAAATCGTGATTACCTTTTATAAGAATTTTTTTACCTGGAAGTGAATCGAGCCATTCTAAGTCAGGTTTAGCATCATTTAAATTCATTGCCCAAGAAAAGTCTCCACAAAGCAATATATAATCTTCTTTTTTTATGGAATTTAACCAATTGAATTTAATTTTTTCAAAGTGATTTGTCCATTCTTCTCCAAATATGTCCATAATTTTTTTTGATTTAAAGGATAGATGCAAGTCTGATATTGCAAATAAGTTCAATTCAAAATCACTCCCTAAAACTTCTTTGCAAGTAATATTATACATACAAAACTATACATCATCAATAAAAAAAATTAAGAGCTAATTTCCACTTTATTTTTTCCTTTATCTTTAGCTTTGTATAACATATTATCCGCATGATTTAAAAGTTGATCTATAGTTTTACCATCGTAAGGATAAACAGCTATTCCAAAACTCATAGTAATGCTAGACTTAGAACCATTTAATTCAATGGTATTACTTTCAACGGTTTTTCTAATTTTTTCAACTTTAATTAACAAATCTTTAGTTGACTCAAAAGAATTTGTATACATTATAAATTCTTCTCCACCATAACGAGCGAGAAGATCTTTATCACTTACCATTGTTTTTATAGCGTTAGTAGTTTGAATTAAAGCAGAATCTCCAAAAATATGTCCATGAGAATCATTTATAGATTTAAAATTGTCAATGTCCATCATTATTATTGCAAAATCTTTTTTAGATTTTTTTTTCATAAGTCTGTTTAATCTATTCATGAATTCAACTCTAGTTAAAATGTTTAATATAGGATCGTTTTTAGATTTTTCATCTAATTGTTTATATAATGTGTAATTTTCATAAGTTACAGCAAGAAGGTCAGCAAGAGCCCCTAAGAAATGAACTTTATGAGGGTCAAAGAAATTTTCGTAAGGATGTTCTAAAACCATGTAACCTACGAATTTTTTTCGACAAAATATAGGATATCCAATTAATGAACGTGAATCAGGTTCTTTTATTGAATCTATGCTTAATTCATTTTTGCAAGATAAAAGGAAAGTTTCTTCACCAAAAAATTTGTACATGAAATTAAAGTTTTTATAATTCTTACTATTTACATTTGAAATATTTAAATAAGTATCGTTGTTCTCTTTCACTATTATTGTTGAATATTTAACTCCAAAAATGGCGATAGCAACATCGTTTATTATGTTAAAAATATTGTCATTACCTATTCCAGTGTTCAAATATTTATTTATATCTAAAAGGTTGCTTGTAATTGAAAGTTTGTACTGAAGAGTGTCGTTTAATTGTTTTAATCTATTAATTTCTTCATCAGTTAATTTTTTATAGAGGTCGAATTCATTATTTAAGCTTTCTTTATTTTCTTCGACTAATGCAGTCATTTAAACACCTTCTTTTCAATGAGTTTATATTTTATTATTCTCAAAACGTATTAAATTTATTAATTTATTTTAAACGGTATTAATTATATTTGGATTAATATTACAATCGCTAGAATCTTACAAAATTTCATTTAATATATTTGGTTATTTTTTTCAGCAAACGGTTAACAAAGTTAAAGTCAAATTAATAAGTTATAAATCACTTAGGAGGGAAAAAATAATGGATATACAAATAAATGAAAAACTGATTAAATATAATTTTTCATCTAGAAAAGGTGTTTCAATAAAATACATTGTGATTCATGATACAGGAAATAAATCCAAAGGAGCAGATGCTGATGCTCATTTTTTGTTTTTTAATTCAGGCGATAGACAATCATCTGCTCATTATTTTGTAGATGATAAACAAATATTGAGAACAATAAAAGATGAAAATAAAAGTTGGGCAGTTGGAGATGGTAGGGGAAAATATGGAATAACAAATCAAAATAGTATAAGCATAGAAATGTGCATTAACATTGATGGAGATTTTAAAAAAACTTATTTAAATACCTTGAAGTTAACAAAACATTTAATTGATAAATACAAAATACCAATTGAAAATGTTGTTAGGCATTATGACGCAAGCAGAAAAATTTGTCCGAACATTTGGTATGAAAACAATTGGGAAAAGTGGAAAAGTTTTAAGGAGGATTTACAAAATCAGTTTGATAATTTAAAAGATTATAGAGAAACAATAAATTTACTGTACAACAACATATTGTACAGAGATGTTGAAGATGAGGGATTAAATTATTGGAACAACAAACTTAATTTAGGTTTAACCTTTGGAGATTTTTTAAAGTCAATAGGAGATAGTAAAGAGTTTAAACAAATATATAATTTGTAATTATAATTATTTATTTGTAAATTTTAAATAGAGGAATAACATGTGTTATCCTCTATTTTTTAGTTTTACTAAAAAATTGTAATTTTAAAGTTGTGATTAAGTATAAAAAAATGTTGAATAAATAAAGTTTGTAAGATAAAATAGCTTAAAGCGAAAATAAAATAAATTTAGAGTATGTTAAAGTATAACTTGAAAATTACTAAAAAAACACTATAAAAAAATATTTTAAATTATTTAAATTTATTGATTTTCGAATAAAAATGTATTATTATTGTAATGTAGTTGTTACTATTTACAGCTTTGGAAGATGATTAAGTTTAATTGGCTTAATTGTTGTTTGACTGAAAAATAATTTGAGTTACTACACTTTTTTTAAAAGCATTAAAATTGTACAAGCATAAAAAATAAAAATTAGCATCTAGTAGTGTAACTTAACATTAAGTGATAGAACAATTTTATTGAGGAATAAAAAGTTTAAAATTAATAAATAAATTATTTTGGAGGCATAAAAGAATATGAATAAGAGAAAAGTGGCATTAGCTTTAGCAGCTGCTCTTGGAATTAACAC
>CALADQ010000014.1 GCA_937890765.1 uncultured Candidatus Neoarthromitus sp.
ATCTCTGTAATATTCGTATTGTTTCTTTCTTTTTGTAAGCTCGCGAGTAAGCTCGTATATTAAATTCGTAAATTTGTCAAGTATTCTTACAATTTCTTTTTGAACTTCTAGCGGTGGAATTGGGATTTTAAAATTTTCTACTTGCTTTTTTGACACTGCTGGTATACCGCCCACTTGTTTATTTTCAGACAACATATATTCAAAATTTTTTAAACAATAATATAAAAACTTACAGTTAGATAAATTTTTATCTTCATTTAACACATAACAACTATTCCCAGCCCAAAATTTTGAAGTTATTATATTTACAAATCCGGCATTAGCACCTCTAGCACTTATTATAACTTTGTTTGCTTCTGTATTAAATTTAGAATAAAAACCTGTACAAACAGTTCCTCCATTAAATACTGGATATATATCTTCTGGATTTTGTTTATTTTTATGAACAAATTCTCCAATTGTAACTTTTGCTATTTCCCCAATCTCTCTCCACTCAACACCATCTCCACAAAATTTTTCAATCAATTCACTTAAATAACTCAATCTCATTATCCTCAATTTCTAAAAAATATTTTCGTCAATAAAAATTTTGCAAATTAAATTTTCCATTTTTCAAAATAAATTTTACCACATTACAAAACAAAAAGACTTCCTCAAATGAGAAAGTCTTTAAAAATTTTTTTCAAAATAAAATTATTTAAAAATAAAATAGCGTAATTTCATTTTTACGTTTTGGGATTTTGCGATTTTGCAATTTTAAAAAAATGAAAAATACAATAACTTTAACACTAGCTACAACTTTTCATTTATAAAATCAACGAACCTTTACTTTCATTTTATCAGATAAATTTTTAGGAGGAGTCATAACAACATTATCTGAAGACTTAACTCCCTGTACAATTTGTATATATCCGTTATATACTTTTCCCGTTACAACACTTGTTTTATGAACAACATCTTCTTTAAATATGTAAATATACGGCATATCTTTTTCATCATACAAAACGCATTCAATAGGCACTTTCAAAATATCTTCCGTATCTTCCAAAATAATTTTCCCATCTAAATCAAAATCTATTTTCAATTTATCGTTTGGATTTAAAATTTCTATTTCACCAATTAAAGCATTATCTTTAATTTCTCCAATGTTTGATAAATTAAAATATTTATTTGACGTTATAGGAAGTTCACTTATTCCTATAATTTTCCCATTATAAATTCCAAGAGGATCATTTATAACAACTTCTTGCCCTTCTTTAACTCTAGCAACATTTTGTTGAGAAATAAACGTTATACCTTTAACATTTTGAGTATCTTGCAAAACTAAAATAACCGAACCTGGTTGAGGATAACTTCCTTCATTTATATTAATATTTGTAACAACTCCATTAAAATCCGCCTCAATATCTTTATATGTTTCTATTTTTTCCTGAATATTTTTAAGATTATTTTCAGCTAACACAATAGCATTATCAAGCAATTTTATTTGCTCATCAGTTACTTCAGGAAGAGAATCCCTTTGCCTCTCTAAATCTATTAAAATTTTTCTGAATTGGTCTCCTTCTTTAACAAGCTTATCTATTTCATCACTATAATCAGTTATTGTTAAACTTCGTTTTGAAGATGATATTTTACTATCTTCAAAAGATTCTTCCAATTCGGCAACAAAACTTTCATTATCTTCTTGCGCCTCTCTAACTCTATTAATTTCATCTTGTATTGATATTTTTTGTTTTCTAAAATTTTCACCGCTCGCAACCATTTGATTTTTTTGAAGTATTGCATTCTCCAATTGTATTTGGGCTTGAGCATATTGTGAAAGAATATCATTGTTATCAAAAGCAACTAGCTTTTGACCTTTTTCTACATATTCACCATGCTTAACGCAAATTTTTTTAACCCTAAGTTGATTTCCATAATACTCTTTATAATTTTGAGATTTAATTACAACCTTAACGTCTATTTGATTTTGAACACTTCCGGAACTAACTTTACACAATTTCACACTCGTTCTATTGTTATAACGTGATCTACCAAAAACATTTACAGATATAGCAACACAAACACCTATAATAATAAGCATAATAACTATAAATAAACCAGAATTAGTTCTCTTCCCAATCAAAAATTACTCCCCCCTAACAACTATAGTTATTACCATGTATACCATTTATTGTTATCATTTTAATTAAGTATTATTCAATTTACTTAATTAAAATCTCTAAAACACATTCTATTATTTTGGTATTTTATCCAAATCAAAAATCTTTTATGTAAATTCAAAAACAAAAAGGGTGTAAAACACCCCGAATCAAATTCTTTTACCATTACTTATTTTTTGAGAAATATCCAAAAACATTTTGTTTCTGTCCTTGAAACAATTATTTACATAAGATATTGTACAAAAATTTATTTTATTTGAAAAACAACACAACCTACAAACAACAGTTACATTTAATTCTTTTTCCTTATCTAAATCTCCAAGCCTTAATAAAAGAGAATTCCTATTTAAAAAAACATTCTTCTCACAAACCCTAATTCCATTCACAAAAACATTTTCTGAATTAACTATAACGTTTGATGGAAAAACATTTTTAAAAATAATTTTTTGAGCTATTGCATTTCCCTTGTTTGACAAATTAAAATTGCAAATTAAATAACATTTTCCACATCTATTTAGAACATAAGCCTTTTGATCTAATAAAACATCTCCATTAAAATTTTTATCTCTCTGTATTAATTTATTGAAATCGCCTATATTTTCAATGACATTTGAAAGTGTAAATCCACTTCTAGAATTTAAATAATGAGATTCATTTACTCTCGAATTTAAATTTTCAATTAAATCCAAATTTAAAATTTTACTCGAATTATTTACAAAAACTTCTGTAAAAAGAGAATCAATATTAAATTGCGGATTAAAAGCCTCGCTGTTTAAAGTTCCCGTATTAAAAACATAAGAATATTTACTTGTAGTATTATCTAAAACCAAACTGTTTACCATTTCATTAAAAAAATTACTTCCTCCAAACAATTTAATCCTTAAATTGTAACGCTCTTTAAACTCACCACAATTTAAAGAACTTTGAGGAAGTTTTTCAAGGTCTTTAATTGAAAAAGAAATCAATTCTTCATAAGATGGCGCAATTTCACCATAAATTTTGTTAGAATCAACATTACTCATTTTATCCATGTTCTCATCCTCATATAAAAAGTTTTTAATTTCAATATATGAAGAATTTTAAAAATAAGTTACAAACTTAAATACTAAACTTCAGAAAATCCATTTCCATAAACACTTTTAGTTTCCATGACAGATAAGAATGCATGCTCATCTAAATCATTTATTTTATTTCTCAAAGAAACATATTGATTCATATCCAAAACTGTGTAAAGAATATTTTGTTTTTCTCCAGTGTAGCAACCTTCAGATTCTAGAGAGGTAACTCCCCTTTTTATTACATTTAAAATATAGTTACTTATAGATTCAGGAGATTTGGTTATGATTAAAACTAAAAATTTCTTATTAAAACCAAAAACTAATTTATTAACAACGCTTGAAGTCAAATACATTGAAATCAATGAGTACATTGCTTTTGAAACATCCTTTAAAAGAATTATCGACAATGTAACTATACATAAATTAACTATAAAACTTATATCCCCTAAATTAATCGCAGGATTTTTCTTCCTTATTATAAAAGCTACTATATCAATTCCACCAGTTGAGGCTCTTACTCTAAACATAAGCGAATATCCAATAGCAGCTAAAACTCCACCAAATATACACCTTAAAAGAGGATCATTAACATTTAATATTCCTTTGAATCCACTTGTTAAAAACAAAAAGGTAGATAAACAAAATGTACCAATCATCGAATAAATTGTAAATTTTAAAGACAATCTAAAATAACTCAAAATAAACAACGGAATATTCAAAGCTAAGTAAAGCAATCCTGCATTTAAACCTGTCGTATATTCTATTAAAAAAGAAATCCCCGTAAGTCCTCCACTTAAAAGCTTAGCATCAGCTAAAAATAAATTTAGACCTATAGAAATAACCATACTTGCAAAAATTATAATGCAAATTTCAAAAAATATAGTTTTAAACTTCATGGAAACCAACTCTCTCTCATAATCAAGTAATTTTTAAAATCTATTCTATCACAATTAACTTGTGATTTTATCATTAACTTTGTAAATATTATTTAGAATATTATTTGAAAATAAGTAAATAATATTAGAAGAAGTGAAATTTTAATATCGGGGGTAATTTTAAATGAATGGTCCGTTAAACTGTTCTGCAAACAACTGCGTTCATTATGTGAATGGTTTATGTTCAGCAAATAAAATTCACATAAGTGGATTAAATGCTTCAATAACTCCAGATACTCATTGTTCAACATTTCAAGAAAAGAATTTAGAAAATTCTCTGAACTCTTTATCAAACATAAATTTAAATGGGGAGATTAAACAATTTTTTTCAAATTCTGGTATAGAAATGTATCCTCAAGTTGAATGCGATGCTCGGGCTTGTAGATACAATAATTCTGGGTTATGCACTGCTGAAAGTATAAATATAGTAGGAAATGAAGCCTTAAACTCAAATTATACATATTGCAATACTTTCTGCAAGTAAAACAACATACACCTCGTATGTTGTTTTATTTTTTTGGAATAATTAAACAAAATAAAGGCAAACTAACCTTAATACTTTATTCTAAAGGAGCATTAAAAAATGAAAAAATTTATATGCTTAGTTTTACTAGTTTGTTCGTTTATCATGTTTAATTTTCAAAAAACTTATTCAAAACACAAAGATAAAATTAAAAATTCTTGTGAGGTTTTTGCAATTGAAGAAGAGCATGAAACATTAGAAGATAAAGAGCAAAATGATGAGCTTTCAAAGCTTGAAAATTTTAAAAAAACATATTTAAAAATAATTGAAAATTTAAGTTTCAGAAATACTCTTTGGGAACAATCTTCAAATTACATAAAAATAAATGATAAAGACGAAATTGCAAATCTGTGGGCCTGTGGTATAAGAGATAAAAATGGAGCTTTGCTATATTTAATTTCAAATGAAAACATAAAAGCTCAACTTAAAAATGTATTTAGAGATAATGCTTCTTGGTTTATAGAGCAACCTGAATATCAAATACAATCTTTCGAAGTTAAGAAACCAAAAAAAATATCACAAAATTTGTTCTCATATGAAATAATTTATAAATCAATTCACTCCAGTGGAAATCCTCAAAAATTAAAACAAATTTTGAGAATCGAAAAAGGAAAAAACTTCTCCAAAATTTGTGAATTCTCAAATATAATTCCTGAAAACTAAAAAAATAAAGCTATAATTTAAACTATAGCTTTATTTTTTTAAATTTTCTTCCCAATCACTTTCCTTAAATCCAAAAAGTATACATTTATCATCCATATATATAGGTCTTTTAATAAGCATCGCCTCTTTTGAAAGCATTTCGCAACACTCGTCTAAAGACAAGTTAGGAATTTTATCTTTCAAATTATTCTCCTTAAAAATCTTTCCATTAACATTGAAAAATTTTTTAACATCAACGTTATACTTATTAACCCAACTTTTTATCTCTTCTTTGGTTGGAGTATTTGAAACTATCGATCTAAATTCAACTTCAATACCATTATTGTTAAGCCAATCCTTAGCTTTTCTAACACTAGTTCATTTTGAATAATCTAAAAATAATCTGTTCACTTTTCTTTACCCTCAACGTTTTAAAATTTATTTGATTTTAAATATTATAACCAATTAACTTAAAAAAAGTAAGAGAAAATTTTCATTGCTTCATTTAATGTTTATTGAATCTCCAAATTCTGAAAATGGTATTTTAAATTCAACTATTCCCGATGAATATGGAGCAACTTCATAAAGTTGGAAAAATACAACTACACTATCTTTAGTTAAATAATACTGCACATTTTCACCAATACCTTTAAAATCTTCTTTAAAATACATCTCTGGAGATTTATTCATTTGATTTATTATAAAGTTATCTATTATAGTTTTGTAATTCTCTCCCCCTTTTTTATTAAACAAATCTTTTAACTTTATAAGCTCCCCTGTATTTAAATCAAAATTATAATTTCTCACATAAGCCATCGGATGAGCTCCACCTGTAAATTGAGAAAATTTAACTGTTAAAGATAAAATGTTTGAAACAACCTCGTATTTAAAATTTGATAATCCTTCAAACTTAAATGTAAATAAAGGAGATGTATCATTTCCCTCTTTATTCATTAGATTAGATTCTTTATAAATTTCTTCTAAATATTTTTTGAATTCGTAAACGTGTTGTTTAATTAAAATATTAATTTTGTTTTGAACATGCTCATTTTCAAGTTTAACTTCAGGATATTTTAAATCGAATAAAATCTTATCGTTGTTTTCACTTACTGTTAGAGTATTAACAACTAAATTGTCCTTGTTAGATTTTGAAAATACATTAACTTGAGTCAGCGAAAAGAAAACAATTGCAATTAACAAAAAAGCTCCACATTTAAAATTTAAATTTTTCATGGTTCTTCCTCTTTTCAAAATATTTTTCTATATTAATGCCAAATTAAAAGAGATTCTAGACTAAATTTTTTTACCATTAAGTTAATAAAATATTATTTTTTTAAAAATAAACTCTTATTTTCCTAAATTGTATAAATTTTAAAAATCAAAGCACAATAAAACAATGGTTATTATTTTATTTAATTGAGTAAATTTCCATAAAACATTTTCTATATTGGGGAATTTTGAAATGAAAAATAAAAATGATTTAAACAAATACAATCTAAAATACAAAGTTATGAAAGACATTTACACTTTCTTTTCACAAAGCAACAATTTTGAAAACATAAATTTTAAAAATTTAGGGAACATATCGAGTTTTGAAAAATCAAAATGCTTATTAATATCTAAAAATTTACGCAATTACATAAAGCTAAATGGAATTTCTCAATGGGATGACAACACAATTTTAAAATCTTTTTACAAAAACCATCATCACATGAATTTAAAAATACGCAAAAAAAATATAGAACTCATTAAGTTCTATACAAATTTATTTCTAGATAAAAATTGTTCGCATTTATCATTTTATCTTTTCAACAATTCAAGTATTTCTTTAATGAACAAAAATGAAAATTCAATGTGCATTGTAATTCATAAAACACCAAAATATTCTGTGATTTTAAATGAGCATTTAGATGTATTTACAAAAAAACATTTGAGAAAATGTTGTGGAGAAATATTTATCAAGAAAAAATGGAACACATTTTCCCTAAACATAAAACACAAATTTTATTTATGCCTTTGCGGAATTATAACCGCGTACTTTTTAATCTTCAACACTCCAAACAATTATATAATAATGGAAATGAATTTAACCATGCACATGAAAATGAATCACAAAGGATACATTCTTTCTTATAGACCTCAAAGTAAACTCGCAAAAAATATGATTAAACAAACTCAACATGTGAGTAAAAAATTTCATTCATCTATCCCATCTTTCATTAACTACGGAATTGAAAATAAAATTTTAAAACCAGGAAACGAAGTTAAAATTTACATAATAGGACCGCCTTTAAAAAATAAATTGTTTGAAAATCTAAAATCATCATTGAAAGATATTCCTTTAGACATAATAATAAACAATTCTGGGAATTTAATAAAAATAAATAGAACTTAACACATTTTATGTGTTAGAATTGTTTTACAATTGGTTTAAGGAGTTTGGTGTGAGTAATATTTTAAAATCAAATGATGATGGAATAAGAATCAATAAATTTTTATCTAAATACGGATATTGTTCAAGAAGATATGGAGATAAATTAATACAAAATGGTTTTGTTTTGATTAATGACGAAAAAGCTTCACTAGGTTCAATTGTAAATAAAGGCGACAAAGTATACATAAAAAATAATTCCAAACTTAAAGAGGTTGAACAAAAGGTTGAACCAATTTATATTGCCTTTAACAAACCTCTTGGAATTACTTGTACAACTTGTAAAAAAGATAAATCGAACATAATTGATTTCATAAATCACAAAGAAAGAATTTTCCCAATAGGAAGACTCGATAAAAATTCTCATGGTTTAATACTTCTAACAAATGACGGTGATATTGTAAATAAAATTTTACGTTCTGAGAACAATCATGAAAAAGAATATGTTGTTAAAGTGAACAAGTCTTTAACCCAAGAATTTATAAACAAAATGAAATTTGGAGTAAAAATTTTAGGACAAACCACTAAGCCTTGTAAAGTTATAAAAATAAACGATTTCTCTTTCAAAATAATATTAACCCAAGGTCTAAATAGACAAATTAGAAGAATGTGCGATGAACTTTCGTACAAAGTTTTGTACTTGAAAAGAATCAGAATTTTAAATATAAAGCTTGGAAATTTAAAAGTTGGAAAATATAGAAACTTAACTAACGAAGAGTTAGAAAAATTATTTTCAAATATAAATTACAAAATTCAAAAGGAGGATAACTAAATTTGAGGATAGGAATTGGCTATGATGTACACAGACTTGAATTTAATTACAAATTGATTTTAGGAGGAGTCTTAATACCTCATGAAAAAGGTTTAGTTGCCCATTCTGATGGAGATTGTTTATGCCACGCAATAATAGATTCGATGCTCGGAGCTTGTGGACTTTACGATATAGGAACTTATTTTCCTGATGACTCTGACGAATACAAAAATATAAGTTCACTTAAGCTTTTGCAAAAAGCAAATGAAATAATCAAAAATGAAAATTATGAAGTATGTAATATAGATAGCGTTATAGTTTGTGAAAAACCAAAATTAAAACCTTACATAAATTTAATGAGAGAAAACATTTCAAAAATTTTGGAAATAGAAAATTCATCTGTGTGCGTAAAGGCAACAACTGAAGAGCGATTAGGTTTTACAGGAAATGAAGAAGGAATATGTTGTCACGCAGTTTGTTTAGTGAAAAAAAGGAGCCAATGAAAATAATTCATAAGCTCCTTTTATGTTTTTTATTTAAAAAATTCTTCAAACACTTTCGTAATATAATAATGATCCAAAACTCCACAAGTTTCTCTACAAGAATGCATTGCAAACATTGGATTTCCCACATCAACGCCTTTAATCGGAACATATTTTGTAAATATTGGCCCTAACGTAGACCCGCCTAAAATATCCGACCTATTAAAATAAATTTGATATGGAACATTTGCTTTTTCACAAATTAATTTAAAATACGCAGAACTTTCTCCAGAAGTTACGTAGTTTTTATTTGAATTATTTTTAATCACAACGCCCTTATTAATTAAACATTTATTATACTCGTCAAACTTTTCTGAATAATTAGAATTGTACGTGTGAGCCATGTCGGCAGATATTAAAAAACTATTATGAATGCAAATATTTCTTTCCTCATTTGAGATATTCAAAGAATCAAATATTCTATTTAAAATATTTAAAAAACAATTTGAGCTAGCCCCTTGAGAAATAGAACTTCCAATTTCTTCTCCATCATATACACACAAAATTCTATTTCCATTTGAACTAGAATTTATAAAAGAATACAAACTACTTTCAACCATAGCTAAATCATCTATTTTTTTACTTTGTACAAACTCTTTATTAAATCCAATTATCTTAGCTAATTGAGGATCATACAAATACAAATCAAAATCTAATATATTTTCTTCACGAACTTTTAATTTCTTAGAAATCATTTCTCTTAAAGATTTCACTTCACTAAAATAATCAAAAAACAAAATTGGCATCATATGCCTTTGCTTATTTAAAGCAAATCCAGAATTTATATCTCTATTTAAATGTATTGGGCAATTTGGAATAAAACAAATCTCTTCTTCAAAATCTAAAAGCTTTTGAAAAATTTTTGAATCATTATTTTCTTTCAAGAAAACTCTTCCTGCAATAGAAAGCCCTCTATCCAACCACGTATTTAAAATTGCTCCTCCATAAGTTTCAACATTTAAATATAAACTTCCATCAGAATTTAAAACGTCACTTCCACTTTTTATTTTCAAGCAAGGAGAATCTAAATGGGAACATATTATTTTAAATCCTTTAAACAAATCTTTTTTGTTTATGTTAAAAGCGAATAAAGATGAATTTTGAAATTTTAAAAACCCTTTAAAGTTTTCGGATATATTCCACACATCTCCATAATCAATTTCAATAAAATTTTTAGTTTTTAAAATTTTTCCTAAATTTTCAACAATGTGATAAACACTTACTCCTTTATTTAAAAAATCACATAAACTTTCAGCTCTTTTTATAACATCATAATCATACACAATCAACTTTCCCCTTAACAAAAATTATAAATTATTACAAGCCTTAGCAGTTATAAATTTATTTTTTAAATCGCAACTTAAAATTTTTAAAAATTCTTTACATCCATGGAGATTTAAATTACTAGGAGATGAAAAACATTTATTATCCAATTTAAAATCAAAATAATCAAATATTGAAATACCAGACTTTAAAATTTTATCTACAACCAAATAAAATTCTTTTTGCAAAGTTTTGTTTATATACGTTCTATAAAATTCATGAACAGGAGGTATTATAAAAAATGCTTTTATATTGTTATCATTTATGAGTTTTACAATTTGGCCTAATATATTTTTGTTCATTTTAAAAGCGACCAAATTTGCTTCTCTAAAATTTAAAGTTTCAACTTGAGAATCATAGATAATTTTTTCAGATGAATCATTAAAAATATTTCCATTGTCCATCGCAAGATTTTCTTTAAGATTTCCATTTTTAAATACATTCAAATAATTTTTTTTAAAATTATCTTTGCAAAGAGAGTAATACGTATTACTAAATTTTTCTCTATTGTGTATGCTAAATATCTTTTCAAAATTATTTACGTAATCATTTTTCTTATCACAAAAATCTATGTTTTCATAAATCATAGAATAATTTGTAAATATTCCAAGCTTCGTATCTTCATTTATTTTATTATTTTTTACAAGATAATAAAGCAAATGATAATCGTAATGTAAATCAGAAAATATATTTGATAAATTAAAAGAATTCTCAAAATTACTTTTGATAAAATTATTTGATATGTAGTTTCTTCCTAAAAATATTAAATCAAAATCTAATTTCTGAGAACTTTCACAAACCATCAATTTATCTCTCAAAAAAATATTGAAATAATCATCAAAGAAAAATGATACATCCAAAATGTTTTTCACATTAACACCATTCTCTTTTAATTTATCATAAACAATAGCACTTCTCCTACTATTTATTATTATATAATCAAATTCCATCTTCTCTAAAATGTTTTTAAAATCATTAAGCACACAAATCTTAACTCCATTTACAAATTCACCAAAATATTCACCATCATTTTTCAAATAACAAACAACATCAACATCATCTTTTAAAAATTTTTCTATATTTAAAACTTCACACGCTTCATCGTATATAATAACCTTAATCATTATTTCTCCTTAAAAAAATAAATTAAAACATTAAAACTATTATTTGAATATATGGTAAAATTATTCATTCTAAACATCTAGTTTAATTAAATCCAAAAGCGTCTCTCTTCTACTTGATAATTTTAAATTATCATTATAAAAAAATATAACAGGAGGTCTTCTTAATTTATTGTAATTGCTACTCATGGAATGACAATAAGCTCCTGTTGAAAAAATAGCTAATAAATCTCCTCTCTCTGGTTTTCTTATTAGTACATCTTTTATTAAAATATCTCCTGATTCACAAAGCTTACCTGTTATTGTAGCTTTGTAATTTTCATTTCCAAACCTATTAACTAAACTACATTCATACTTTGCATCATAAAGAGCTGTTCTTATGTTATCACTCATTCCACCATTTACTGAAACATAATTTCTAACTCCTTGTATTTCCTTAACAGTTCCAACTTCATAAACTGTTGTCCCAGCATTTCCAACTATACTTCTCCCTGGCTCTACATAAATTTTAGGCATATTTAAATTTAAATTTTCACAATTTTGACTAACTCTCATTAACATAAATTTAATTTGCTCTTCTATAGTTAATGGCCTATCTCCAAAAGTATAATAAATCCCAAAACCTCCACCTAAATTTAATTCATAAGTTGTAAAATTAATTTTTTCATTTAAAAAGCTCATCAATTTAAAAAGCTCATCAATTTCATAAATGTATGGCTCATTTGAAAATATTTGAGAACCTATGTGACAATGAAAACCAACTATATCTATGTTTTTATTTTCTCTATAAGAATTTACAATATTTAAAATTTGATTTTTATCATTAAAAATTCCAAATTTACAATCTACGCATGCAGTTTTTATGTATTCGTGAGTATTCGCTTCAATACCTGGGTTTATTCTTAGAAAAACTTTGGTTTTTTTATTCAATTCTTTAGAAATTTTAGAAATCATATTAAGCTCGTCTAGAGAATCAACTACAAATCTTCCAACTGAAAATTCAATTCCCATTTTAATTTCGTCATAACTTTTGTTGTTGCCGTGAAAAATTATATTTTCCATATTAAAACCAGAATTTTTAGCTACAAATAGTTCTCCATCAGAAACAACATCTAAAAATATATTTTCATCAATTAAAATTTTAATCATATGAGAATTTAAAAAAGTTTTTCCTGCATAAACAACTTTATTTTGTTCTCCCATTGAATTTTTAAACTTATTTATGTTTTCTCTTATTAAATTTTCATCCATCAAAAAATATGGAGTGCCAAACTCCCTAGCAATTGAAGATAAAGTTATATTTCCAACGCACAATTCATCATTTTTAATATTCAAAGAACCATGTAATTTCATTTTAAATCTCCTAAAAAAGACTTTTTAAAAACTTTTAGATTAATGTTATAATTTAACAGTTTTTTAGTCAATAATTTTTTATTTAAATGTAAATGCTAAGATGATATACTTTTATTTAAACAAATTTCTATGGTGGTTATTATGTTAAATGTGTTGCTAAAAATGTTTGTCAAAAATTATGAGGACATAAAAAATCCAAAAGTTAGGTCATCCTATGGACTTTTTTGTAGTGTAATAAGCATTGTTTTAAATTTAATTTTGTTTCTTATAAAAGCTTTAATCGGTTTAATACTAAAAAGTATTTCTATAACCGCCGATGCTTTTAACAATTTATCTGATTCAGCATCGTCTATTATAAGTTTAATTGCTTTTAAATTTTCAGTTAAGCCTCCAGATAAAGAACATCCACTAGGGCATGGACGATACGAATATATATCTTCACTTGTAATTTCATTTTTAATTATTTTAGTCGGAGGAAGCTTTGTTAAATCATCTTTCTTAAAAATATTAAATAAAGAGTTAACTTCATTTAGTTGGCCTTTATTTTCAATTTTAGTTTTATCAATTTTTATAAAAGTTGGTATAGGTTTTTTAAATCTTAATGTTAGCAAAAAAATTAATTCCCAATCTTTAAAAGCAACTTCCGTAGATGCCTTTTACGATGTTTTAATTACAACAATTTTAAGCATATCAATTTTGTTTTCTAAATTTACAAATTTATCTTTAGATGGATACGCTGGACTTATTATTTCAGTTTTCATAATTTTTTCTGGAATAAAATTAATAAAGGAAACTTTAAGTCCTCTTTTAGGTGAAGCTCCTGATGAAAAATTTGTTGCTTCATTAGAGGAAAATATTTTGAATTACGAAAATATTTTGGGAGTTCACGATTTGATTGTACACAATTACGGTCCTAATAGAACGCTAGCTTCAATACACGCAGAAGTTCCTTCAAATTTAACATTAATTAATGTTCACTCTCTCATTGATAAAATCGAAAAAGATATTGAAAAAAATATGGGAGTACATTTGGTGATTCATATTGACCCAATTGATATAAATAATAAACACTCTTCAGAAATATTTCAAAATATAAAATCTATAATCACCGAAAACGTAAATGAGGTAAGCAGAATTTTAGATTTTAGAATTGTAGATATTGAAGGTAAACATACAATTTATTTTGAAATAAAAATCAAAAACGAATTTTACGACAAAATAAATTTTGATATCGTGAAAGTTTGTACGGATTTAGTTTTAAAAAATTATCCTGAATATAATTGCTCCGTATTCAAAAATAATACATTTAATTAAGGTGTTGGTTGTTCCACACCTTTTTATTTTTACTATTATATAATGTTAATTATTTTTTGCAGGAGTTAATTTACATTGAGCATTAAAAGAGTTTTTTCAAATCTAAATAATTTTCAAAACAAAATTTTAAGTTTGCATTCAGAAAATGAATACATCAAAAACAAATTTATAACTTCCCTATCTCAAAAAATTTATTTCATGAAAATTTTTTCCATCTACTCCCACAACACTTTACGATCAAAATTTTTAAAAGAAATTTTAATTCCTGAGCTGAACATTTTAATAACCACAAACGAAAATACTAGCGATTTAATTTTGGATTTAGACGTTGTAATTAACAAAAATATAAATTTAAAATTTCCAAAAGGCGAATTTGATTTACTTGAGAGGGAATTTTCATTATGCAAAAAAATTTTTCAAGAAGAATTCTTAAACCTTTGCTCCATAAATCAACAAAACCTAAATGAAAATATTTTTGAGGATTTTAAAAAACATTTTTTAAACAAAATTTTTAAAAATACTCCTGAAAAACATAATTTCACTAAGGAAGAATTTTTAATTTCTTCAATAACCTTAGAACCATTTAAAAGTTTTTCAAATCAAACATTAACAAACGAAAATAATGTTTTCGTTCTAAATGACAAATTTAATTTGTTTAAAGGAAAACTTTTAAACGAAATAATTAAACAGTGTGAAAATTTAAATATTTCAGTGGAGATTTACAAAAATCCTTTTGACGAAAATATAATTGACCATTTGAAAATTCCATCTTTAAGTTTGTTTATTTTATCTAGGGATTATTTATTTAAGGAAAATTGCCCTGGAATACAAATAAGCGAAAATAATTTTTTAAATAACTCACCTTTAAATTTGGAATTAAAAAATTTAAATTCAATAATTAAAAATTTAAAACTTAAAGGGGCCTACATTGAAAATAAATTTTTAAACATCGAAAGCCAAATACAAAATAATATAAATCAAAATAAATTTGAAAAATTATTGGATTATACAATAAAAAATGTAATACGATAAACGTATTACATTTTTGTTTTTATGTGAAAAACTTCGTGCATTGCTCTAGTTAACATTATGTACAAAATATTATTTTCTAAATCGTTATCTATAACTATAACCGAATCAAATTCGAGCCCCTTTGAAAAATAACAAGTAGTTAAGAACACTCCCTTATGGTTGTACAAAACATCTTCACTATCTATTATTTTCACATAACAATTTCCTTTTATAACTTCATGGATTTTCATTAAATCATTTTTATCTTTAACAAGAATTCCTATATTTGAATTTCCATTTAAATTAAATTCATTTATTTTATTTAAAATAATTTCTCTTATATTTTGAAAATCGCATTCCACAAAATCAATTTCATTTCCTTCTCTAATCCAATTAATTTCAAAATCATCTTTCAAATATTTTTTTGAATACTCAATAATATTTTTTGTAGACCTGTATGAATCCTTCATATTTATTTGAGTTTTATTTTGAAAAATATTCGTTGACTCTAAAAAATTTTCACAAAATGAAACCATACTTTGATTTAAATCTCCAACAATAATGTAAGAAATCGATTTAGTATACATTTTCAAAACTTCATAGAACATATACGAAAAATCTTGCGCCTCATCTAATACGACCAATTTAAAATCCATAACCCTCTTAAAGTTGAAACACTTTAAATAAATATACTTTATTAAAATCAAATCTCCGAAATCTAAAAAATTCAAATCCTTGAAGAAATTTTCTTCATAAAATTCTCTGTACAATTCATAAGGAGAACCGAGCTTTAAATAATGCAAAGAACTTTTAAGTTCGGAACACTCCGAAATTATTTCATAAATCTCATTTCTCTTTAACATGTCATAATGATTTATCATGTCTTGATCAAAATCCATTTCACTGTATTTTTTCACAACATCATAAACCAATTTATTTCTCACCTTATTTATTTTGTGAAAAATCTTTTTTCTAAGAAGTTCAACTCTAACTTGCAAAACTCTAGATTTAAAAGTTTCATAAAATAATTTGTTAATTTCATCGCAAGTTATAATAACTTCATCTCTAAAATAAATATCACTGCCTAAATTTATATTTTCTTCAACGTAATTTATAAATAAATCGATTTTATTTTTAATTTCAAGACTTCCCTTAAGCTTAAATTCCTCCAAATAATTTTCGTCATTAAAAATGTGCTCCATGTGAGAAACATAAGAATCAAAATTCACATCTTCAATTCCCAAATGTATAAAATCTTCACTTGTCATATTTAAAATTCCCTCATACTCACCAAGGGAAGGAAGAACTGAAGAAATATATTCCATAAAAATTTTATTCGGGGAAATTATGAGAACCCTATTTAAAAAATAATCTCTAAAGTTATAAAGAAGATACGCAGTTCTGTGAAGTGCCACTGAAGTTTTTCCACTTCCCGCAACTCCATTTATTACAACACAATTATTTTTATCCATTCTTATAATTTTATCTTGATTATTTTGAATAGTTTGAACTATATTTTTCAATTTGCTGGAAGCTTTAAGTGAAAGCATCTCTTTTAAAAACTCATCTTTAATATCAATTTCAGAATCAAACATGGAAATTATTTTATCTTCTTTAATTAAAAATTGTTTTCTCTCCTCTAACAAAACATTAATTTTTTCGTGAGAAGGAAGAACGTAAAATAAATTTCCCAATTTCCCTTGATAAAATAGAGAAGCAATAGGAGCCCTCCAATCAACTATAAGAGGAGTTTCTCCTCCAATATCAAATCCATAAACACCTATGTAAAAACTTTCGCTCTCTTCATCTTCAGAAATTTTTATTTTCCCAAAATACGCACTGCTCTTCAAACTTAAAAGCTCTTTAATTCTTTTTTCAACCACATTAAAGATTTGCTCATTTTTGTGATTTTCATGATCAAAATATTCAATTACCTTATCATCATCGTCTCTATATTCCTCTATAAATTTTCTCCTATAATCAACAATAACATCTGATATCTCTCTTCTTCTTTCAATATAAACGTTAATTTCATTATTCAAAAAGGACAAAACCTTAGATAAATATTCCATTTCTTTTAAATATTCGCTATCCAAAAAACTCACCCCAAAAGTAAAGTCATTCTTTAATTATACCCCCAAGGAATATTTTTTTAAAGAATGACTTTATTAAAACTATTTTAAAAATCTGATTCTATTAAACGGATATATTATAACTCTTGCTTCTCCTCGTATATTTTTAAATTCTATATAAGGATCATTCCAATACCTACTATCTAAAGAATTAGCTCTATTATCTCCTAAAAAGAAATACTCATCATCTGGAACCTTAAATTCCAAATCAAAGATAGCCGTTTCATCTTTTTGGACAACATAATCTTCTTGGAGAACTTCACCATTTACTAGAACTTCTCCTGATGCTTTAACAATAATTTCATCTCCAGGCAATCCTATTACTCTTTTTATTAAAAGTTCATTAAACTCATCAGAGAAAAACACTAAAACATCTCCACGTTTTATGGAATCCCTATTATACATTTTTGTAACAAAAAGTTGATCTCTTACTTTCAAAGTTGGGTACATAGATTCAGATGGTATATAAACTTTAAATATTAAAAATTTATTTATTAAAAACGAAATAAGAAGTGCAGCAACTATAGTTATCGCCCATTCTAATAAATTAGATATAAACGTACCTTTTTTTCGTCCACTTCTTCTTTCCCTTTTGCTCTCTTTCAACCGCCTTGAAGGAGAAGTCTCAACAATTGTTTCTTCATCATCTTCTAAGAGGTATGAATATTCATCCGAATAGTTTTCATCATAAAACTCTTCTTCATCGAACACTTCCTCTTTATCTTCACGGTCGTCTTTGTAGTTATCCATATACAAACATACCTTTCAATTATAACGTTAAACATATTATATTAAATAATTATTAAAAATAAAATACATTTTATTTAATTAACTATGTTTTTATTACGTTCTTTATTTGCCAAATCCTTTTTTATAGAATCTATATCTAGCTCATTTGTATCTAAATTAGTTGGCTTTTCTCCATTTTCTTCATAAATTTCTTCCAATAAATTTTGTAAAGAAAACTTATCTTCCTTAGTGTCAGACTTAGAAGAAGGTTTTTTTTCTTTGGAATTATAACGTGGTTTAGATTTTCTATTGAGAGTTTCAAATTCAACTTTAATAGAAGAATTTATTTTGTTTAAATCCATATTAATAGCATTTAAAATTTCTTGAGAATCTATATGATGCTCTTCAAATTTCTTAAACTGTTCAATTCGCTCATCAATAGTTTCAAAAAATAATTTTTCTTGAAGCTCCTTCTGCTCTTGTTTTTTCTTTCGCTTGTTCTTAATAACTTCCCTTATGCTTACCTTTTTACTTATTCCTTGATTTAAATTATACTCTGACATCATTCCTTCTTCTATGACTTGCTCATTTAAAAGGTCAAAGTTTTCAATTTCCTCAACTTCAAAAGCATCAAAAGGTGAAAAAGAATCATCATCTTCCTCCTCTTCTTTTTTGCTTTCAACAACCACTTTAGGAATATCAGCTCCATCTTCAAAAGGAGATTTTAAAATAACCTCATCGCTCGGCATGTTTGAAATATAATCTTCAAAATCAATTATCATTTTGAATTTATCTAATTCGTTTACAGGCTTCGCATCTTCAGATTTTTCAGAATCTCTAGATTGCATATTCTCACTTTTTTCAGAATCTTTTTCATAATCTTCAAAAGAGGAAAAATTATAGTTATCAATGGAAAAATCTTTTACGGAAGTATCTTCTTTACTCTCCTTAACTTCTCCAAAAGAACTTTGTGAATTAAATTTTTCATTTATTTTGCTTAATAAATCTTCATCACTAATATTTTCTTGATCACCTAAAGAAGCTTCTTTACGTGAATCACAATTAAATTCATTTTCTTCAACAACAACATTGTTTAAATTATTATTTTCATCTAACAACAAACTATTTTCCAATTCTAAATTTACATTTTCTTGCTCTAATGTTTCAGAAGAATTTTTAATAATGCTTTCTCTATCTTTTAAAATCTTTTCATAGTTCTTTCTCAACTTAAATTTCTGTTTATCTAAATTTTTCCTATTTACTTTAATAGGTTGAGAAGATTCTTCACTTAAATCATCTACAGGTTTAGGACTTTTAAAAGTATCAGAACCATTTAAAACATCGACAGACTTTCTGTAATCTAAAAAATCATATTTAATAGAATCATCAACTTTATAATTGCTCGAACTTAAATTTCCGTCGGTGAAAACTTTTCCACTTCTTTTATCAATCATAACTCCTGTTTTTTTATTTCCAACAATCCCCGTTGTTTTATCCTCTACAAAATATGTATTATCTTTATCTAAGAAATCTAATAACTCATCAACGTTAACTTCTTCTTTATTAACACCTTCATGAAATTTTTTATCCATAACCTTTACTTCTACCTTTCAAAAATTATTAACTTAAATCAAACTCATGAACTTAAATTTATTATTACCTTAATTAAAATTTTTACAATTAGAAAATTTTTCATAACAAAATTATTTTAAACAAAAAGATACCTTAATAAGGTATCTTTTACAATAATTTAATTATAAAATCCATTTTAATTTATTTCAACAAAGCAATTAACTCTATTTCAACAACTGCATCCATAGGTAACTTTCCTACTTGAACACAACTTCTAGCTGGTGGATTCTCAGAAAAATATTCTGAATAAACCTCATTCATATATTTAAAATCATCTAAGTTTTTTAAAAAAACTGTTGTTTTAACTACATCTGATATTGAACTTCCACAATCTTTTAAAATTGCTTCAGCATTTTTTAAACTCATTTTTGTAGCCTCTTTAATAGAAGTTTTTAATTCTCCCGTAACAGGATCAACTGGAAGTTGACCAGAAATAAAAACAAAATTTCCAACTTTATTGGCATGAGCATAAGGTCCTATTGGAGTAGGTGCATTTTCAGAATTAATAATTTCTCTCTTCATTTTAATAAATCTCCTTTTCTTTAACGTATTGTTTGTAAAAATCTAAAAATAATTTTATACCTTCTCTTAATAACTTCTTGCTAGTTGCAACATTTATCCTTAAAAAATTTTTGTAATTAGTAATGAATCTACTTCCCGATTCTAAAAAAACATTTTTATGTTTTGCCAATTTAAAAATGAAATCATCAATATCTTCTACTAAATTTAATTTTACCCATAAAAGATAACCTGCATCTGGTGAAACAATAGAAATACTTGGTACTTCAGAAATAATATCCACAGCAAGTTTAATATTTTCTCTAATGCAAATTCTAAGGTCATTAACCCAATTGTACCCATCTCTATAAAAAATAGTTAAACATTCAACACTAAATCTATTAACATGAAGTTTCTTTTCATTTAAACTTCTATCAATTTCATTTCTCATAAAATCATTTTTGCAAACCAAAAAAGAAATATTTAATCCAGCAACATTAAAAGTTTTATTAGGAGAGGATACGACAATTATTTTATCGTAAACATCAAAATAATTTGATAACGAAACAAATTTATTTTCACCTATTAAAATATCTCCGTGAACTTCATCACTTATTATTAAAACATTATTACGTTTACATAAGTTGATTAAATGTTCTAATTCTTGTTTGCTCCAACACCTTCCTGAAGGATTGTGAGGATTACAAAATATAATTCCCTTAACATTATTTTTAACAATGTTATTTTCTAAATTTTTAAAATCTATAAAATATCTACAATCTTCAAGCAATAAATTTTCACAAACAAGCTTCATTTCATTATTTAATATAACATCTCTAAACGGAGAATAAACAGGTGTAAAAACTAAAACCCCATCTCCCCTAGTTAAAATTTTATTTATAGCAACTCCTATTAAAGAAATTACACCTATAGATGGAAGTATCCATCTTCTATCTATCAAACAACTGTAATTATTTTTATACCAATTTATTATACTTTCAAATGTTTCATTTCTAACATCAAAATATCCCAAATCAAAATTAAATTCAACCAAATTCAAAATCGATTTTAATAAATCTTCAGGAATTCTAAAATCCATATCAGCAATAAACATAGGATAAAAATTTTTTTCAGTATTTACTCCAAATCTTTCACTTATGTATTTAGAGTTCCATTTCTTACTACCATTTTCATTCCTTTCTAATAATTTTTCAAAATCGTACATGGCAAACCACCACCATTAAATTATTGATTAATTTTTCATATTTTTCTTTCCACAAATTTCTTCAATATATAATCCATTGCAATATGAAAATTAAGCCTGCTATCTATATTACAATCTAAATCCTTAGTATACGAGGTATACACAATATAATTACAAAGTTTTTCGAAAGTTGAATTTCTTGATTCAGTAATCAAAACAACATTAACACCTCTTATATTTACTTCAACTAGAACTTCTAAAAGTTCAGGAGTTTCCCCGCTTCTTAAGAGTATAAAAACTAAATCTTCATTTTTATCTAAAATCTTACTCGATAATCTCATATATCTAGAATCATAATATTGCTCTGCTCTTATTCCTAAAAGATTTAATTTTATTCTAAAAATTTTGCATAAATAATTACTCATTCCCATTCCATACAAAACAATTTTTTTGCAATTGAGCATTTTATTTATAATTCCATCTAAATCACATTGATTTATTAAATTGTAAGTGTCAACTATACCCGCAATGAAACTATCATCACCACAAACTAAAGAATCTTCATCTAAATATTTTTGAAAATAATCATCTTTGAATTGTACGAAACTTTTATATTTTAATTTTTTCGATAATCTGTGAACACTCGTTGTGCTTATAGAAAATTTATTGGATATATTTTCTATGGTAAACTTTCCATATTCAAAATTATTTCTATTTTCCAAAAGCAATTTTAATAAATCTTTTTCAAGTTTAGTAAGATACTTAGTATTCTCAGATATTTTTCTGTGTAGTCTCATTACTCCTCCAAAATTTTATTACTCTCTTTCCTCTTCCCTATATTGCTTATCAAGTGCAACTATAAAAGGATAATAAATTAAAGTTGAAACTATTATAACAACTATTTGCACAACTACACCTTGCCATCCACTAACTAAAAATCCACTAAATAAAGGAGGCGTAGGCCATGGAGCAATTACTCCATTAAAAGGTTTCATAAATCCTATTAATATGGAAGCATATGTAATTGCAACAGAAATAATAGGAGCTAAAGTTACTGGTATTAACATAAGTGGATTCATTATTATTGGCAAACCAAAAACTATAGGCTCATTTATATTAAAAATAGCTGGAACAGTACTTAACTTACTCATCATCTTCATTCTTTGAGATTTTGCAACAATTATCATAGCTATAACAAGACCAATTGTCATTCCAGCCCCACCTATTGTAGCAAATTGATCTATCATTTGTATAGTTCCTATTTTCCCATTTTCTAAAGTCAAAATACCTTGTTTAAACAATTCAAAATTTTCAATAGAATTAGCATTTAACAGAGGATTAATTATTGAATTTACAACTGTTGGATGAATACCGAACCACCATAAAAGTCCGTTTAACCCCGCTACTATAATTATTGCTATAGGCGTTGCACTCAAACCTTGCAAAGGAACCTGGAGAACATCATATATAAAATCGTGCATCGATTTTCCAAGAGATAAAAATATTCCATTTAAAAGTAAAGAAAATGCAACAACAACAATTCCTGGTATAAGAGAAGCGAAAGATTTATAAACCATAGGAGGAACATTTTTAGGTAATTTAATTGTTAGATCTTTCTTAACTACAAATCTGTATATTTCAGTAGAGGTTATGCTCATAATTATCGCCGTAATAACTCCTTTAGTTCCTAACCAGACCATAGGTATAGTTTTATTTAAAATTTCCCCTGATTCAGTTATTGCAAACTTAGGAGTTATAATAATGTAAGAAACTAAAGAAATCACCATAACGCATAAAGGATCGTCCATTTTAGATATTTCTGCCAACTTATACGCTAAAGTTCCAGCAAGCATTAATCCCATCATATCAAAAGTTGCTCTATATGCTGGAGATAAAAAGTCGCCCCAATTTTCTCCAAATATTTTCATCATAAAGTTCCCATAACCATTAATAGGAAAATCGGTTATTAAAAGAAAAATTGAAGCAATTATTGTAAGAGGCATTATAACCATAAAACCAGCTTTCAATGCCCTAATGTATCTTAATGAAGCAAATTTTGAAACTCCTGGAACCATTTTATTTTCAATAAAAGATGTAATAAATTTCATTTGATACCTCCAAATAACGTTTTCAAAAAAAATTATAGCAATTTAAATTTAAATCTTCCATTCCCATATATGGTAAATTTACCAGAAAAATTTTTCTAATAAAAATTTAAGGTGTAGAAATTTCTTCCACACCCATCTAAATTTTAAATTGTATTTATTTCTTTCCATTTATAAAATTTTTAAATGACTCTACAAACCTAATAATAACTTGCGGAATGTCAACTCCTGCAAGTTTAGAATTCTCAATTATTGATATTAATTCGTTAATCATAAAAGTAACTACAGCAGTTTGTTTTATATATATATACTCAAATCCGCCTTGTAAAATAAAATTATCCATTAACGCACTTACACCAACTAATAAAAGTATTGTAATTTTTCTAACTATTCCACTGTATCCAACCTTGCTCGAAAGTTTTCCATTTCCATGTTTTGAATTTCCTTTAATAGCTAAAGCCAGCCCCAAAATATAATCTATCACCATAACCAAAAGTAAAGTTTTAGTTGAAAAATCAATTCCAATAAAATAACACAAAAACGAAACAAACATTAGTATTAAAACTAACAAAATAATTTTTTTAAAATTGTTCTTCATATTGTTTACCTTCCCATTCTCCTTCTTAAATTTTTAAAAATCTCAAATGGAACTCTTTAGTTAAATGAGTTTTAAAAAAGGAGGATTTAACTCCTCCTTTAATATATTATTTTTTAAATAAAAATCTCACTTAAATAAATTTCACAAATAAACAAAACTATAAAACAAAACAACCTATTATTTCAACATGGTGAGTTTATCCCAATCAAGAATTTTATAAGCATTTATCATAACTTACAATCACGTATTGTATAAATTAAGATAATTTTCAAACGAAACTAAAACACTTATAAACCTTTATAATATCTTATAGCAATTTATAATAGATTACTTAATGTTGGCAACCAGTAGGCATTGCCAACGTAAAAAAGAGAGCATAAGCTCTCTTTTAATGTGCACAAAAATCCAATTTTTCAAGACTATTTTTGAACTTGAATTTGATGTAGAATAAAGATGTTATTTCTTAATTCTAATTTTAAGAGCTCCTTTATTTTTATTCTACATTGATGTTCTTTCTGAGAAGCACCTCTTAATGAGGTGCTTTTTTGTGACTAAAAAAGCCGTGGTGTTAAGTGCGGCTCTTTTAATATGAAATATACTTTACATAACGTAATTATCATTTAAGCAATATATACTTTTCTTCAAATTCTAGGCTCTCTCCCATTGCCTTTAACATATCACCGT
>CALADQ010000015.1 GCA_937890765.1 uncultured Candidatus Neoarthromitus sp.
CTAGAAGTACAGGACCATACTCTTTAGTTACTCAACAACCATTAGGTGGTAAAGCGCAATTTGGAGGACAAAGATTTGGGGAAATGGAAGTTTGGGCTTTAGAAGCTTATGGTGCTGCACATATGCTTCAAGAAATTTTAACTGTTAAGTCTGATGATATAGTTGGAAGAGTTAAAACTTATGAAGCTATAGTTAAGGGTGAAAATATACCAGAACCTGGAGTTCCTGAATCATTTAAAGTTTTGATTAAAGAGCTTCAAGCGCTTTGTTTAAATGTGAGAGTTCTTAATGATTCTTATGAAGAAATTGAAATTAAGGAAACTCTTGAAGATGATATTGCTGATATAGATGTTTCTTTTGAAGAATCAATTAAGTATGAGGAGCCTGCTCAAAACATTCCTGAAAATGAAGAACCGGAATATCAAGAGGAGTATGAGGAAGAAGATGAAGATTTAATGGTGGATTCTCTGCTTTCAGAAGATATTATGGTTGAAGAAGAATTTATTTCTGATAATGATGACTATTAAAAGGAGGAGATTTACTTTTGGTTGAATTGAATAATTTTGATGCCATAAGAATCGGTTTAGCATCTCCTGAGCAAATTAGAGAGTGGTCTAGAGGGGAAGTTAAAAAACCTGAAACGATAAATTACAGAACTTTAAAGCCAGAGCGTGATGGTCTTTTTTGCGAAAGAATTTTTGGTCCTACGAAAGATTGGGAATGTCATTGTGGTAAATATAAAAGAGTTAGATACAAAGGAATAGTTTGTGATAGATGTGGAGTTGAAGTTACAAAATCCAAAGTTCGTAGAGAGAGAATGGGGCATATTGAACTTGCGGCTTCTGTTTCTCACATTTGGTATTTCAAAGGTACTCCTTCTAAGATGGCGCTTCTTTTAGAAATGCAAACGAGAGTTTTAGAAAAGATTTTATATTTTGCTTCTTATGTTGTTTTGGATCCTAAGGATGTGAAAATTCTTCAAAAGGGTCAAATATTATCTGAAAAAGATTTTAGAGAATATGTTGAAAAATTTGGAGACGGCTCTTTTGAAGTTGGCATGGGAGCAGAGGCTGTTAAAAAACTTTTGCTCGACCTTGATTTAGATGAATTGTCTGTTAAGTTGAAAGAAGAACTTAAAACTAGCACTGGTCAAAAGAGGGCGAGAGTTATAAGGCGTTTGGAAGTTGTAGAATCTTTTAGAAAATCTAATAACAAACCTGAATGGATGATTATAGATGTTATACCGGTCATACCTCCTGAGCTTCGTCCTATGGTAATGCTTGATGGTGGTAGGTTCGCAACTTCTGATTTAAACGATTTGTACAGAAGAGTTATTAATAGAAACAACAGACTTAAAAAACTTTTGGATTTGAAGGCGCCGGATATAATTGTTAGAAATGAAAAAAGAATGTTGCAAGAATCTGTTGATGCTTTAATTGATAATGGAAGAAGGGGAAGGCCTGTAACAGGTCCTGGTAATAGGCCTCTTAAATCTTTGTCAGATATGCTTAAAGGTAAGCAAGGAAGATTCAGACAAAATCTTTTAGGTAAGAGGGTTGACTATTCAGGAAGGTCTGTTATAGTTGTTGGCCCTGAGCTTAAACTTTATCAATGTGGACTTCCTAAAGAGATGGCTCTTGAACTTTTTAAACCTTTTGTTATGAAAAAGTTAGTTGATTCTGGAATTGCTCACAACATAAAAGCAGCTAAGCGTATGGTTGAAAAAAATATGAATCAAGTTTGGGATATTTTAGAAGAGGTTATTACGGATCATCCTGTTCTTTTAAATAGAGCGCCTACTTTACATAGATTAGGAATTCAGGCTTTTCAACCAGTTCTTGTTGAGGGAAGAGCTATAAAATTGCATCCTCTTGTTTGTACTGCTTATAATGCTGATTTTGATGGAGATCAAATGGCTGTTCATGTTCCTTTGTCAATGGAAGCTCAAGCAGAGGCAAGATTTTTAATGTTGGCTGCTGTTAATATATTGAAACCTTCTGATGGAAAACCTGTTTGTGTTCCATCACAAGATATGATATTAGGTTCTTATTATTTAACTATGGAAAATTCTGAACTTGATGGAGAAAATCCGAAAAGTTATGCGAATAGTGAAGAAGCGATAATGGCTTTTGAGCTTGGTCATTTGAACATTCATGAAAAAATAAAACTTAAAGTTACGAAGTTTGTAAATGGAGAAAGAAGAACTGAGTTAATTGATACCACAGTTGGAAAAATAATTTTTAACGAATCTATACCACAGGATTTAGGTTTTGTTGATAGGAGTAAGGAAGAAAATTTATTTAAGTTTGAAATAGATTTTTTAGTTAACAAGGGAAAATTAACTGAGATAGTTGATAGATGTTATTTAAAATATGGTCCTTCTGAAACTGCGTCTATGCTTGACCAAATTAAAACTAAAGGATATCATTATTCAACTATTGGCGCTATAACAGTTGCTGCTTCTGATATGATTGTTCCAAAGGAAAAGGAAAGCATAATCAAAGATTCAGAAAAGAAAGTTGAGCTTGTTAGTAAAAAATTTAGACGTGGACTTATGACAGAAGATGAGAGATATAATTCTGTTATAGAAATTTGGAATAAAACAACTGATAAAATTGCAGATGTTTTAATGAATAGTATGGATAGATTTAATCCTATATCTATGATGGCCGATTCTGGAGCTAGGGGTTCTAAAAGTCAAATTAAACAACTTGCGGGAATGAGAGGGCTTATGAGTAATCCTTCTGGTAAAATTATAGAGCTTCCTATTAAAGCGTCATTTAGAGAAGGGTTAGATGTTTTAGAATATTTCACTTCAACTCATGGAGCCAGAAAAGGGAATGCGGATACGGCGCTTAAAACTGCTGATTCTGGATATTTAACAAGAAGACTTGTTGATGTTAGTCAGGACGTAATAGTTAGAAGTGAAGATTGTGGAACTCAAGATGGCATATATGTTCATGAAATAAAAGATGATAATTCAGTGGTTGAAAGTTTAGGTGAAAGACTTATAGGAAGATATGCTGCTGAAGATGTTGTTGACCCTATTACAAAACAAGTTTTAATTGAAAAGGGAAAATATATAACTAACTATATGGCTAAGTTAGTTGAAGATATAAATGAAGATAGCAATAGAACAAACAATCAAAAAATTTTAAAAGTAAAAATAAGAAGTGTGTTTACTTGTGATTCTAGAATAGGAGTTTGTTCTAAATGTTATGGTATGAACATGGCGACAGCTAGAGAAATAAGTATTGGTGAATCAGTTGGAATAATAGCTGCTCAATCTATAGGAGAGCCAGGTACTCAACTTACAATGAGAACATTTCACACAGGTGGAGTTGTTGGTGCTGATATAACTCAAGGTCTTCCAAGAGTTGAAGAACTTTTTGAAGCGAGAAAACCTAAAGGGCTTGCAATTGTTTCTGAAATAAGTGGAATGGTTGAATTTGAAAATACTAAGAAAAAGAAACTCGTTAAAGTTATATCTGAAAATGGAGAAGTTAAAGAATATGATATACCATTTGGTTCGAGAGTAAAGGTTGAAAATGGTATGTATATAGAGGCGGGTTCTTTGATTACTGAAGGTTCAATAAATCCGCAAGATATTCTTAAAATAAAAGGAATTGATTCTGTTAGAGAATATCTTTTAGCAGAAGTGCAAAAAGTTTATAGGCTTCAAGGTGTTGATATAAATGATAAGCATTTAGAGGTAATAATAAAACAAATGACTAGAAAAGTTAGAGTTGTTGAAGCTGGAGATACTGAGATTTTACCTAATTCAATTGTTGACATTTCTTTTTTTAACGATGAAAATAATAGAGTTTTAGAAGAAGGTGGTAGGCAAGCTGAGTGTGAGAGAGTTCTTTTAGGAATAACAAAAGCTTCTCTAGCAACTGAATCGTTTTTATCTGCAGCTTCTTTCCAAGAAACGACGAAAGTTTTAACAGATGCTGCGATTAAAGGAAAAATAGATCCTCTTGTTGGATTGAAAGAAAATGTTATTATAGGTAAGCTTATTCCAGCTGGAACTGGAATGACAAAGTATAGGTCTATGCAAATTATTTGTGAAGATGAAGAAAATAATATTGAATATAGGTTGACTTAATTGTATATGTTGACATTAACTTAATTTAAATGTTAAAATACGTGAGTTAGATGTTATTAATTCATTTGGTAATATTTTATTTAGTCTGAGTTTTTAGTTTTTATGATTTTAAATTTATGAAAAGAGGTGATTGAATGCCGACTATTAATCAATTAATAAGAAAAGGTAGAAAGAAGGTTGTTTATAAATCAACTGCTCCAGCTATGAAAGGTTGTCCACAAGTAAGAGGGGTTTGTACTTTGGTTAAGACTATGACTCCTAAGAAACCAAATTCTGCTTTGAGGAGAGTTGCGAGGGTTAGACTTAGTAATGGTTATGAGGTTACTGCATACATACCTGGAGAAGGACACAATCTTCAGGAACACAGTGTTGTTCTAATAAGAGGAGGAAGAGTTAAAGATTTACCTGGAGTTAGATATCACATAATAAGAGGTGCTCTTGATTCTTCTGGTGTTCAAAATAAAATGCAAGCTAGATCTAAATATGGAACTAAGAAGGCTAAAAAAGCAGCTAAATAAATTTAAATATAATTAATTTGGCTTTACGACTTGTTAATGTCGAGTACCGATGAATTAAATTAGATTTTTAAGGAGGGAAGAAAATTGCCAAGAAAAGGACATATATTAAAGAGGGAAATTTTACCTGATCCCGTTTACAATAATTTAGTTGTTACTAAGTTAATAAATAATATTATGAAAGATGGGAAAAAGGGCGTAGCGCAGAAAATATGTTATGAGGCTTTTAAGATTGTTGAGGAAAAAACGTCTAAAGATGCTTTAGATGTTTTTGAAAGTGCTATGAATAACATAATGCCAGTTTTAGAAATTAAATCTCGTAGAATTGGTGGTGCTACTTATCAGGTTCCTGTTGAGGTAAGAGTAGATAGAAAGCAAACGTTAGGTATAAGATGGCTTCTTATTGCCGCTAGAAAAAGAAATGAGAAGTATATGAAAGAGAGATTAGCAAATGAGCTTATAGATGCTTCTAATAATACAGGTGCTGCTGTTAAAAAGAGAGAAGATACTCACAAAATGGCTGAGGCTAACAAGGCATTTGCTCATTACAGATATTAGTAAGAATTTTGGTGCTGTTTTGATTTTGATTAATCGAAACAGTTTTTATTAATATTAACTAATAAATTCTTGATTTATGGTTTTTAATATATTGATTTTAAAATTGATTGGAGGCAAATTATGGCTAGAGAATTTCCGTTAGAGAAATTTAGGAATATAGGAATAATGGCTCATATAGATGCTGGGAAAACTACAACAACTGAGAGGATTTTATTTTATACTGGAAAAACTCATAAAATAGGTGAGGTTCATGAAGGGCAAGCTACAATGGACTGGATGGTTCAGGAGCAAGAAAGAGGTATAACTATAACTTCCGCAGCTACTACTTGTAGATGGAAGGGTTATGTTATAAATATAATAGATACTCCAGGACACGTGGATTTCACAGTTGAAGTTGAGAGATCTTTGAGAGTTTTAGATGGTGCTGTTACAGTTTTAGATGCTAAGAGTGGAGTTGAGCCTCAAACTGAAACTGTTTGGAGGCAGGCGGATAAATACAGAGTTCCTAGGATTGTATATGTAAATAAAATGGATGCCGTTGGCGCTAATTTCTATAATTGTGTTAATTCAATAAAAGATAGATTAAGAGCCAATGCTGTTCCCATTCAAATTCCTATAGGAAGTGAGTCGGATTTTATAGGAATGATTGATTTGATTGAAAATGTAGCTATAATACATAAAAATGATTTGGGTACAGAGGTTTCCAAGGAAGAAATACCTAGTGATTATAGAAAAGAAGCTGAAGATTATAGAGAAAAGATGATAGAAGCTATAGCTGAAACAGATGAAGAGCTTATGATGAAATTTTTGGAGGGAGAGGAAATAACTTCTGAAGAATTAAAAAGAGCTCTTAGAAATGCGGTTATTAATATACAGGTTATACCGGTTATATGTGGTTCATCATATAAGAACAAAGGTGTTCAAGAGATGATAGATGCTGCTGTTGAATATTTGCCATCGCCTGTTGATATTGATGCTGTGAATGGTGTTGATTTGGATGGTAATGAGGATTCGAGAGAGGCTTCTGATGATGTATCGATGTCTGCTTTGGCGTTTAAAATTCAGACAGATCCTTATATAGGAAGACTTGCTTATACTAGAGTTTATTCAGGTGTTTTAAAGAGTGGTTCTTATGTTTATAACTCTACAAAATGTAAAAAAGAGAGAATAGGACGTCTTTTAAAGATGCATGCAAATAGTAGGCAAGAAGTTGATGAATTAAGAGCAGGAGACTTAGGAGCTATAGTTGGTTTAAAAGACACAACAACAGGAGATACTCTGTGCGATGATGCTAATAAGATAATTCTTGAAAGTATGGAGTTTCCTGAACCAGTTATATCAGTTGCTATTGAACCTAAGACTAAAGCTAGTCAAGAAAAAATGGGTTTGTCGTTAGCGAAACTTGCAGAAGAGGATCCTACATTTAGAACTTATACAGATCAAGAAACAAATCAAACTATTATATCTGGTATGGGAGAGTTGCACTTAGAAATAATAGTTGATAGATTGCAGAGAGAATTTAAAGTTGAGTGTAATGTAGGAAACCCACAAGTTGCGTATAAAGAAACTATAAGAAAGCGAGTTACTTCTGAGGGAAAATATATAAGACAGTCAGGTGGTAGAGGACAATATGGTCATTGTGTTATTGATTTAATACCATGTGAAGGTGAGTACTCCTTTGAAAATGCCATAGTTGGGGGTGTTATACCAAAAGAATATATACCTGCTGTTGATAATGGAATACGAAATGCTGCTTTAAATGGTGTTATTGGGGGATATCCTACAATAAATTTCAAAGTAAAGTTGCATGATGGTTCTTATCACGATGTAGACTCTTCGGAAATGGCTTTTGAATTTGCTGGTTCTATGGCGTTTAAAAGTGGTATGTCTAAAGCAGATCCAGTATTATTAGAACCTATAGTTAAAGTTGAAGTTACAGTGCCTGAAGAATATATGGGAGATGTAATGGGTGATTTAAATTCCCGAAGAGGGAGAATAGAAGGCATGGAAGCAAGAGCAGGAGCTCAAGTTATAAGAGCTCAAGTTCCTATGTCTGAGATGTTTGGATATGCTACTGTTTTGAGGTCTAGAACTCAGGGTAGGGGAACTTATAGTATGGAATTTGATCATTACGATGAGGTACCTAAAAGTATACAAGAACAAATAGTAGGAAAAAAATAGGAGGTATATAATAGTGTCTAAAGCTAAATTTGAGAGGAATAAACCGCATGTTAA
>CALADQ010000016.1 GCA_937890765.1 uncultured Candidatus Neoarthromitus sp.
AACCATTGAATTAAATTCATTGAAGTTGTTTTAAATATTCCTTGCAAAAATGGAACGTAAATTATTCCCAAAATCATAACGATTGAAATTATAACTGACAAAAGCAAATATTTATTTGAAAATAAATTAATCTCAAATAATGTTCTTACTTCAGATTTGCATTCAAAAACATGAATCAATTGTGATAAAACTAAAGTTGCAAGCGTCATAGTTCTACAAGTTTGTATACTAAATCCCATGTACAAACCTATTATAAATGTAAATATTGTGCTGATTCCAATCAACGCACCTCTAAACAATATTTTTTCCCATAGCCCTCTCGAAAAAATACTTTCACTTCTTGGACGTGGTGATTCGTTCATTATGTTATCATGTGAATTATCTATTCCCAAAGCTAAAGCAGGAAGTCCATCTGTTGCAAGATTTACAAATAATATTTGTATAGGTGTCAATGGATTTGGTAATGAAAACATAGATGCCAAAAACATAGTTAACACTTCACCAATATTGCATGACAACAAATATCGTATAAATTTTCTTATGTTTGAATAAATTTTTCTTCCCTCTTCAACAGCAGATACAATTGTACTAAAATTATCATCTATTAAAATCATAGACGATGCTTCTTTGGTTACATCTGTACCCGATATTCCCATAGCAATTCCTATATCTGCTTCTTTTATAGCTGGAGCATCATTAACTCCATCGCCTGTCATTGCAACAATATGATTTTTATTTTTGAAAGCTTGTACAATTCTTAATTTATGATTTGGCGTAACCCTAGCAAAAACTTTCACATTTGATATTGCATGTTCAAGAGCTTTGTCAGACATTTCTTCGATTTCATTTCCTGTCAAAACTTCACTAACAGCATTGCAAATTTTCAAATCTTTCGCTATTGCAAAAGCTGTGTTTTTATGATCCCCTGTTATCATAATTGTAGAAATTCCAGCATCTTTGCATTTTAATACAGCATCTTTAGAATCTTTTCTAGGCGGATCAATTATTCCACAAAATCCAACGAAAATAAATTCCTTCTCAAATTCATTTTTGTTAATTAAATTATCTTTTCTGTAAGCAGCCCCCAAACATCTAAGCCCTCTTAAAGATAACATTTCTACATCTTTCAAAATTTCTTGCCTCTTTTTAGGAGTGAGTGCAACAACTTTTCCCTTGTGCAAATAATATTTACTCTTTGAAAGAATTTTTTCAGGAGCACCTTTTGAAAACAAAATATTTTCTTTCGTTGAAGAATCTCTAACAACAACCGTTGCCATTTTTCTATCTGAATCAAATGGTATTTCAGTCATTCGTTTAAATGAAGAATAATATTTCTCTAATTTTTCTACATCATCGAAATAATATTCAATCAAAGCTTTTTCAGTTGGATCGGCAATTATTTGTTCTTTAAAATTTTTCCCACTTCTATTAATATTGAAATCATTGCAAACAACAAAAATCTTTTTTAGAATTTCATTTTGCTTAGCACTCTCATCAGAATCTTCATAAATTTTTTCATCGAAACATATTTCTTTTACCGTCATTTTATTTTCAGTTAATGTTCCCGTTTTATCACTGCATATAACTGATGTGCAACCTAACGTTTCGACTGAAGGAAGTTTTCTAATTAAAGCTCGCTTCTTCAACATTTTTGAAACGCCCAAAGCCAAAGCTACCGTAACAATTGCAGGAAGTCCTTCAGGTATAGCGGCAACAGCTAAGCTAACTCCAATTAAAAACATATCAGTTACAGATTGCCCTCTAGCAATTCCTATTATGGTAACAACAGAACAAATAGCTAAACAAATCACAACCAAAACTTTCCCCAAACCTTCAAGCCTTTCTTTCAAAGGAGATTTATCTTGGTCAATATTTTGCAACATGTCTGCAATTTTTCCCATTTCTGTATTCATTCCAATGTTAAAAACTTTTGCATACGCCTTCCCTTTCAAAACAGTCGTTCCCATAAAAATTTTGTTTTCTTTATCTTTAACACTTTTATTTACTCCAATTGATTCACCTGTCAAAAGAGATTCATCAACAGTCAAAGAACCATTTAATATTTTTGCATCAGCTGGAATTCTATCTCCAGATTCCAAAAGTATCAAATCATCAATTGTTATTTCGCACGCATCAACAATCTCAAGATTATAATCTCTAATAACTTTCGTTGTAGGTGATGAAAGTTTTTTCAATGACTCCAAAGATTTTTCAGTTCTAAATTCTTGAACAAATCCAAGAACTGCATTTATAACGATTATAACTACAATAACAATAGAGTCAGCAACATCTCCAAGAATTCCAGAAACAATCGTCGCAAATATTAAAATCCAAATCATTATGTCATTAAACTGAGATAACAAAATAGAAAATGCAGAAACTTTTTTCTTTTCTTTTATTTTATTTTTTCCATATTCTTTAAAATTTTTTTCCAATTGTTCTCTAATTAATCCACCTAAAATATCACTACTTTTCACCAATTTTTCCTCCATTAAAACTAATTAATAAATATATATTTTATTTTTATTTAAATAATTACTAAAATGAAAAAAGAAATTTTAAAAAATAAAAAAGCCATTCCTTCATCCAAGAAATGACTTTGCAATTCAAATTAAAAATTAAACTTCTTAATGTCCTGTTCTTCTCCTTCTTGCACCCAAATTTGATTTAACTTTCTTTTTGCCTTCAGAATTTAAAAGATAAATAATCACACCGCCAATTGCATTTCCAATTGCCGTATAAATTACATATAAAAATCCCTTCAAACTAATAGCTCCAGCTATACTCATGTAAGCGATATTTGCAATGGAGTGTTCTCCAGCTATTCCTATAAACAACATAACAACGCCAATCGTAACAAAATCATGTTTACATGTTGCCGCTATTTGCATTAAAAATCCAACCGCAATAGCTTTATAAAAAACCATAGCAAGATTCGATTCCATTTTTGCTGCCCAAATCTCTGGACCATGAGTTTCCCCTAAAAGCGAAAATAAATATCCAAATATCACACAAGCTAAAGCATTGAAAAAGAATATGACAAATATATCTTCCAACTTTTTAAAAATCTTTGCGTCTGAACATAAAATCGTCGCAACTTTACTCGTATATAAATTTAAATTCATAGTCAAAATTATTATGAGTGCAACTGAAAAAACAATTTTAGATACTAAATCATGATTTAAGAGATAATTGTACGAAACGAGCGAAACAACAATACCAGCTAAAAAAGATTTTTTTACTTTCAAGAATTAACACTCCCTTAGATTTATTTTGAAATCCAAACGAATCAACCTTAATCATTTATATATTTCCTTATACATTTAAGTTTATACATAAGAACAATTTTATGTTTTAAATTTAACAATCAAAATATTTCTATACTAAATTTCGTTTAAATCTCTCAATAAAAAATATTTTATGATAAAAATATAACGATATATATTATAAAATAAATATACTAAATCCTTAACTCCGTTTTGTCAATTTTATTTAAAAATTAATAAATTTAGCATTATAAAAAATTTCTATCATTAAAATAACGATTTTAAATTTCAATTTTTCGAAAAATAAAACCATGTTAAAGTTTTAATTTTAACACGGCTTTATTTTAATTTTTTAAGTTATCTATAGAATTTTTAGTCAATACAAGTTTACGTTCGACGTCATTCAAATTTTTTCTAGCTATTCCAATATATAACATATCAATTACAGCTAATTGTGAAATTCTAGAACTTACAGCACCTTCACGCAAAGACTTTTCTATATGGGGTACATTTAGAGAAATATCTGAAATGTTAGAAAGTTTATTATTTATAGAAGATCTTGTAATAGAAATTATCTTAGTACCATTGGCTTTTGCATTTTGAACACAAGATAAAACTTCTTTTGTTTCCCCAGAATAGGAAATAGCTAAAACTACATCATCATCTTTAGAAAGAATTGAAGAAATTATTTGTAAATGCATATCATTGTTAATTACACATACTTTTCCTATTCTAATCATTTTATAATAAAAATCTAAGCCTACTAGACCAGAAGCACCCATTCCAAAAATGTATACATTATTAGCATGAAAAATAATATCAGCTGCCAGTTCTAGGTCATCATCTTTTATCAAATTTGCAGTCAACTCAATTACATTATTAAATGAATTCTTTATACCATTTATAATACTTCTAGTACTCATGTTTTTATCCAAATATTCAAATTTTTCTGTACTCTTTTTATTTTCTAAACTTATAGTTAATTTAAGTTTCATTTCATTCAAACTGTCGAATCCTAATTTTTTAGCAAATCTAACAACAGTAGGAGCTGAAGTACCTGTTGCAATTCCAATTTCTTTGGCTGATACATTAATTAAATGTTTTCTTTGAGACAACAAATACTTCACAATTATTTTCTCACAATTTGTAAATTTTTCATAATTTTGTTCCATGTAACGAAATAAATCAAACACCCAAACACCTCATTTACTAAACTACACAAAAATAAAACTTCATACCACCTTCAATATAGTTTAGCAAATATAAGTCATCCTGTAAAATAGACGCAATAACATTAGTTCTTTCATCTGATTCATGCCCAATTTTAACTATATTAATTTCTCCAGCATACCTTAAATATTTTTCATTATTCAAAGTTATATCGCCAACATTTTTATAAAAAGTGTTTTGTGGATTAATATTACAATTAAATAAAATTTCCCTACTTTCACTAGCTCTAATAACATACTCAGATTCATCTTCTCTTGAAAAATAAACATTTTTCAAAGCATTGACTATTTTTTCATCTTGAGTTTTTAAATTAATTCTCAATCTTATTGCATCACATTTTAATTTAGATAATGAAACTAATTCTTCCTTGCTTGGAAGAGAGTCACCTATAAAAATATTTTCATTCTTAAGAGCTATTAAGTGATTTGCTGCAATTTCACAGTCTAAATTTCTATGCTTTTCCAAAGTTACAAGTCCTTCTCGCAACGGACCTCTCTTTCTATTTTTTGTACCAACAAATGCTCCTACTTTAATTTTTTTTCTCAATAAAATTTCATTTTTATGTTGTATAAATTTTTCTGATAATCCAGTCCATTTTCTAGGATAAAAATTATGCAAAGCTTCCAAATTATCATAGTTAATTTCATGGTTAAATAATTCACTTAAAAATTTTTCTGTTACTGTAGATGCATTAATTTGTATTTTAAATTTTTCACTATTAATCATTGAAACTATATCTTCACAAGTAAATCCAAAATCTATCCTTAAAGTACTTATAACAAATTTTTTTAATCCATTTAAATTTAATGAATTTAATCCTAATAACTTAAAAGTATTTGGAGAAATATCACTAATAACCTCCATTCCATAATCCATAGCAGTACAAAAAAATTTTTCTAAATATCTTTTCATTTCATTATAATTAGCTTCTGGAACATGAAATGAGGTAAATATTTTTTTATATCCAAGCTCAATAGCATTATTTAAAAGAGCCATATTTTCATTAAAAGTATTATCTAAACCAAAGTAAATTGAAATTCCTAATGACATATAATTCCTCCAAATAAAATTTTTATAATCATAATTCTTCGACATCTTCAAATCCCAGCAATACTGTAAATAAATATCCAGAAATATACGAAGATAATACTCCTATTAAGAAAGTTAAAATTTTCCCATCAGCTATTAACAAAGCTAATGGTAATCCTGAGACTCCTAAAGCAACAGCTCCAACTTTGAAAGCTGCCATAACAGCTCCCCCAATGGCAGCACCCAAACATGCACCTAAAAAAGGTTTTCCTAAAGGTAAGGTTATACCATATATGAGTGGTTCTCCTATCCCTAAAATACCTGGTATTAAACCATTTTTAGCAGTTTTTTTTAATCGTTCGTTTTTAGTTTTTCTAAAAACTGCAATTGTAGCACCAACCTGCGCCATACCTGCAGTAGCTAAAACAGGCAATAATACAGTGTATCCTGTATTAGCTATTAAATCAGCATGTATAGGAGTTAAGGCTTGATGCATGCCTGTCATTACAAGTGGAAGGAATAAACCTCCTGATATAGCTCCAGAAATTATAGATACAAAATAATTACTAGACGCTATTGTTTTAGAAACTATTTGTCCAACAGAATCAGAAATAAATCCACCTACAGGCTGAAGTAAAAACAATGCTGCTAAAACTGAAATTGTTAAAGTAATAAGTGGAGTTATGAACAAATCTAAAACATCAGGAACAAATTTTTTACATTGTTTTTCAGTAAAAACTGCTATAAAGACAACTAATATTACTGAAATAATTCCCCCCTACCAGGAGTTAATATTTTCCCAAATAATGTTATATTTGATAAAACGGGAGATGATAAAACACCACCTAAAGCTCCACCTATCATAGGCATAGTTGAACCAAATTCTTTAGCTGCATTAATACCTACCAAAACCGATAAAACTGAAAAAACTGAATTTCCTATCAACGAAATAATTGATGATACTGTTGTTAATTTATATTGGTCTCCAAAATAAGTTAATGCTATATTATTAATTGCTAAAACAAGTCCACATGCAACAAAAAGTGGTATAAGAGGTATAAAAATATTTCCTAATTTTTTCAAAATATTCTTAAATTTTGTGTCATTTTTTTGTTTTAACTTTTGTTTAATTCGTTTTACAGCTTCGTCTCCTATAAGAGTTTTATTTGAAATTCCAATAATTTTTTTGACCTCTTCAGTCACCTTTCTCACCTTTCCTGGTCCATAAATAATCTGTAATTGATTATCTGCTTCTACAATTCCTAGAACGCTTTCACTGCTTTTAATTTTTTCTATATCAACTATTGAATAGTCCAGTAATTCAACTCTGCAGCGAGTCATACAATTTTCAACATATTTTATATTTTCAACTCCTCCTAAAAGATTCACTAAATTTTCTGCTATTTGATAATCCATTAAAATACTCCCCCTAAAAATTAATTAAATATCTTTTAAAGATTTAGCAATGTACCCCCCATGCTTCTCTAACTTTTTTCTTGATTCCTCAATTTCAAGTCCTGAAATTATCATAAATATTGCTAATTTAACATCATAATTTGTTTTTAATAAAACATCCTCTGCAATATTTCTTGTGATACCTGTAGCTTCACAAACTATATTTTTCGCTCTCTCGATCAATTTTTCATTTGTAGCCTTAATATCAACCATTAGATTTCCATAAACTTTTCCAAGTTTTATCATAGTTCCTGTAGACAACATATTCAAAACTAGTTTTTGTGCAGTACCTGATTTCAATCTAGTAGATCCTGTTATAACTTCTGGTCCAACTAAAATAGAAATATCAATTTTAGATAATTCAGAAATTTTTGAATTTTGATTACAACTTAAAGATATTGTAAACGCTCCAACTTTATTTGCATATTTAAGTCCACCAATGACATACGGAGTTCTTCCTGATGCCGCAATTCCAACTACAATATCTTTGCTACTTAAATTTTTATTTATCAAATCTTCAACTGCTAAATCATACGAATCTTCAGCACCTTCTTTAGCTTTAAACATAGCATCTTTTCCACCTGCTATTAATCCTTGTACAAGTTCGTCTGAAACTCCATACGTTGGAGGACATTCTGAAGCATCTAAAATTCCCAATCTTCCTGAACTTCCTGCCCCAATATATATTAAACGACCTCCTTTTTTAATTTTTTCATATATTACATCAATAGCTTCAGCAATTTTATCAAGATTTTTTTCAATTTCTTTTGGAACTTTTTTATCTTCCGAATTAAACATCTTAACCATATCAATAGTAGAAACATTATCTATATTTTTAGTATTAATGTTTATAGTTTCTGTTAAAAGTTCACCCAAATCTAAATTATCCAATAATAATACCTCCAATTTAAACATTTAAACAAACTATAATACCATAAATGAAATAATATTTTAAATATATTTTGTAATTTTTTTATTCTATTTCATAATTTATAAAACTTAATAACACTATTTTCTTGATTTTTAACATCAAATTACAATAAATACGAATTATTGACATATTGAAATCGTTCTTCTATAATTTTTTTAGTAATTTTTATATTGGGAGAAGTTATGGTTGTTATTTGTTGTATTGATGATAATTTTGGCATGATGTTTAATTCACGTAGACAAAGCCAAGATAAATGTCTAAGAGAAACTTTATTGCAAATCTCAAAGAATGGAATTTTGAAAATGAATTCGTATTCTTTCAAACAATTTTCGAAATACAATGCAAAAAATATTATTGTAGATGAAAATTTTATTTTGGATACAGATGAAAATTCATTTTGTTTTGTGGAAAATATATCTATTGATATTGTGAAAGACAAAATTAAAAAAATTATTTTGTTCAAATGGAATAGAGTTTATCCTGCTGATTTCTATTTCGATAAATCAATTCTTCAAAATTTTATTCTGACTAGTTCTTTTGAATTTAAGGGAAGTTCACACGAAATAATTACTCAGGAGGATTGGATTATTAATGAATAAACTTCGTTCAATTTTTTTATCACTTTTTTTAATAATTAGTTTAACACTTTCAGGTTGTTCCTCAAAAAATAATCAGCAAAACGTAAATCCTACGACAATTGAACAAAAAAATGATTTTGCAAATACTGTCAACGAAATAAGTCAATCGAAAGAATTATTATCTGAAAAAGAATCTGAACAAAAGTTTGATGCAAATTCCATACCTGAATATAGTGGCCAACCTTTTGCGGTTGTAAATAACAATGTTCCATTTTTCACACCAAAAGATTTAACAACAACGTCATTTGAATATTACAGCGATTTAGATTCATTAGGAAGATGTGGTGTTGCCTTTGCAAATATTGGGAAAGATATTATGCCTACAGAAAAACGTGGAAATATAAACAGCGTTAAACCAAGCGGTTGGTATTCTATTAAATATGAAAACATTGACGGAAAAAATCTTTATAATAGATGTCATTTAATTGGGTTTCAACTTTCGGCGGAAAATGCAAACGAAAAAAATTTAATTACAGGCACAAGATACTTAAACGTTACTGGAATGCTTCCATTTGAAAATATGGTTGCGGACTATGTAAAAGAAACAAACAATCACGTTTTATACAGAGTAACGCCTGTGTTTAGAGATGATAATTTAATTGCTGATGGAGTTTTAATGGAAGCAAAATCTGTTGAAGATGACGGTGAAGGAATTTTGTTTAATGTTTTTGTTTACAATGTTCAACCCGGCATCACAATAAACTATAAAACGGGCGAAAGCCATTTAACAAATGCAGAATCTGAAAAAATTACAGAAGCAACTGACAATGACAAAACAAATAATTCTCTACAAACACAAAACGAAAACGCAAAAAGCAATTTGAAATATATCCTAAACACAAATTCCAAAAAGGTCCACAAACCAAATTGTAGAACATTGAAAAATTTAAGCCTATCAAACAAATCAGAATCAAGCCAGCAACTTTCACAAATAAAATCAATGGGATATGTCCCATGCAAAGTTTGCAATCCCTCATAATGAAAAAGACTTCCCCACTTGAAGAAGTCTTTCAATTTTTCCGAACAAAATTATTTAAAAATAGAATAGCGTAATTTCATTTTTGTGTTTTGGGATTTTGTGATTGTGCGATTTTGCGATTTCGTGATTTTGTGGTTTTGCGATTTTGTGATTTTAAAAATTGTTTTATCTTAAAATTGACATAACTTGTTGTGGTGCTTGGTT
>CALADQ010000017.1 GCA_937890765.1 uncultured Candidatus Neoarthromitus sp.
TAAAATATCTTTTACCATTTTCTTATTCATGCAAATCGAACTTGTAAAAAAATCGCATCCATTATATTTTATCCCCAAAGCATCCAAAATACTTTGAACTTGTCCATCTTCTCCAAAACTTCCATGCAAAGCTATGAAAACAAAATCCAAACCTTCGCATTTAAAAACATCTTTTTTATTATCAACAAGTATTTCAAATACTTCATACTTATCTCTGTTTAAATTTTTGCTGATTTGAGTTCCTGTATTTATAGAAACTTCTCTTTCAGAGGACAATCCTCCGTACAAAACTCCAACTTTCAATTTTTGACTCATGAAATCCTCCCCCTAGATTTATGATTTAAATTTTTATAATATTTGCAATAATTATTTACGGAACATTCTAAACATTTTGGATTTCTTGAAGTGCAACACCTTCTTCCATGAAATATTATTGTATGATGACAAATTGTCCAAAGATTTTCATCTATGTTCTTCATTAAATCTAATTCTGTTTTTTCTGGAGTATTAGAATTGGCCAAACCTATTCTATTTGAAACTCTAAACACATGCACATCAACAGCAAAAGCTTGAACACCAAAACAATTAGATATAACAACATTTGCAGTTTTTCTTCCCACTCCTGGAAGAGTTATAAGTTCATCACGAGTTTTAGGAACTTCGCCTGAAAAATTATCTCTTAGCATCTTGCAAAGAGAAACTATGTTTTTACTTTTAGTTTTATAAAGGCCTATTACTCTTATTTTATCTTGAACCTGTTCTTCGCTTAGCTCCAAAAATTTTTCAAGAGTACCGTATTCTTTAAATAATTTTTTAGTTACTTCATTAACTTTTTTGTCAGTGGTCTGTGCAGACAAAACAGTTGCAATTAATAATTGAAATGGATTTTCATATTCCAATTCACATTTTGCATCAGGATATGTATCCATAAGTTTACTAACAATTTCTCTAAAATTTTTCTTCATTTTCACCATATTCTCCTCTATAATCACAAGGAAGAAGTTTCGCAATTGATGTCATCAAATATTCAACACATCTTTCTTCATAATCTTGTTTAGATTCATCATTTAGTTTAGTTGGTATATAAATTTCTTCTCCAACATTAACATAAACATCAGCATGACAAAAATTTTCTTTGTCCATGTTTCCACTTTGATCGACAGGCATAAATTTTTCGCTTCCATAAATTCCAAGAGGAACAATTGGAACATTGCAAAGTTTTGAAATTAAATATATTCCTTTCTTAGCTTTAATCATTGAGCCCGTCCTACTTCTTGTTCCCTCTGGGAAAATCAAAATATTATTTCCAGCTTTCACATGCTTAACCAAATTTGATATAGCATTTTTATCAGGTGACGATGGAGTAATTTGAATATTTTTAACTATCTTCGTTCCCAAATTTGTAAATGGGTCTTGAGTAAGTTTAACACCCATAATAAAAGTAACATCATTATTTTTTAAAACTTTATTTAAAATAAGCCCATCTGCATTACTTAAATGATTGCATATAAAAATAACCGGCGCCTTAATGTTATTTAACTTTTCACCATTTATAACTTTTAAATTTGCATATTTTTTTATGTAACACTCGATACCAAAATTAACTAAAAACTTGAGAGCTTTATCTGGAATAAACTTTCCTAAAAACAAAATAATTGAACTTATTAAATGAACTGACGATATTTTTTTCATGTAAAACCCCTACTTATGTTTTTTAATTCTATTTTTATAATTGTTTAAGTACTCTACATGCGAGTAATTTAAATTCTCTATAAAATCTATATCATTTTTATTTTTTATTATAACATTTCTTTTTAATAAATTTTTCCCTCTCCACGAACAAGAAACTTTTTTAAAATTTTCTTTAAAAAATTTATTGTCCATGCTAGCAATAGTAACATCATCTAAAGAATTAAAAAATTCTTGTACATCAAACCGTTCATCAAAAGAAAATTCTTTGTTTCGGTTTTTAGGACAAACATCCTGACAAATATCGCATCCAAAAATCATTTCATTTAAATTATTGATTTCCAAATCATCCAAATGTTTTTGTTGAGTTAAATTAGAAATGCATTTTCGAAAATTTTTTTCAACCAAAACATCATTAGGACATTTCTTTATACAACTTCTGCACTTGCCACAATGTTTAAAATTTGAAATTTCATCGTACTTAAGTTTATACTCCTCATCTTTAAGCTCAAAACAAATTTCCGCATCCGTAATAACTTCTCCCAAAAAAACATAAGAGCCATAAAGCTCAGTATAAAACAAACTATTTCTACCTATGTGACCATAATCGCATAAATAAGCAATATATCTTTCAGGCAAATTATTGCTATCACAAAAACTTTTTCCCTCATATCCATTTGATTTTAAAAATTCACATATTTGTTTTAAATAACTTCCAACAACGTGATGATAATCAAGACCTTGCGTATATTTAGAAAAATTTTTGTTGTAGGAAAACCCTTCTCTATAATAAGGAACCGCAATAGAAATTATAGTTTTCCCATTTTCCATATACAAAAAAGGATTAATACGTTTTTCAATATCATCTTCTTCAAATTCCGTAAAATTTTTATTTAATTTTTTCGATAAATAATAATCATAAAGCTCTTCAAATTTTCTACATTTCGTAAATCCAAAACACTTAATCCCTAAATCTCCTATAAATTTTGACAATTCTTGTTTTAATTTTAAATTCACCATAAATTTTTACCCACAAAAATATGGTTTAAAAGAACTTAATCTCTTAAACCTAAAAATTAATTTATCAATATTTTAAATTCTAAAAAAATCTTTTGTCAATATGTCATGTATAAATAAAGAACCGCATATTTTCATATCTTTATTAACAACAGGAAGAGTAAACAAATCGTATTTTAAAAATTTATCTATAGCACTATGTAAATCATCACTGTCATAAATAAATATAAAACTTTTATCCATAACGTCAAAAACTTTTAAATATCGTTCTCCGAATATCAAAGTTTTAAAATCTATCGTGCCCTTCAAAATATTATTTTCATCAACCACATAAATATTGTAAAGATCCTCTTCTTTGGGATTAGAATTTGTATCTCTAATCACCTCCAACATTTCTCCAAGCTTAACATTCAAATTAAAACTTATAAATTCTGTGTTCATTATACTTCCAACCGTGTCATCTTCATAAGCCATGATGGTATTTATAGTTTTAATATCGTCTTCTTCCAAATTAATCAAAATTCTTTCTTTGGATTTGTCATCCATTTCTTCTAATATATCAACTAACTCGTAATTCGAAATGTAATCCAGTATACTTATAATTTTAGAATCGCTCAAATCTTTTATTAAATCTACCCTTATATTATTATCTTCTATCTCTTCCAAAATTTCGCTAGCTAAATCATCATCAAAACTTTCAAACAATCTTTTTCTATCGTTATCATTTAATTCTTCAAGTATGCTTGCAATATCAGCTGGATGCATAGTTGAAATTTTTTGATTTGGTATAGAAATCGATTTATTATCATTCATAAATTCAATTGACTCCATATCTTCCCACTTTATTATTGTATCAACTGATTTTTTAAACAAAACATTTGTTAATTTCTTAAGCAAAATAGGAAAATGTTTTATATTAAATCTTCTAAGAAACGACGTTATTCCACTTTCTACAGCAACTATCCTAACTTCCCCTAAAACATTTGCAATTTGGAAATCCATTATTTTTACAACTTTTTTTCCATTTATATCAACTATTTGTTTATTTAACAAATTTTTAGATAATAGATACTTATAACTTTGAGGTATTATATTGTAAACACCCGATACTCTCATTGTAATTTTCCCTTTATTATCATAAAAATTCACATTTTTAAATTCATAGTAAAAATCTTCTCTATTTTTCCAAATTTTATATCCAATAAATCGGGGATAACCTTTTTCATTTGAAACATATACATCTTTTAATTTTCCTAAAACATCTCCAAATTCATCATACACATTTTGATTTAAAATACCTGTAAAATGAACTAAATTAAGTTTAACCATAAAATCACCCCGTAATTACTTTATTGTTATCTTAAAACTCAAATAAAATTCTAATTTTCAAAAAACAAAAATAGACCATAACTAATAAAAACTACAGCCTATTTTACTTCTTAGAAGAAGACCCACTACTTAAAATTTTGCAATTTTTATTGCATAGAGTTAAAAATTTACTTTTACATTCATCACTTATTCCATCTAAAAGTTCTTGCTCGATTTCAAGTCTTATAAAATCACAATTTATAATTTCACATAAAGCACTACATTTCATAGTAACATACCTTAAGTAACACCGTTGCGCTTCACATATAGCAGATAAAAGAACGTCTATAATTAATCCTAGTTCTTCAACTTGCTTTATAGCACGTTTCTTTTTTCGTTTAGAAATTAAAACATTTAAATTAACATCGTTTAAGGTAGAAACCAAATTTCTGTAGTTTATAACATAAATATCTAACATTTTTAATAAATTTATCAAATCCTGATAATAAACGTCTATAGAATGTTTATAAGACATTTTTTCAAAGTCTAATCCCTTTTTTTAAAATATTATAATCCTAATATATTTATATACTTTATAAAAGTTCTTAAACTAAAAGTTTTTTAACCTTTTCTTAAGCTCCTGAGCGGATTTGGTAACAGCCAGCCCTCCCAAAGATGTTTCTCTAAATTCTTTAGGCATAGCTCTTCCAACTTCATCTAAAGCTTTAACACAATCATCAAAAGAAATTTTACTATAAATTCCCGCCAAAACCAAATCGCTTGCACTAAGTGCATTTACAACACCAGAAGCATTTCTCTTTGCACAAGGAACCTCAACCAATCCAAGAACAGGGTCACAAATTAATCCTAAAACATTTTTTATACAAATAGCCGCAGCGTTAAAACTTTCTTCAGCACTTCCTCCCATCATATAAACTACTCCTGCCGCAGCCATAGCGGAAGCAACTCCACATTCTGCTTGACACCCTCCTTCTGCTCCTGATATGGTAGCATTTTCTATAAATAAAATTCCAATTATTGATGAAGTTAATAAAGCTCTTCTTATAGTTTCCCTATCAAAACTAAATTTTTCTGCTATTGTCAAAATTGCAGCAGGAATTATTCCACAAGCCCCTGCTGTAGGCATTGCAACTATTTTTCCCATAGCAGAATTAACTTCAGAACATGAAATTGCTCTACCCATAGCTTTAACTAAAAAATAATCTGTAACCAATTTATTCTTTTTATTGTTGGCATACTCTTCTAACTTTTTTCCATCTCCACCTATTAATCCACTTAAAGAAATTACTTCAGTTTTTCTTCCACGCTCACTAGATGATTCCATAACATCTATTACATAATCTAAATTTTTATAAATTTCATCTTGTGTTTTAACTCCAAGCGATAATTCATAAATAAGTGCAATTTCCCAAAGTTCTTTGTTAAGCTCACTACACTTTTTTAAAATTTCTTCACCAGTTAAATTAAACAAAACTCATCACCTCATTGCTTCAATAAATACACATTCTTTTATATCTTGTATAGACTTAACTTCATTTATCATTTTATCGTCCATTATTTGGTCAAGTTCAAATACCATAGAAGCTTTATAACCTTTTCTATCTCTAAAAACTTTTAGATAAGCAATATTTATATCGTTACTACTGAGAACTCCTGAAACTTTGTGAACTATGCCTGGCTTATCTATGTGATTTATTAAAAGAGTGTTGTATTGTCCAGTGAAATAAACTTGCTTTCCATTTATACTAACTATTTCAATATTTCCTCCTCCAACTGAAGAAGCTATTATAGAAATTTTTTTACTAGATTTTGTAGTTATGTCTAGCTTAACTGTATTTGGATGATACAAACTTCCCAAATCAACTTCAACAAATGAAAATTTTATTCCATGTTTTTTTGCAATTTCCATTGAATTTATAATTCTTTCATCATCAGTATCCATTCCTAAAATTCCGCCTACTAAAGCTCTATCTGTTCCATTCCCTTTGTAAGTTTTTCCAAAAGAACCGTGCAAATAAAATATTACTTCACAAATTTCATCGTTTGCTATTATTCTAGAAATTTTTCCTATTCTACAAGCTCCTGCCGTGTGCGAACTAGAAGGCCCAACCATAATTGGCCCAGATATTTCACTTAAACTTCTCATAACATCTCCTTTTCTTTAATAAATTTACATAAATTTTCTATTTAAGATAATACTAATTTATATTTTAATTAAAAGCTTAATGGAGGTTTGTTTTAATGATAATCGTATTAATACGAACTTTGGTTTTATTTATAGTAATGTTTTTCACCATGAAAATGATGGGAAAAAGATATATAGCTCAACTTGAGCCTTACGAATTTGTTGTTTCAATAATGATAGCAGAACTTGCAACACTTCCTCTTGAAGATACTTCAATTCCGCTATTGTATGGAATCATTTGCATTCTTACAATTTTGTTCATCGAATTTATTTTATCACAACTACAACTTAAAAATATTCAACTTAGAAAATTTTTTGGGGGAACTTCAATCATACTAATTGAAAATGGAAAATTCATAAAAAAGAATTTGGAACAAGAGAAGTTGACTATTAACGATGTGCTTGAACAACTTAGAGTAAATGGAAATTATGAAATTTCACAAATCGCTTTTGCACTTTTAGAAAGCAATGGAAAAATAACTGTAATTCCAAAAGATCAAAACAACCAAACTGTTTATTTACCAACTTCATTAATAATAGATGGGCAAATAAATAAACAAGGACTTAAATTTATAAACAGAAATATGGATTGGCTAAACAAACAGCTTAAACAAAATAAAATACAATCTCACGAGGAAATTTTTTATGCGTACACAGATACGCAAGGAAATTTTCAATATCAACTAATAAAGAAAGGAAAACGCAAATGATGAAAATTAATTTAAAAAATATTTTCGTGTACTCTGTGTATTTAATTTTAATTCTTATACTTACATATTTGTTTTGCAATTTAAAATCCTCCACAAAAAAAATGAATGAAGATCTCCAAATTGTTATAAAAAATGTTAGCGATGAAAATTGGGAATTGAGTTTTGAATTATTTGAAAGTTTTGTGAAAAGTTACGAGAACAAAATTAAAAATTTTTCTTCCATAATAAGACATGACGAAGTGAACAAAGCTTTATTATCTATTGAAGAGATTTCAACAAAAATAAATCTTAAAAATAAAGAAGAGTGTTTGTTTAGTCTTAGCAATTTGAATTTTTACATAAATACATTTTACAAAAATCAAATTCCAAACTTACTTAACGTATTATAATTTTTAAAGTATACATAATAAATTGTGAAGGTATTTCACTTTAATAAATTTGGACTTTTTTAAATTTATCATTATAATAAAAAAGTAGATATTTTAAATACTATACAAGTTGTAGTATATAAAAATTAAGGAGTGATTATTTTTATGCCATTAGTTACAACGAAAGAAATGTTTAAAAAGGCTTACAAGAAAGGCTACGCAATAGGTGCTTTCAACATAAATAACTTGGAATCTATTCAAGGTATCATTAAAGCTTGCAAAGAAAAACGTTCTGCAGTTATACTTCAATGCTCAACTGGCGCTATAAAATATGCTGGTATGGATTATTTAATTGCGCTTGTTAAAGCTGCCGTTGAAGAAAGCAAATTAGATATAGCTCTTCATTTAGACCACGGTCCAGATTTCGAAACTTGTAAAAAATGTATCGACGCTGGTTTCACTTCAGTAATGATTGACGGTTCTCACCACAAATTCCAAGACAACGTTAGAATAACTACTCAAGTTGTTGAATATGCTCATTCAAAAGGTGTAACGGTTGAAGCAGAGCTTGGAGTTTTAGCTGGAGTTGAAGATGATGTTGTTGCAGACGATCACATATACACAAATCCCGATGAAGCAGTTGAATTTGTTAAACAAACTGGTTGCGATTCTTTAGCTATAGCGATTGGAACTTCACACGGTGCATTTAAATTTCCTCCAGACTTCAAACCAGAATTGAAATTTAGTATTTTGGAAGAAATTCAAAGAAAACTTCCTTCATTCCCTATAGTTTTACACGGTGCTTCTGCCGTTGACCCTCAAAGTGTTCAAACTTGCAACAAATACGGAGGACAAATTCAAGACGCTGTTGGAATTCCTGTTGAAATGCTTAGAAAGGCATCATCAATGGCTGTATGTAAAATAAATATGGACACTGATTTAAGATTAGCAATGACTGCAAGCATAAGAAAAATTTTTGGAGATACTCCTTCAGAATTTGATCCTAGAAAATATTTAGGAGCTGCAAGAGAAGCAGTTAAAAATGTTGTAATAAATAAAATAGAAACTATTTTGTGTTCTGAAAACTCTTCTAATTAAAAAAGCGTGGAGAAAACTTCACGCTTTTTTTCACAAACAAATTAATTTTTCTCCATAAATATTCTATTTATAGGAATAAAAGTTACTGCTATTGAAGTTAAAAGAGCTTCAACGCCAAGACTTGAAAAATTATATATTATTGAATATAACCAAACATTCATTCCTTGAGGAGCGTATTGCGAAAAGAAAACAACGCCAGATAAAACATTACACATAACACTTATAAATCCGCTTATAAAACATCCTAGAAAAATATTTGTTCTCTTCTTATACCCAAACATTCCTGAAAAACCTAAAACCATATTCGCCAAAATGTAATCCAGTATAAATTGTATTGGATGTAAAAATGTTACACCATCTAACATTTTCATAAATCCCAAAAGAATTCCTGCTGTTAAACCTATTCCTTTTCCGTACTTAAGTGATATGAGCATAACTGGAAGCATGGACAAAAGAGTTATAGAACCACCTTGAGGCATGTTTATAAATTTTATTAAATTTAAAATATAACCTAAAGCTGAGAAAACAGAAATTAGTATTATCATTTTGATATTAAATTTAACTTTCCTAATTTCAAAAACGTAAATTAAAAAACACAAAAAGATTAAAATTCCAATTAGATAAACCATTTTAAAACTCCTTAAAAAAATAAAATAGCCATGCTAGTACCTGACCAAACATGACTAATAAAAACAAAATAATCATAGCTTTCCTACGCTGGAATTACCCAGTTCAGGTACGAGGGTTAATGAAAAAATATCATTTCTCAGCTTTCAACAAGCACCCCTAGCAATATTAAATTTATCTATAGCAAAATTCTATTAATATAATTACCAAATGTCAACAAAATTAATTTTAAATTTGAATTCTTGCAATTTCTTGGTAAGCATCGACCAATTTATTTCTAATTTCTATTGCAGTTTGAATTGATAATTTCGCTTCTTGCATGGCAATCATAACATTGTGAATTTCATTTTCATTTCCTTTTATAAAAGAAGTCATAACATCTTCTGAAGCTTTTTGATAATTGTTTAATTTCGTTATTGAATCTTCTAAAACTTTTGCAAAAATATTTCCCTTAGACTTCCCTCTAAGTTCTCCACCTATTTTCCCAAATTCTATATTACCCAAATTATAAATAGAATTAATCATAAGACCTCCTTCAAAACTTTATCTTGTGTCTTCCATTATCCAAGATTTTATAATTTCGACAACTTGATTTGTTTTATTAATAGCGTAAGCTTTTATTTCATCTTCAAGCATTTTACTTTCAGGATTAGTATCTTCAATAGCACTCTTTCTTATATTTTCTTGAACAGATTGCTGAATCATATCTTTTGCATCAATAATATTTTGATTAACTTCTTGTTTGTCTTCCCTCTCTCTTCTGCTGAACATTTTCAAAAGAGAAATTATTATTATAACAGCTCCTATTATTAAAACTATAACAACATAATTAATTCGTCTTGTTGGATAAACTTCAGGCTTAACTCCATTAAACTGCATTCCAACAACAGAAATCGAATCTCCTCTTTCGCCATTAAATCCTATAACTCCATGAATTATACTTTCTAAATTTGTTTTCATATCTTGAGTCATGTTTCCATCATAAACGAGAGAAGTTGTAATTCTTTTTACTTCACCTGGAGCATGTATAATTGTGGATTCGCTTTTCGAAACTTCATAATTTATTGTGCTTTCTTCTCTTCTAGAAGCATCTCCATTTAAATCCATTTCAACATTTGACATGTTATTATCTATTGGCCCACCAGTTCCATTTACAGACGCACTATTTTGTTCTTTTATAATGTGTTCGCTAATTGGAACTTTATTTTCATCAATAATAATATCTGTTCTCTTCTTAGAATCAAAATCCAAATCAGCATTAACTCGTATTCTAACTTTATCTGCTCCCAAAACCGGCTCTATAACTGAAAGCAATCTATTTTCAAGTTCATATTCAAACTTTCTTTCTAAATTCATGTGAGCATCAAGCGAACCTGTAAAATTTAAATCATCACTTCCATCATAAATTCCCAAAGACAACAAATTCATTCGTGAATCTACAACTTCAACATTTTCGAAAGGCAAATTATTCCACGCCGAAGAAACCAAATGTATAATAGATTTAACTTGTTCTCTTGACAAAGATTCCCCTGCATTTAATCTAACATAAACAGAAGCACGCGCCGGATCTTTTTCTGTCATAAAAACACTTGTCTTTGATGGCGTTATATGAACTCGTGAATCCTTAACTTGAGAAAAACTTCTAATTGTTCTTTCGAGTTCACCTTGAACTATTCTCTGTTTCTGTATTAAAAATTCCTCATCGGTAAATCCAAATCCACTGCTTTTATCTAAAAGTTCAAATCCTTTACTTCCTCCCTTTAGATCTGGAGAAAAAGTTAAACGCAACTCGTCAACTCTACCTCTTGGGACGTATATAGATTTTCCCCTTATTTTCACATCGAGACCCATTTCAACTAATTGTTCATGTATATACTTGCTATCTGAAGGATCCAAATCTGAATAGAGCAAACCATATTTCATAATACTAGAGTATACTAAGAAAAAAGAAAGTATAGAGACCAAAACCACAATTATAATTAATAACAATTTTTTAGTTCTAGGCGAGAGATTTTTTATAAACTGTTTAATTTTTTTTATTAATTCACTTAATTTCTCCATGGTATACTCCTTTCAAACTTATTATTACCAAACAAATTCAAAATAACTCATAAATTTTTATAAAAAAATAAAAGTGCGAAATAAATTTCACACTTTATATAAACAACTTAAAAATAAAATTTACAAAAAAACAAACTGTAAAAGCAACGGCTGTAGGAATTAAAAAAGAAACCATCGTCCATTTCCAACTTCCTGTTTCCTTTTTTATTGTCCACAATGCAGTTGAACAAGGAAAATGCAAAACAGAAAATAGCATAGTGTTAATTGCCGTTAATACTGTCCAACCATTTTCTTTCAAAATAATCCCTAATGAATTTGCAGTATCAAAATCTATTAACTTTCCAGTTGATAAATAACACATGAGAAGTATTGGCATTACAATTTCATTAGCCGGCAATCCAAGTAAGAAGGCACATAAAATTGCACCATCAAGCCCTATTAATATTCCCACTGGATTTAAAAAATTAATTAAATAAGTTATTATGCTAACATCATTTATAAATATATTTGCAAGAATCCATATTAATATCCCAAAAGGAGCTGCAATCATAATAGCTCTTCCTAAAACAAAAACAGTTCTGTCTATAAGTGAAGTATATAAAATAGTTCCTAATTTAGGTTTTCTGTACGGAGGAAGTTCCAAAGTAAATGAAGAAGGCTGTCCCTTCAATAAAGTTTTTGATAAAATTTTGGAAACCACCAACGTTACACATATTCCTATCACAACAGTTGAAGTAACAACTATTGCTTTAACAAATGAATTTAATATTCCATTTGTAGTAACTGAAAAAAATATGGAAGATAAAACTATTATGGTTGGAAATCTTCCATTACAAGGAACAAAATTATTAGTTATAATAGCTATTAATCTTTCTCTTTTCGATTCTATGATTCTAGTTCCAATTATTCCTGCACAGTTGCAACCAAATCCCATGCACATAGTTAAACATTGTTTACCATGACAACCTGATTTTTTAAATAAATGATCCATATTAAATGCAACACGTGGAAGATATCCTAAATCTTCTAGAAACGTAAACATTGGGAAAAATATTGCCATAGGAGGAAGCATTACAGATATAACCCAACCTGTAACTCTAAAAAGTCCATATACAATTATATCATGAAAAAATACAGGAAACTTAATATAAATTAAAAATTGAGATAACTTTAATTCTAAAAAATTAAATAGTGATGATAAAATTGATGATGGTATATTTGACAAAGTTATTGTTATGAATAAAATCAAAGCCAAAATTCCTATCATTATAGGAACACCATATTTTTTTGAAGTTACTATATTATCTATTTTTCTATCTCTAAGATGCTTGTCCCCTTCTTGAGTAACACAACTATTTTTGATACTTGAACAATTTTTATATATTTCTTCAACTACATGCTCACGAATTTTTGAATTATTTTCAATGTAATTACTTTGAATATTTTTAATTCTCTCCATTTCATCTTCATTTAGGTGCGGCTTCATGAAATCAAAAAACTTTTCATCACTATCCATTATTCTAAGTGCAAGCCAATACTTATTATCAAAATTTTTAATGGAAGAAATCTCTTCCATTATGCTTTGAACCTCTCGACTTATTTCATTTCCATAATCTATTTTTTCAAACGCAAAATCACATTTGGAATTAACAACATCACTTATTTTATCTTTGAGCTCTTTAAGTCCATAATTCTCTTTCACCGAAGTTATAATAACAGGTACACCTAATTTATTTTCTAACTTCTCTTTGTCAACTTCTATATTTTTTTTCCTAGCTTCATCATATAAATTCAAACAAAGAATTGTATTTCTATTCATTTCCATAGTTTGAAAAAATACATTTAAGTTTCTTTCAAGACAAGTCATGTCACAAACAACAACTATACAATCATATTTTCCAAAACATATAAATTCTCGTGCAACCTCCTCTTCTTGAGAACACGAGAACATTGAATATATACCTGGCAAATCTATTATTCCATAATCGCATTTTTCATGGGTGTATTCACCATAAGCATTGACTACAGTTTTTCCTGACCAGTTTCCCGTATGTTGGTGAAGTCCTGTAAGTGCATTAAATAAACTACTTTTTCCTGTGTTAGGATTTCCAACTAAACAAACAACTTTTTTATCATGAGAAGTTGAAAAAACATCTTTCATAAAATCCTTTTTAGATGATAAGTTAGTTAAACCCATATAACCTCCAAACTAAATTTTTTTGCCGTATATATGTCTTGTTTCATCATTTCTAAGAGCAATCATTACTCCTCTAACATCAAACACCATTAAATTATTTTTAGGGCCGATTCTTATAACTTTAACAATCACCCCCTTAGAAAATCCAATCGATAACATTCTTTCTTTTTGGTATTTTAAAAGATCTATAGAAGAAACTTCTATAACATCCCCAACTTCAAAATCACAAATACTATGCATAAAATTAATACCTCACATAAAATTTTTAACCTAAGCTAACTCTTTTATAAATTATATGTTACTTTTTTTAAAATAGTTCTAATGCGTTTAAACTCTAAAATATTAATAATTATTTATAAATTCAATTGAAAGTGAGAATTAAAATTTATGACTGAAGAAAATTTTTATACCTTCAATGACTTTACGAGGAATATAAATAGTCTTTTAACTCCATCTGAAGAAGATTATGTAGAAATGATTTATAGATTATATTTAAAAACCAATTCTCCAATACGTGTAAATGATTTAGCTTCAAGTCTTAATGTAAAACCCCCATCAGTTACAAAAATGATTCGTAAACTTTCCCTAAAACATATTATTTATTTTGAAAAATACAAACAAATTTATTTACTAGACAAAGGTATTCAATTAGGAAAATTTTTAATCGAACGACACAATACAATTGAAAAATTTTTAAAAATTTTAAATATAAATGTGAATATTACATACGAAACAGAAAAAATTGAACATACTTTGAGCAATGAAACTCTAAATAAAATTATTATTTTAGTTGACTTCTTTGAACGCAATGAAAGGATACTAAAATTTTTTCACGATTTCTCAAGACGCTATTAAATTTTTTAAAAAATTTTCGATAATTATGTTATTAGCATTGAATTTTTTAAAATTTATATATAGTTTTTCGGAGGTAACAAACAAATGAAAAAAAATTTAAAACTGCTTTCTGGTATTATAATGGCTTCATTTATATCTAACTGTGCTATTGGAAATTTAAATATGGACGTTGCCAACGCAAGGCACTCAAGAAAAGTTGTTGTTAATTCAGGTAAAGATATTGTAAATGCAAATGATGTTACAGAGGCTGAAGAGGATTCCTCTACTTTATATTCAAATTTAGAAAACGAAGATGAAGAAGTCATGGATGACGTTGCTGAAATTTCTGCTGAAGAAGATAATACAGAATCAGTTGACGAAATGACAGATGAAGAAGCTAGTGATGAGGAAATTATCGATGAAGAAGCAATCGATGAGGAAACTACAGATGAAGAAGTGGACGGCGAACAAAATATTATGGAATATTTAAACTCAAGTAAAGATTTAGAAATGGACGACATAGTTAATTTAGTTAAACCTGTTGCCTATTCTCTTTCATTTAGAGATGAGCTTAACACTACGTTCCCTGATTTTGAACCTTTAAGAGAGCTTTCTCCACAAATAAATATGAAAGCTACTCAATATATTGATGTTAACGAAAATAAAATCAAAGATTTTGTAACTTTTCTTTCTCCATACAGCGAACAAGCTAACGCTTATTCAGAGCAAAATATATCAAGCGTGTTAATCAAACAAATATCTTCAAATTTAACAGAGCTTAACGATGAAATATCTAAACAAAAAAATTCTACAATATTTTCATTATTGCCTACAATGATGGCTTTCTCCGACACTTTAAAAATTCTTTCTACAGATTACAATTTTATTTTACAAGATAACTCTGATAATCAAATTAGACTTAACATACTTTTAAAAGACATTGAAAAACAATTGTCATCATTGTTAGCTGCAACAAATGAATTTAAAAAAATGCTTCCAGAATCTATTGAAATGTTAGATAAACTTGCAGACTCAACTTCTTCTGGAACTTCAGCTAAAGATGACACTGACGAAGACACTACCGATGAAGAATCTACTGAGGAACAAACCACCGATGAAATAGAATCAGAAACTGCAAGCGAAGAAACTGCTGATGAAACAATTCAAGAGGAAGTTGTTGAAGAAGAAGAAACCGTTGAAGAAAAGATTGACCCTAAGAAAGTTAATTTATTCTTTGGTAGTAGCGGACAAGAGTTAACATTCAATGAAAAAGACAAAAAATATTATGAACAAGACCCTGAAGACCCTGAAGGATTAATTGAGTACACTGGAGAAGTTAAGAAAATGACACTGGAAGAGTATCTTAATATAGATTTATTTTTAGATAAAGACGGTAGAGAATTAATATTCGATAAAGATACGAATTCATATTTTTCATACAATCCTGAAACAGATGAATTTTCAGTTTATGAAGGTGAAGTTAAGAAAATAAAAATGAAAGATTTGCTTGAACAAGCTGAAAATTAATTTAGATAGAGAGATTGATTAATTTCAATCCCTCTATTTTTTTTGCGTACACAAATTTAAAAATCAAAATTAACTTTAAAAACAATTAAGCAATTGGCATTTAAATAAATCTAATCGCTAAATACAATATTTAAAAATCTCAATAAATCAAATATATCTTAAATAAAAAAACCAATCCTCATTACTCGAATAAATTAAAATTAAAATATATTTAAAATATAAAAATTATACACTGTTACGTTTAATAAATAGCTATAAAAATTTATTGATATATACCCACTATAAAAATAATTTATCTACCTATAAACAATTACAAAAGTCTAAAATAAAACTCCAAAATAATTTTTTTAATCAAAAAAATAAAAGCTATCATAAACAGATAGCTTTTATTACTAAATACCAAAACCTTCTTCATCTTCAATCACATCTTCTTCTACGTCGTCATAAACTTCATCACTTTCTTCCACATCGTCATAAACTTCATCGCTTTCTTCTACATCATCATATACATCTTCTGCTTCTGAATTTTCTCCATAAATACTTTCCATTAAAGAATACGCGCCTTCATAATATGAATCTGTAATAAGTCCTTGTTCGTACATTCCATTTATAACTTCTGCGTTTATGGAACCATTTCTAATACCAAAGTCTAATAGTATAACATCTTCAGCACTTAACAAACCGCCTTGAACCAATTCATGATTCATTGCATCTTCTTGAGACATAAGAGCTGAAATATCTAATTCTGCATAAACATCTTCACTTTCAGTTTGTGATATTAATTCACTAAATTGCTCATCACTTTCTTCATCGCCAATTTTCAAATCATTCAAACTAAATTTAACTATATTTGATTCATTTTTTTCATCTAAATCATCTTCATCAATATCATCTGAATGATTTAGAAGAGAATAATTAGATGATTCTACTTCCTCTTCATCGATGTCCTCCATATCTTCATCAATGTCTTCCATATCTTCAGCATCAATACTTTCATCAATCTCTTGTACTGTTAATTCCTCTTCTTCATCTTCGTCCTCTGCACCAAATCCTCCAATTTGTATATCTTTAGGTGGAGATACAGGCCTATTTAACATTCCACCTCTTGAAACATTAGATTGTTGCTGTATTTCTTCAGCTAAAACACTATTATCAGCTATACCCATATTTATTATTTTATTTGGTACTGCTTGTTGAGATTCTTGTTTCATGCTTTCTTGCAATCTTACATCATTTTCTGGATTTTTAAGAGCCTCTGCTATTCTTTGTTCTTCTGCCTCTCTTGCTAAACGCTCTCTCTCTTCTCTTTCTGCACGTTCTTGTTCTTCTCTTTCTGCACGTTCTTGTTCAGATTTAGCTATTGAATTTTGAACAGTACCAGCTATACCAGTACCTACACTTATTAATGTTGTTGCTATTGTGAATATAGCCCCAAAAAGAGCTTCTGATTTTTCAGCTTTTTGATGTGATGTAGATGCAACTCCAGTTATAGTAGCAATGGCTGCAAGAACTGCAGCCTTTTTATATAGTTTTTTCCTTACGCTCATATTTTTTGTTTCAACTATTTCATTTCCCATTTTAAAAATCCTCCCTGACTATAGAATACAATTATATTTTTCCATTTTTTTCATATATATCTAACAAGTCTAAAATAACTTGTAATTGCTCATTATTAAATTGTCCATCTTGAGTCATTTTTTCAGCCATAGGTTTATTTAACTTAGCAGATATTATTAAGTTAGTGATAGAATCAAACTCTTTAGCAGTAAATACACCCTTCTCAACACTAGAATGAGCATTGGCTTTTGAGTAAGCTTCTTCATGAGTTATTCCGTCATATGCTTTTTTACCATAGTTACTACTTTGATTTATTACGTCTGTTCCTCCATATTTAGTGTCAGTAAACATTCCTCCATATCCTGCTCCTCCAGCAATTCCAATTACTGAATTAAGCTGACCAGAAGCGTGAAAATTTCCTTGCGGGTCATAATGTCCACTTCCATCATTCAAAACTAAGTTACCATCTTTATCTATAGTTCCAACTCCATTAATTTGTATATTACCATTAGGTTTTATAACTCCACTTCCATCTGGCATATGAAGATTTCCATTAGCATCTGTCCAACTTCCATCTGGATGTGTAACTATACCAGTTGTAACATTTAATTTACTTCCACTAGGAAGTATAATAACTCCTGTTTCTGGGTCATATTTTCCTCCAAGCTGAGCTGCTAATTTTTCATATTCTTCTCTCTGCTGATTTTTAATTAAATCTTGTTGAGCTTGTATAGCTTCATTTTGCAATTGTCTTTGTGCTCCAAGTGATTGTTGTCCCTGGAGTATACCAACAATTGAAGTAGCTAAAAATGCTCCTGTAGTTAAAACACCAAATACTGCCATAACTTTAGAAAATTTACCACCACCTGAAGAAGAATTATTTACAGTAGTAGTGGTAGATGTAGATGATTTATCTATTCTGTTAGAATTAAATTTACCATCAGCTTTTAAAGAATCTGCTTTAGGAGTTTTAAGTGAAGTTTGTGTACCTACACCCGTTCCAGGTTTTCCTGCTGTAGAACCTGGTTTCAATCCTCCACTTCCTGTTTGTGTTCCTGTACTTGATGTACTTCCTGGCTTCAACCCTCCAGTTCCTGTTTGCATTCCTGTGCTTGATGTACTTCCTGGCTTCAATCCTCCAGTTCCTGTTCCAGGTTTATCTGCTGTAGAACCTGGTTTCAACCCTCCACTTCCTGTTTGCGTTCCTGTGCTTGATGTACTTCCTGGCTTCAATCCCCCAGTTCCTGTTCCAGGTTTTCCTGCTGTAGAACCTGGTTTCAATCCTCCACTTCCTGTTTGTGTTCCTGTACTTGATGTACTTCCTGGCTTCAACCCTCCAGTTCCTGTTTGCATTCCTGTGCTTGATGTACTTCCTGGCTTCAATCCTCCAGTTCCTGTTCCAGGTTTATCTGCTGTAGAACCTGGTTTCAACCCTCCACTTCCTGTTTGCGTTCCTGTGCTTGATGTACTTCCTGGCTTCAATCCCCCAGTTCCTGTTCCAGGTTTTCCTGCTGTAGAACCTGGTTTCAATCCTCCACTTCCTGTTTGTGTTCCTGTACTTGATGTACTTCCTGGCTTCAATCCTCCACTTCCTGTTCCAGGCTTACCTGCCGTAGAACCTGGTTTCAATCCCCCACTTCCTGTTGACGATGAACCAGTGTTAGTCTGCGTTATAGTTGGAGGTTTTCCAGAAATACCTTGAGGTTTTGATGAAGCTTGCGTATTTGGTGTAGTGGTTCCAGATAAATTTTGTCCTGAAATTTGAGGTTTTGATGGTGCCGTTGGAGGTTTCGGAGCTGGTTTATTAGGTGAGGTCTCTATATGCAAGCCTCCACCTGGTTTATTCATTCCTTCAAATCTATTTATCAATGAACTTGTGTTACCTGTTTGTATAACATCTGTTCCACTGCCAGGTTTATTTGCTGTTCCAGATGAAGCATTGGTACTATTTGGCTTAACTGTTGTTGCTCCTGATGAAGGCTTTGGTGGCACTGGTGGTTTAACAGTGTTCACTCCTGCTCCAGGCTTTGCGGGTACTGGTGGTTTAATTCCAACTGAAGCAGAAGTTGTTGGTTTATAAATTGGTCTAAAAGCTCCATTACTTCCTATGAAACTTCCTGCTGGTTTTGATATAGGTGGTTTAAAAGCTCCTGGTTTCATCATAGCTGAAGCTGTCTTTATATCTGAAAAATTTTGAGCTGCAATACCTGCAACACCAAATAAGGCTGTGGTCATTGCTACTTTCTTTAAAAATTTTTTCCTCTTCAAATTAATATCATGCTCTGAAATTTTAATCTTATTGCGATCACTTGGTTTCATAAACTAATATTCCTCCTTGAATAATTTTTTCTTTAGTTATGACAATTTATAAACTTCCCCTTGTTTGAAAATGCTGTAACATATCAATTGCAGCATTGGCTTGATCTAAATTAAAAATATCTTGCTCATACATGTACTCAATTGTAAAAAAGTTCATTCTTCCAGCTTGTATATTCTCTCTAACTGATTGAAGTTCTCTGTGAGTAAAAGTTCCAGCTGTAATGTATTTTTCAAATTTATCTTTACTATTTAATGTTCTCGCTTCAGCTACTCCTGTTTCGTAAATTTTTTGATCTTTTTGAGATATTTCCGAATCTTCATAGTAATATGAATAAGTGCTTCGTCTACTCTCATCATCATTTTTTTCAATTACAACTGCATCATCAAATCTTTCATCAACTTTTTCATCTTCTTTACTTTCGTCTTTAATAAAATTTCCCTCGCTATCATAATGTCCATTTTTATCTGAAGGATAATAATTTCCATCTTTGTCATAATATCCTGTTCCATCTGATTTATGGAAATTTCCTTCCTTATCTAAATATCCAGTTCCATCTGAATAATGAAAATTCATTTCTTTATCGTAATATCCAGAGCCATCTGCTAAATAAAAGTTTCCTTCTTTATCTAAATATCCTGAACCATCTGCTAAATGAAAATTCCCATCTTTATCATAGGTTCCAGTATTTTTCCCATCTGAAGTTTGAGAACTTTGTTCTTGTTCTGTTTCTTCTTCTTGAACTGATGATCCCTGTTGAGCTTCTTGAGATGGTTGTTCTTGATGAGCTTGTTGCTGTGCTTCCTGCTGTTGAAGTAAATACATAGCTTCCTGAGCTTTCATCATTTCTTTTTCGTGATTTTGCTGTTTCTCTTGCATTTTTTGTTGAGCTTCTATTGATTCTTTTTGAAGTTGTTCTTGCAATTTCATGGATTCGGCAGTTTGAACTGCTCCAACTATTCCTGAAACTAAAAATCCAACTCCCATTGCGTTAGATAAAACAGCACTTCCAATTTCAGCTAAATTACTTTTAGATTTTTCTGGCTTTAAACTTTGATCTAATGGAACTTTGTCAACGGGTTTTTTGTCATCAAGATTGTTATTATTTGGTTTGTTGTTATTTTGATTCGGGTTTTTATCAGATGAATTTTGTGATGGTTTATTATTTTGATTTCCCGTTGAGTTTTGTGGTTTATTTTGCGTTGGCTTGTTACCACTTTGGTTTCCCGTTGAGTTTTGCGGTTTATTTTGTGTTGGCTTGTTACCACTTTGGTTTCCCGTTGAGCTTTGCGGTTTATTTTGCGTTGGCTTGTTACCACTTTGATTTCCTACTGAGCTTTGTGGCTTCGATGGCTTGTTACCGCTTTGATTTCCCAATGTACTTTGTGGCTTCGATGGTTTGTTAGTGCTTTGGTTGCCTACTGAACTTTGTGGTTTTGATGGTGCTGTTGGTTTGTTACTGCTCTGATTCCCCACTGAACTTTGTGGCTTTGACGGTGCTGTTGGTTTGTTAGTGCCTTGATTCCCCAATGTACTTTGTGGTTTTGACGGTGCTGTTGGTTTGTTACTGCTTTGGTTTCCTACTGAATTTTGTGGCTTTGATGATGTTGTGGGCTTACCTGTAGGTTTATTAATAATGTTGTTTGTTCCTCCATTACTAGATGGTTTATTAATTACGTTTGAACTTCCATTGTTTGATACTCCTCCACTTGGTTTATTACTAACTGAAGAGCCTCCACTTGGTTTATTACTAACTGAAGATCCTCCGGGTTTATTGCTAACCGATGAACCTCCAGGCTTACTTGTCGTTGGTTTACTTGTTGACGGCTTATTCACAGCCGGTTTTGAAGGTTTAGGAGGTTTAGAGGGCTTAAGTGGCTTTAAAGAAGGGAGTTTAAATGGTGGTAATTTAAATGCCTTAGCCTCCTGAACAGGGACATTACTCAATGTTATACCAGATATTGTTGCAACTGTTGTAGCTACCCCTAAACTTCTTAGAACTGCTTTTCTAACTTTTTTATTTTTTACATTTGTATCCCTACTCATTTTGGTTTCCTCCTTGAAAATATTTTTTGGTATAAAAAACAAAGAAATGCAAAATTCAAATTTAACCTTAATTATTTATCGTACGTTTTACTAAAATTTTTAATAAAAAAAATGAAAACTTGAACTCAAGTTTTCATTTAACATTTTTTATTTAATTTGAAAAAAATTATTTTAAGCACTATATACAAAGCAACCAAGACACAAAGTAATATAGATAAATTCCTAATTGTTTCATTACTAACATCTTTATCCTGTTGAGTATCATCTGTTGATTCCGCCGTTGATGAATAATCTAACAAAACTTTTTTTACATTAATATTAAAATCTGTATTTTGAATATCTTGTCTAACTTTTATATAATTGTCAGTAAATCCTTTTCGATAAGTGTACGTATCAATTTCATCATTTACAATAACAAATTCTCCATCTGAATCAAAATTAAAATCAAATGAATTTATATCTTTTATGAATTTTATATTTTCAGGAGCCTTAACTTCAATTTTATAATTTGCATTTTCCAAATTATTAAATTCAACAATCGTATTTTCATTTGGTTTTAAAGTTTTAACCTTTTTTCCATCTTTAAATAAAGTATAAGTTATAGATTGCAATAAGTTTGAATTTTCTTCAGTGAGTGAAGTAATTATTTTTATGCTTTTCTTATCTCTAGCAATGTTATTAAAAATTAATTTGCTTGCGTTAGATAAATTCTTTTTTACTCTATCAGAATAAAGCTCCATTACACTTTCATAATTATCATACTTAGTTCCATCTATAAATCCAAAATTATCTCCAGTAGGATCCTTTGGCAAAAATAATCTTTCATCGATGCTTTCCCAAGAAGTCGCTTCAATAAATCCATAAGGAACATTACTATATTTAAATGGAACTTGTTCACCTATATCATATCCTACACCCTCAGGAATATTTTGCTCTTCAAAACCTTTACTAGTATGAATATTAATTCCCAACTTTTTTCCCAAAGACAATAATTCATCTCTAACAAAACCTTTTTTACCATTATTTCCATAAACATAAAGTTCTTTTCCACTTCCCAATGATGACAAATTTAAAAAATACATTATCTTGTTTAATTCATCTTGAGATCTAGTAGAAACATAATGAGTTGCACCAGCGTTTCCCTGCTTTCCACTTCCTGATAACAAAAATTTAATTGTATATGGAAGCTTTACATCTTTAAGCTTAGTTGCAAGCTCAACTATTAAAGCTGGTCCGGTTGCTCCTTCAAATCCTGTAGAACCTTGAACACTTTCTGAATCGTAATTAGCTCCTATTATTATTTCAAGATCACTCGTCCCCTTTTTTGTAGCAATTAAATTATGGGATAATAAATATCCTTGATTAAAATTCACAACCGTATTATCAGGAAAAGATATTTCTTCAAAAGTTATATCGTAACCTAAATCTCTCAACAATCTTCCTATATAATCACACGCAAATGCTTCACCATCTGTGAAAGCAACTCTTTGAATTCTCGAAATCTGCTCTAAATATTTAATCGCAGTTTCTCCAAACTCATCAGCTTGTGCAAAAAAACCAAAACTAAATATAAACAAACAGATAAGAACAAAAAACTTACATAATTTCTTCAACCATTCTCATCCTTCCTAAGTTTCTAACTTAAAAAATAAATATAAAATTTTAACTTACTCTTCTTTATTTTAAAACTTTTGGTTAATATTATACTTCATATTTTAAGATTTAGTAAATAAATTAAACAAAATTAAAAGGTAGTCAATAACATAACTACCTTTAGTTTTAAATTTATATATTTTTTTCCAATGTATCAAGAAGCTCACCAAATCTATTCATAACATTTTGCATTACAACCTTGCTTGTCATATCAACTTTAGCCCCTTTTAAAATTTCAATTGGATAATTACTTCCGCCCATTTTAAGAAAATTATTAATGTAATTGTCTACACCAAACTTACCTTCACTTAATATGCTTTGCGAAAATGCAAAACTTGCTGCATATCCTGTTGCATATTGATAAACGTAAAATGCTGAGTAAAAATGTGGTATTCTACTCCACTCATAAGATACATAATCATCCATCACTAAAGTTTTTCCATAATATTTTTCGTTTAGCTCTTTCCATATTGAACAAAACTCATGACTTGTAAGAGGATTTCCCTTTTCTATCATCTCGTGAGTTATTAATTCAAATTCCGCAAAAAGCATTTGCCTAAACACAGTTGTTCTTATATTTTCTATCTCTTTATTTATAAAATAAAGTTTATCTTTTCCCTGAGAATTATTATACATATAGTTATTTAATAAATGCTCATTGCAAGTTGAAGCTATTTCAGCAGAAAAAATTGGATAGCTCGCGTTAAAAAATCCTTGATTCTTTCTTGAATAATATGAATGAATAGAATGCCCCATCTCGTGAACTAATGTAGATACATCATTAAATGAATTTGAATAATTCAAAAGTATATATGGATAAGTATCATAACTTCCTGAAGAATAAGCGCCACTTCTTTTTCCTCTATTTGTATAAACATCTATCCATCTATTATCAATTGCTTCCTTAAAAATATTTAAATACTCATCTCCAAGAGGCTTTAATGCTTCAAAAGAAATTTCTAGAGCCTTTTCGTACGGTATATCGTTATCTAAATTTTCAAAAAGAGGAGCGTACAAATCATAACTCATCAATTCAGAAACATTTAATAATTTCTTTTTCAAATCAATGTATCTATGAATTTTGTCAAAATTATCATGCATAACCTCAATTGCATTAATGTATACAGATTTATCTATATTATTTCCAAATAAACTGCACTCTAAAGATGAATTAAATTTTTTCGCCTTTGCATACAAAACATCATTTGTAATTGAAGTAGATAAACAAGTTGAAAGAGTTGTTGAATAATTTTTATAAGTTGAAAACAATTTATCGTAAGCACTTTTTCTAACATCTCTATTCTTTGATGATAAAAATACTCTATAATTTCCTTCATTTAAATGAACACTTTCATTTTTATCATTTATCGTATTTGGAAATTTTAAATCTACATTTTTAAAACTCTCCGATATGTTATAAGGTGCATCCATTGAAGAACCAAGTATACTTAAAATTGTTTCAGCTTCTTCAGACAAAATATGTTCCTTACTTCTAATAAGCCCTTCCAACTTAAATTTATATTCTTTTAAACTTTCATCTTTCAAAAGAGAATTTAAAAACTCATCGCTCTTTTCAATAAGCTCCGTATCAACAAAACTTATAGCTGCTGAAAATTCATAATAAAGTTGCTCGCTTCTTGCTTGAATCCCCCTATATAAATTAACGGAACCATCTTGATCATTTTTCATGTGAGCATAATTCATAATCTTTGAAATTATTCTAGACAACTTTTCTAAATCCTTAAACAAATTTAAAATATCTTCGGAAGAATTAAGCTTGCCTTTGTATTTCACAATTTCAGATAACGAACTCTTTACACTTTTAAAATCTTTTTCAAAATCATCTAAGGTTTTATAAATTTTTTCTAAATCCCAAGTGTACTTTTCTTCCATCTCACTTCTATTTTCAAAATATTTAACGTTCATCATTCTCCTCCTATACAATTTTATCTATAAAATTCAAAACGTCATTAAAAACTTTTTCATTTCCATCTTCTATAAAAACTTCATGCCTCATATTTTCATAAATTTTAAATTCACAATTAACCCCACATTTAGAAATTGCATTTCCTAAAAGTTTAACTCCCCTTTTAAAAGAACAAACAGGGTCCAATTCTCCTGCAACTATTAAAATTTTCAAATCTTTATTTATTTTGTTTAAGCTTTCAGATTTTAAAGAGTGCCTTATTCCATCAAACAAATCATGATAAAATTTTAAAGTGTATTCCTTTATTCTCAAATCATCTTCCGAATATTTTTTCAACACTTGTTTGTTACTTGTTGTGAAAGCATATTTATTATCAATGTCCCTATCTTCTTTAAACTTTTTATTCAAAATTTTATAAACAGTTTTATTTACAAATTCGTTTGGCTTATTAACATCATTAAATCCACAAATAAATCTAGAAATTAGAACTTGAGAGTTTAATTTTATTTTATAATCTTTCCCTATTCCACACAAAACAAGTCCATCTATGCTATCGCCATAAACCTCAGAATATTTTAAAGATAAATATCCACCCATACTATGCCCAACCAAAAAAACTTTTTTAGTTGGAAACTTATTTCTTATGAAAGTATTTATGGTTTTCAAATCTTTAACCATCATTACAAAATAATTATCATCAGTTACATAACTATAAAATTTTTTGCCTTCATTATATTTTCCATGACCTCTATGATCATTAATAACAACAACATAAGAATTTTTAATTAAAAATTTAATTATGTTTTCGTAATTTGTACTATACTCACCTTTTCCATGAACAATTTGAACTACGCCTTTAAAATTTTTGTTGTAATCTCCGTAAATATACGCGTCTAATTTAAAACCATCGTAACAAACTAATTCCACTCTTTCCCTATCTATATAAAACACCCCCGAATTACGAAACTAATTTTTTATAATTATTATATTTATTTTTTAATATTTTTATTGAGCTTTCAAAAAATTCTTTTTTAGTTATGTCTATCGAACACATTTGGCATAAATCTTCTATTGTTTTCTTTCCAGAATTTTTTAATATGAGTTCGTATTTATGTTGAAAAGACTCTTTATCATTTAAATACATATCATACAATCCCAAAGAAAAAAGTTGTCCAAAGGCATAAGGAAAATTATAAAAATTATTATACATATCATAATAATGAGATTTATAAATCCAAGCCTCTTCAAAATAATCATCGTACATCGAATCGCCATAAGCTTCAATTTGAGAATTTTTCATAATTAAATTTAAATCCTCAGAAGTTAAAAATTCATTTTCGCATCTTCTAAAAACTTCACTTTCAAACAAAAATCTACTATATATATCAACAATTGTTTGACATGCACTATTTAATTCGTGTTCGAGAATCATAATTTTTTCATTTTCATCTCCAAAACTATAAGCTTTATCACAAATTAATGTTTCTGAAAAAATTGAAGCGGTTTCCGCAATTGTCATTGGATAACTTTTATTTAAAACTCTTTCGTTTTTTAAAATTTCTCCGTGATAAGCATGCCCCAACTCATGAGCTAAAGTGAAAATACTATCATAAGAATTTGTAAAATTTAAAAGTATTCTACTTTCTTTAATGTCAATTATCGTTGAACAAAAAGCTCCTCCAACTTTTCCACTATAAATTTCTGAATCTATCCAAAACTCATTGAAAGCTCTCTCAACAAATTTTCCAAAATCTTTATTAAAATTATTGAAGTTATCGATTAAAAATTGTTTTGCGTAATCAAAATCTATAAATTTTTCTGACCTTCTAGTTGAAGCAAATAAATCACTGAAATGAACTTTATTCTCATCATTTCCTAAAATTTTTCCTTTAAGCTTCAAAAAATCTCTGAAGAAATTTAAATTTTCTCTTATAACACTCATAAGAGAATCCAAAGTTTCATGAGTTATTCTATTATTTTTCAAACTTTTCTCCAATGGAGATTTATATCCTCTTTTTCTACAATCATATATAACACTTTTCTTTATACTGTTTAATCCATAAGCAATTGGCTCTTTCATGTATTTGTAAAGTTGCTTTTCACTTTCTAAAGCTTTCTTTCTCGTTTCTCGGCAATTGCTATCTAAAAGCCCCCTGCATTCTGTTAATGGAATTTCTTTTTCCTCTCCATTTAAATTAATTTTCACATTATACTTAGACACCATTGACTCTTGAAGATTTGAAAAAGAAACCGCTCCATAATTGTAAAGAGACGCCATAGATTCTTCCAATTCATCCTCAAGCAAATATTTACTTTCCTCTATGGAATTTTTTATGTAGAATTCGTACTCTTGTAAGATTTCACTTTTATGAATTATGTTTATTAAATTTTCTCTTTTGGAAATTAGCTTACCAAAATTTGAGGAGATTAAAACAATTTTAACATTTATTTCTTTCAATATAGAATCGTTTTTCTTAGCTTCACTATCATTTGAATTACAAGAAAGAGTTAGAAAAACAAAATTCGAAAGTTTATCATAAATTTTCATTATGTTTTCATAACTTAAAATTATCTTTTCAAAAATCAAAAAAAATTCTTCATCATTTCTCTCCAATAAATTTGAATGGAAAAATTTATTTACTTCATCTATTTCCAAATTCAAATTATTTAAATCTCTTTTGTATTCATTATCATCAAAACTTTTATATAAATTATCTAAATTCCATTTCATAAAAACCTCTCCTTATTTTTCATTGTAATTTAATACATATTTAATTATCATGTTTAAACTTCCATCTCCATTACGCTTTACTTCAAATCTATTGACATCGTAAAAAGAATCTTTATTTATGTACAAATCTATATCCCTATCAATTTTCAATCTTATTCTCTCATATTTTTTACCAACATAATCTTTATTAACTTTCAAATTTCCTTCAATGCCATTGCATTCAATAAAATCAACAAAACTTTCTATAGTAGAGGAATCATTTTTAAAAACTTCCCTAGCAAATTCATTAACTATAAAATCTTCATTATTTATAAGCGAATCTTTTAACGATTCTCTTATGAAAAAAGCTCTATCAGCATCATCTTTTACATTTTTTCTCGTCCATTTTTCAGCTGTGTTAATGAGAGCTTTAGTTTTTGAATAATCAGAATGAACTTTATTGCAATTTAAAAATTTTTCTCCAAAATAATTTTGATTAACGTCAGAATTTTTAGAAATCTTATCCAAATAAAAAACCGTTAACGTTTCATCTAAATCGTAAAAAAACAAACAAGCATTGTTTAATTTTTGAGAACTGTTGGGAAGTGTAGTAAATTGAGGAACTATATTTATTTGCATTTTGTCTTCTACGTATTTAATTTCGTGTATGTAATTTTTTATGTAATCTAATTTTATCATGCAAAGAACGCAACCTAATTCCGTTTTTAATTTTAAAAACAACAAATCGCACGATGAATTTCCAACTTCCCTAATCACCTCAAAAAAATTATTTGAAATTTCTTTAGAAACATTTAAAAGGTCTTCGCCGTTCGCCAAAAATTTTTCTACAAAATTTATGAAATAAGGTTTGTGTTTAAATTTTCCCAAAATTAATTCATCATCTTGCAAAATTTTTGTTACATGCTTAGTTAAAAAAACATTTATATCTTCATTAAACAAATTCAAATAACTTTCTGTTAAAATAGGTTCATCGCAATTCAAATCCAAAATATGTATTATAGCTTCTTCGATTTTGAATTCAGAAATTTTTATAATAACCCCCTCCTATTAATCGAACTTATATTTCTGATAATTTTACAATAAATAAATTTTAAATTAAAGAGGGCATTTATCAAAGATAATCTTAAAAATTAATCTTAATAAATACCCTCTTAAAATTTTTATATTTTTGTTGAATCTCTCTCGATAATCTCAGATTTTATTTGCATTCTATTAATGCTATTGCCATTTAAAATATTGTTAAGTGCAATATAAGCTTTAATCCCCAATTCATTTTTATCATAATCAACGGTAGAAATTCCTGGATTAGCACAATTCGAAACAAAATTATTATCAAATCCTATTATAGAAACATCTTTTGGAACTTTATAACCATTCTTTATTAAAATATTTAAAACTTTGTAAGAAGTCAAATCATTATCGCAACATATTGAACTAGGCTTTCGTGATTTCATAAAATTTAAAAACTCTTTTTCAAAATCATCTTCCAAAGAACAAAGCACATCTTCTGGATTATATTTAACTCCTATTGAAGTTAATGAAGCTATATATCCTACTAACTTATCTTGATAATAAGTTTCATTATTTTTAATTCCCACAAATGAAATTTTTTCGTGACCGAGAGAATGAAGATAATTTACAACGCTTCTCATTCCATCAACCATATCAACTCCAACATATCCAATATTTTGCTTATCAATACTCAAATAATTATTTACGACAATGAAAGGATAAGAAGTTTTTGAAATTGATTGCATCATCATTTCAGATATATTGTTTGCAAGTAAAATTCCTCCTGACAAACCATTATTCTTAATTATGAAATCGAACATTACTTTTTTAAAATTGTATTTAATATTTACTATTATAACATCGTTTCCTTCACTTAAAGCTTTCGCATTAAAACCTTGAATTATATCGTAATTTAAAACTTTATCATATTCACTGCAATTTTGTTCAATAATAATACCAAACTTTGAGTTTGTTTTATTCATAACGGATTTTTTAATGTATCCCATTTCATTAGCTACTTCAATAACTTTTTCTCTTGTCTTTTTGCTTATGTCTGTCGCGCCATTTAGAGCCTTTGAAACAGAACTAATTGAAATGCCTAATCTATTTGAAATATCTTTGATAGTTACCATTATTTTACTCCTTATTACAAATGTATTTCTCTATAACTCCTCTTAATCTTTAATATTTTTTTCGTAAAAATGAATAATTTCTTTATTTATTTTTTCATAAGCAAAAATTAAAACTTTCAAAGGGATTTATAAATATTGACAATACAAAAAAATTTTTTATATACTTAGCTTAATGCACACGCGATTTTTCTTAATCTTATGAAAATTTTTCTATACGAAAGGTGATATAAATTATGGATTACTCCATTGCTATTGATAAGAAATCCCAAAATTTTTGGGAAGAAAATGAAATTAATTCCTTCCATTGGGATGACCAAAAACAAAAACTTTATGTTTTAGAAATGTTTTCTTATCCATCTGGAAGCAATCTTCACGCAGGACATTGGTTTAATTTCGGATTAGTCGATTCCTACGCACGCTACAAAAAAATGAATGGATTTAATATATTTCAACCTATGGGGTTCGACGCTTTCGGTCTTCCTGCTGAAAATTACGCAATAAAAACTGGAATACATCCAAAAGATTCTACAATGAAAAACATAACGACCATGAGAATTCAACTTAAAAACATGGGAGCTATGTTTAATTTTGAAAATGAAATCGTAACTTGCACTCCTGAATATTACAAATGGACTCAATGGCTTTTCCTAAAATTATTTGAAAATGATTTAGCTTACAGAAAAAACGCTCCTGTAAATTTTTGTCCTAGCTGTAATACAGTTTTAGCTAACGAGCAAGTAATCGAAAACAAATGCGAAAGATGTTCAAGCGAAATACAAAAGAGAAATTTGACTCAATGGTTTTTTAAAATTACAAAATACGCAGATGAATTAATAGATAAATTAGATTCATTGGACTGGCCTGAAAAAACAAAATCAATGCAAAAAAATTGGATAGGACGCTCTTCAGGAACGATTGTTAATTTTGAAATACAAAATTCAAATAAAAATTTTGATGTATTCACTACAAGGGTTGACACTTTGATGGGAGTTTCTTATGTTGTTCTTGCTCCTGAACATCCTTTAGTTTTAGAAATAACAACTGAAGAAAATTTAAATGACGTCAAAAAATATATCGAAGAAGCTTCAAAACAATCTGAAATAGATAGAGTAAGCTCCACTAAAGAAAAAACTGGAGTATTTACCGGCTCTTATGCAATACATCCTATAACAAATGAACAAATTCAAATTTGGATTTCCGATTACGTTATAGCAAGTTATGGAACTGGTGGAGTAATGGCCGTTCCTTGTCATGATGAGAGAGATTTTGAATTCTCAAAAAAATTTAATCTTCCTATTAAGAGAGTTATTGACAATGGAGAAAATACAATTCCCCAAACTTCAGAAGGAACACTTGTAAATTCACAAATGTTTAATGGGCTAACATCAAAAGAAGCAAAAATAAAAATAACTGAGCATCTTACTTCAATAAACAAAGGGAATTTTAAAACTACTTTTAGACTTAGAGATTGGCTTGTTTCAAGACAAAGATATTGGGGTGCTCCTATTCCTATTGTGTATTGTGATAATTGTGGAATAGTTCCCGTGCCTTATGAAAATTTACCTGTCGAACTTCCTTACAACGTGAATTTTACTCCAAACGGAAAATCTCCACTTGAAAGTTGCGAAGAATTTTTAAACACAACTTGTCCTAAATGTAAAAACAAAGCGAGAAGAGAAACGGATACCTTAGATACTTTTGTTTGTTCATCGTGGTACTATTTAAGATACGTAGATCCTAATAATAACGAAATGGCTTTTGATAAAAACAAAATTAACAAAATGCTCCCTGTTGATAAATATGTTGGAGGACCTGAGCATGCGTGCATGCACCTTTTATATTCAAGATTCATAACAAAAGCTTTAAGAGATATGGGATATTTAAATTTTGATGAGCCGTTTACATCTTTAACGCATCAAGGTTTAATTTTAGGACCAGATGGATTTAAAATGAGTAAGTCAAGAGGAAATACAATTTCTCCTGATAAATATATAGAAGAATATGGTTCCGATGTTTTTAGAACGTATTTAATGTTCGCTTTCACTTACACCGAAGGAGGAGCGTGGAGCGATGATGGAATTAAATCAATTCACAAATTTATTCAAAGAAGTGAACGATTAATAAATAAATCATTTGAGATAATTAAAGACATCTCTTTTAATTTTGTTAAAGATGAAAATGAAGAAAGAGAGTTATTATTTGCACTTAACAATTCAATTAAAATGATAAGATTGGATATTGAATCTTTGCAATTTAATACTTGTATAGCTCATTTTATGAAATTGACAAATGAATTTTCAAAATATATAAACAACAATAAAATTAATAGAGAATTTTTAAATGAGTTTTTGTACAATTACATAAAAATATTTTCACCGTTTGCTCCTCATTTCTCCGAACATTATTTTGGAATGCTCAATGAAATAAATTCTAAAGCAAAAACTTCTGTATTTTTAGAAAAATATCCTGTGGTTGATGAAAAATATTTAGTTAGAGATGAAATTGAAATCGCTATTCAAATAAATGGAAAAATTAAAACTAAATTAATGGTTCCAACAAACTCAGATGATGAAACTATAAAAAATATTTCTTTATCAAATCAGGAAATAATTAAAAATATTGAGGGAAAAAATATTTGCAAAGTTATAATAATTAAAAATAGACTTGTTAATATTGTTGTAAAATAAATAAAAATGATATACTATTATAGTTGGAGGTAATGATTATGAATTTTGTAAATATAAGCAACGAGACTTTTCAAGAATTTAAACAGCTCCTTGCTAGTAATGATATAGATAAAAACATTATTAGGATAAATTTAGCAGGCATGGGCTGAGGTGGGCCATCATTTAATATTGTTCTGGATGAACAAAAAGAAGATGACTTATCTTGTGCTGTAGAAGATATCACATTCATCATTAATAAAGATTTGCATGAGCAATATGGAGATTTCATTATAGAAGGAACTGCCGAAAACAACAGAGGTTTAGTTTTAAAACCTGTTAATAAAGCAGAAGGCGGTGGATGTGGAAGCTGCGGCGGCGGCTGTTAACATTTAAAGAGATGTTTAATTTTAAGGTTTCTTAATTTTAAACATCTTTTTGTATTATAATCATCTTTGAAAGTGGGCATTACATGAAGAAAATCGATATAGGAAAACTAACAGATTTCACAAATTTTTCAAATGCAAATGATGGAATTGCTATTTATAAAAAAGATAAAATTAAAATGACTCATTATGAATTTATAAAAGATGGCGTATGTTTATGGTTTGAAGTTCTTTCAACTCGCAACATAACTCATATTTCAAAAATTTCTGTGAATAATGACAAACAACTAATTGATGTTTCATGTTCGTGTACTTACAGAAATTCTAAATCTGATATATGCAAGCACTTATCAGCATCGTACATATATTTTTTAAATGAACTTACAAACTTGAATAATAATTGTTCGTATGATTTTTCTTCGTTGAAAAATATCTCCTCTTCCATTTCTGATAATTTTCTAAGAGATAATTTTAATTTTAGACTTTATTTTTCAATAGTAATAAACAATACAAATGATGTTAAGTTAAGACTTGGTATAATTTTAAACAAAACTTATTGGATAAATAATTTATGGGATTTTTTAAATTCCATTTACGAAAAAATTCCTTACAAAATTAATAAATCCAATTCCATAAATTTAAGCGAAGAGAATTTTGAAAATACTCACAAACTTTTCATTGAAAAGCTTCTCTGCATTTACTCCTTAATTAATTTAAATGCTTTAATAAAGGAAAATGTTTTTTCAAATGAATTTTTAATATTAAACAAAAGATTTTTGAATGATATTTTGAAAATCATTGATGACGATGTGTTCTCAATAGAATTTAGAAATGAGAATTTTGATGAATGCAAAATTATAAATAAAGATTTGAATTTATCTCCAATAATCTCATCGGATAGCGATAAAAATATAATTCTTTCAATTGAATTAGATGGAATTTTAAATATTTTTGAAAACTCGCCCTACTTTTATTTTAACGGAAACATTTACAAAGTTTCAAATTCAATGATTGAAAATTATAATTGTTTGAAAAATTTAATTACGATTAACAACACATCGTATTTCAAAATTAATGAAGAAAATAAAAGTTCATTTTTAAACAAAACTTTGCCCGAACTTTCAAAGCATTTTAATTTGGAAATACATGAAAACTTAAGCGACATTATAAAAATAGAACACTGTGTAACAAAATTTTATATAGATAAAACTCAAAACGACATAATAGTTTTAAAAGTTGTGTTTAACTACGGCGAACAAAATATAAATCCACTTGATGATTCCATTTCAAACAATTCAATTTTAAGAGATTACAAAACTGAAAATTCAATTTTAAATTCTTTGAACAATATTTGTGAATGCAAAAGTTCCATTTACTTTCTAATTAAATCTCCTAATAAAATAGTTGAATTTAAAGAGAGTGGAATTAAAAAATTAAGAGAACTTGGAGAGATTTATTATACGAAAAATTTTCAAAAATACAAAATTATTTCGTCTTCGTCATACAAAACTTCGTTTAATATTGGAATAGATAATTTTTTGAACATATCTTTTTCATTTGATGGAATAACAAACGATGAATTATATTTAGCAATTAGAAACATACGAAAAGGAGAAAAATATTTAAAACTAAAAGGAAAAGGAATTTTAAATTTAGATAACATCTACTTAAATCAAATAAATCACATTTTAATAGATTTAGATATAAACGAAACTCAACTTAAAGAAGATTCTTTAAAATTAAATAAATTTTACGCATTGTATTTAAATAGCACTTATTCAAGTGAATTTGAAAATATCGGAGAATTAAACATAGATTCTAATTTCTTAGCTATGACAAATAAAATTTTAAATTTAGAAATAAAGGATTTGAATCCTCCTAAAAATTTAATTGCTAATTTAAGAGCGTATCAACTTGAAGGATTTAAATGGCTAAGAACTTTAAAGGAATGTAATCTTTCGGGAATTTTAGCTGACGAAATGGGTTTAGGTAAAACTCTTCAAACAATTGCATTTCTTCAAAAAGAATATGAAAACAAATCTCTAAATACTTCAATAATAATTTGTCCAAAATCTCTAATATACAATTGGTCTGAAGAAATTAAAAAGTTTGCTCCAGATTTAAAAGTTTTGATATTTAATGGAACCAAAAGCGTTCGTTTAAAATTAATGAAAGAATTTAAAAATTACGATATAATATTGACTTCTTATGGAATTGTACAAAAAGATATAGATGACCTTAAAGATGAATGCTTCAACATTTGCATAATTGACGAAGCTCAAAACATTAAAAATAAAACTTCTAAAAACACAATTTCCCTTAGAAAACTAAATGTAAATTATAAATTCGCATTAACGGGAACTCCAATTGAAAATTCTATTGATGAACTTTGGTCTATATTTAATTTTCTTATGCCAGGTTATCTTCATTCTTACGTTAAGTTCAAATCTTTATACGAATCATCAGAAGGAGATTCAACAACGCCAATTGAAAATTTAAGAAAGAAAATTTCTCCATTTATTTTAAGGAGATTGAAACAAAATGTTTTAATGGAGCTTCCTCCTAAAATAGAAAGCAAAATTATGGTGGAGCTAAACGATGAGCAAAAGAAAATTTATTATTCTTACATCGAAAAATTTAAAGATGAATTTAATTACGATTCGGATTTACAAAATGAAAATAATTTAAAATTCAAAATGCTAAGTGCATTAACTAGACTTCGACAAATTTGTTGCGAACCTAAAGTTATAATGGAAGATTATTCTCATGGAAGTTCAAAAATAGATGCGCTTATGGAAATAATCGATGACAACATACGAAGTAACAAAAAAATTATTGTGTTTTCAAATTTTACATCCGTTCTTGAAATAATCAAAAACATTTTAATTGAAAACAAAATAAAGTATAAATATTTAGATGGCTCCACTCCATCAAAAGAAAGAATTGATATTGTAAATGATTTTAATAAAAATGATTACAATGTATTTTTAATTTCTTTAAAAGCTGGTGGCTTTGGATTAAATATTACTTCTGCTGAAACCGTAATACATTTTGACCCATGGTGGAATAACGCTGTTGAAAATCAAGCAACCGATAGAGCTCATAGAATTGGACAGAAAAATACAATACATGTTATCAAACTAATAACTAAAGGAACTATTGAAGAGAAAATTTTTGAAATTCAAAATAGAAAAAGCTTAATGATAAATTCCATAATAAAAGATAATGATCTTGCATACAACTCAATTTCAAAAATGTCAATCGAACAACTTAAATCTCTTTTTTTGACAGATGGATTATAAAAAAGGCATGGTAAAAAACCACGCCTTTTATTTATGTAGAAACATTGCACAGTTCAATAAATTTAAAAACAGTACTTATTGAACCTAAAAGTATAAATATCAATAATGATTCACGTCCGAATTTTAAAATCCCAAATGTGCAGAAAAATATTATGCAAGCTTTTAATAAGAAATTTAAAATCTTCAACAAAAATATTTCACCTCGCAAATATTATTTTAAACCCTAAAACAATATTTACACCTTGAAAATATTGTGAAATATTCCATTAAATAAATCCTATTTTCCTCTGAACTTTTTTCAAAACTTTATATGAAATTCTAGAAGCATTTTCCGCTCCTTTCGTGTAAACCTCAACCAAATAATCTTTGTTATTCAAAAGTTCTTTAACTTTATTTTGTATTGGTAGCATTTCAGAAATCAACGCATCGCTAACTTCTTTCTTAAGCTCTCCATATCCTTTTGATGAAAATCTATCTTCAATATTTTGAACGCTCTCCCCTGTTATCGACGTTAAAATATTTATTAAATTTTTAATTCCAGGTTGAAAATCATTATAAGAAATTTTTCCCAATGAATCCGTGACGCTTTTTGAAATTTTATTTCTGATTACATTTTCTTCGTCCAATATTTTTATGTATGAATTAATATTTTCATCTGATTTTGACATTTTTTTCATAGGATTTTGCAAACTCATTATTCTCGATGAATTTTGTGAAATATATGGCTCTGGAACTTTAAAAGTTTCAGAATACAAAGTATTAAATCTCTCTGCTAAATCTCTTGCAAGTTCTAAATGTTGTTTTTGATCTGAGCCAACAGGAACAAGGTCAGTATTATAAAGTAAAATGTCAGATGCCATTAAAATAGGATAAGTAAACAATCCAACTGGTATTGATTCACCCACCTTCAAAGACTTTTCTTTAAATTGAGTCATGCGAGATAATTCTCCCATATAAGTAAAACAATTTAAAATCCAAGCAAGTTCAGAGTGAAATGGAACATGTGATTGAATAAACAAATTATTTTCATTAGGGTCTATTCCTGAAGCGATATAAATAGCTAAAACTTCCATTATCTTTTCTCTTAACTTTTTAGGTTCTTGTTTAACGGTTATTGCATGAAGGTCTACAATACAGAAAAAACAATTATATTTATTTTGTAAAGAAAGCCAATTTTTTATTGCACCAAAATAATTACCAATAGTTAAATCTCCTGAAGGCTGTATTCCACTAAATATTGTTTTCATATTAAAACCATCTCCAAATTATTTTATAACTTAAAAAGAGGCCCTAATAAATAAGGCCCCTTCCATAACTATCTTCTTACTTCTCTTTTTTGATTCTTTCTTGCACGTCTACAATCTGGACATCTTACTGGATCATTTTCAAAACCCTTTTCTTTAAAGAACTCTTGCTCACCAACTGTAAATATGAAATCTTTTCCACAATCCTTACAAGTAATATTCTTATCACTCATGATTAACACCTCTCACGTTCATAGGAATTATTCGAAGGACATTATCCTTCTCATGTCAATACTCATGAACGAAAGAATCCGTACCTTTAAAACAAACCTATTAATTATTACACCTATGATTATATACTTAATTTATAAACAATTCAATACAAATATACAATATTTATTATTTTTTGGTTAATATTTCCTAAATCATTTGTAACATTAAAAATTTTTACAAATTAAAATTAAATTTCAATATATCCCTAAAAATACGGATAAAATATTTTGTAAAATTTAAATACAGGAGTGATTAATTTTGGTCATAAAAAAAAAGGTTATAAAAATTGGGAATATTGTTTGTACTTAGGTCAAGATAAAAATGGTAAAAAGAAATACAAAAGGAAATGTGGTTTCGCAACCAAAAAAGAATGTTTACAAGAATGTATATCTCTGAATGATAAATTTGGAGTTAAAAATATAAAACGAAAAACTTTTAAAGATGTGTGGATTATGTATATTGAAAATTGTCGTAACAGAAAACTTAGAATTGCAACTATAAACTACTATGAAAATTTATTTAATATTCTTAGCAAAGATTTTAAATATTTAAATAAATACATTGATTTAATTTCTACAAATGATATAAACAATTATATGTCAACATCTTCAAATAAAATAAACAATCCAACTTTCGTTAAGATAATAATATTTTTAAAAATGATATTTAAATTTGCTTTAAAAAATAAATTTGTAAAAAATAATATATTATCTGATATTACAATTCCCAAATACGAAAAACAACCCATAAACATATGGAGTAAAGATGAGATTCAATCTTACTTGCCAATATTGCAAAATTTTAGATACTACAATTTAGTTTTGTTAGCTCTTGAAACCGGTTTGCGAATTGGGGAATTGGTGGCTTTAACTTGGGATTGCGTAGATTTAAACAGAAATGTAATAACGATTAAAAAATCTTATGTTTGTTCTGGCAACAGTTGTTACTTTTCTTACCCAAAAACAAAAGCTGGAATTAGACAAATAGTTTTACTCAAAAAAAGTGCTTCTATGTTAAAAAATATTTTCAAAACTCATATATCTAATTACGTTTTCCCCCACTCCTGTGATAAAAAACGTCCAGTGCATCCCCGTACAGTTAGTAAACAATTTATAGTTTTTTTGAAGAAAAATAATTTAAAACCCATTCGATTTCATGATTTAAGGCACACTCATGCAACACTTTTATTAAACAACAATATAGATTACAAAATATTATCCAAACGACTAGGTCATACTGATATTGCTTTCACTCTTCAAACATACACACACATTATATCAGAAAACGAAATACGACTATTTAAAAGTTTATCCAGAATATTTTGAAAACAAACTTTATAAAAATTTTGTGAGAAAACTTTTATAAATTTACAAAGCCTTATTTTTAGTAAAACATACAACAAAAATTTTCTCAAAACTACTTTCTATTAAAATTTCTCTCTCATTTTAAAATTTTTTGCATCATGAAAGACACAACTACGTGTCTTTTATTTTTGCCCATAAAACTTTTCATAATAAAACTACTGTAATTTAAAATTATATATGAATAAGAGAAAAGTGGCATTAGCTTTAGCAGCTGCTCTTGGAATTAACAC
>CALADQ010000018.1 GCA_937890765.1 uncultured Candidatus Neoarthromitus sp.
TTAACATGCGGTTTATTCCTCTCAAATTTAGCTTTAGACACTATTATATACCTCCGTATTTATATATGATTTATCTGGAGCTCATGAACGGACTCGAACCGTCGATCTCCACCTTACCAAGGTGGCACTTTACCTCTAAGCTACATGAGCATCATTCAAGTAAATTTTAATCTATTTGAAAATTCATGTCAACAATCTTATTTTTACATTAATTAAATCATAGTATGCCTAAATTTATTCCAAATTCATAAATTACTCTTATCCAAACATTTTATAAGTTTTCTTTTAATTCTTTGTATGGCATTATCAATAGATTTAGGTTGTCTATTTAATAGATACGCTATCTGCTGATAACTCCTACCTATCACATAGTAATGTAAAACTATTTTTTCATATTTAGACAAATTTTCCAGAACATGTTGTTCTATTTCACTTATTTGCTCTCTATCTACAAAAAGTTCTTCTGGATCTGATATTTTTAAAGATTCCATAACATCTAATAAAGTTTTATCAGACTCACCATCATAAACTGGTTTATTTAAGGAAACATATGTATTGAGAGGTATATGTTTTTGCCTCGTAGCTGCTTTTATAGCAGTTATTATTTGTCTAGTTATACACAGTTCAGCAAATCCTTTAAAAGCAGATAATTTTTTGCTATTGTAATCTCTAACAGCTTTGTAAAGACCTATAAGCCCCTCTTGGTATAAATCCTCTTTATCTGCTCCTATCAAAAAATAAGATTTTGCCTTTAATTGTATGAACTTTTTGTATCTATTTATTAAAATCTCCATACATCTAGTATTCCCATCTTTTGCATTTTTAACCAAAATTTCTTCTTCTCTATCTAAAATGTCACAATGAGCATTTGAACTTTTAATCAAATCATCAATCATAAACTCAATCCCCCAAATTTCCTAATGTCCTTTTCTAATTTTCTCTAACTTATCAATAATGACATCGTCTAAATTATCCATGAGTAAAAATTTTTTGTTAACCTCATTAATTTCTCTAGTTTTAATATTTATCTTCTCGTTAACTTCACAAACGTCACTATAGAATTCCAAAGAAGACGTACGAGACGCACCTCTTTGAAAAATGGTTTGTTGTTCTAAATAATCAGAAGTAACAACTATAATTTCAATTTTTTTCCCTATTTTATGAACCATTCTTTCTATGAAAGTATCAGCTAACTCTCCTTGTTTTGTAAAAATAATACTTAAATATTTCGAAATATCAATTCTCCTATTTCCACTTCTTCCAGACTTATGAGCATCGAACACAATAAATATTTTACACTCATTAAAAACAGCATAATTCTCTAAAATATCAACTAATTTCTGCCTTGCAATATCAAAATCCATATTCATGAATTTTTTTAAATTCGGCCAAGAATTTATTACATTATACCCATCAACAAAAATAACCTTCAAAACCACTACCTTCTTTGTTTATTTTTAATTTCATACATAACAATTCCTGCAGCAACAGAAGCATTAAAAGAAGTTATACTGCCATACATAGGAATTTTAACTTTAATATCACATTGTTTAACCAAAGAATCTCTTATTCCTTGATGTTCATTACCAATAACAAGCGCAACATTAAAATCATACTGAATTTCATTTACATAATTTTCTCCATCAATCGTAGTCGCTACAACTTTAAAAAAATTCTCCTTAAGTCTTAAGATTGCATTGTATAAATTATTAACTCTACATATTTTCAGATGAGCAACAGCTCCCATTGAAGCTTTCCAAACTACATCTGTTATTCCTACACTTCTTTTCTGTGGTATTAAAATGTGTTTTATACCCATACACTCAGCACTTCTAATTATAGATCCTAAATTTTGTGGATCCTGTATTCCATCTAATATTAAAACAAATGCCCTCGATTGATTTTTTAATTCATTTAAACATTCATCAAATTTATAAAATTTGTATCCGCTAATTTTGCAAGCAATACCTTGATTAACTCTATTCTCACATATATTATCAATATCATTGCTACAAACTATTTTAACCTCTCCACCTATTTCTTTAACATAATCAATTATGTCTGATATACTCTCTCTATTTAAAGTTTTACTAACATATAAAATTTCTATATTTATTTTTTGTTTTATAACTTCTCTTATAACTCTTTTACCGCAAACAATATTTTCTTTACTCAAAGTCATTATTCTCCCTTTAATATTTCGCTTAATATAAAGTCTAATCTATCGAACTTTTTAGTTATGTATAAATAACCTATTATAGTTTCAAATCCAGTTGAAATTTTATAATCAGAAACACTTGAATTTTTAGGTATGGTTTTAGTTTTAGAATTTCTACCTTTTTTAAAATAAATTTCTTCATCCTGATTTAAAAGATGTTTTATTTTAAAATAAGCGCTCTTCTGAGCCTTTGCACTTACATAATTTATTACCTCTAAATGAAGTTTCTTTGAATTAACTGTTTTAAATTTTTTCATAACGTGATTTCTCAAATACAAATCATAAACACAATCTCCTATATAAGCTATACTAAGAGAATTTAAATTACTGAGTTCATATTCAGAATATTTATAAAAATCACTACTTAAACTCCAATCCATACTACCCCATCCAAACTAAATTAATATAGTAAAGTACAAACCAACATATTATTATTATTTAAATTTTTAACATTGACTCCATTTTTTATATCTTCAAGGGCTATTCCTTCCTTCAAAAGTTCATCTCTAATTAAATCAGCAGAAACAAAATCTTTATTCTTTTTAAACTCATATCTCCTCAAAATTTTATTTCTCAACTCATCGCTTAAAAGTTTTTCTTCCCTATTTTCTTCAAAGAATATACCCAAAATCCCCAACAGCTCTTCCAAAATATTTTTGCACAATATCAAATCATCTTTAGAAAAGTTATTAATAAATACGTTTATAAACTTTATAAAATCAAAAATTACAGATATTGCATCAGATGTATTAAAATCATCGTCCATTTTATTAATAAATTTATTTTTAAAATTTAAAATTTCATCACGTTTACATATTTCATCACACAAAATTTCATTACTGCTTTGAATTAACAAGTTGTAAGCATTATAAATTCTTTCCAAAGATTTTTCAGCCCAAACGAGCTGATCTTCTGAAAAACACAACTCACTTCTATAATGAGACGATATTAAAAAAAATCTCAAACAATTTGAAGAATATCTTTCTAGTATCTCCCTAGTCGTAAAAAAATTCCCCAAAGATTTGGACATTTTCCTCTTATCTATATTTAAAAACGAACAATGCATCCAGTAATTGGCAAGTGGGTTACCGCTCAAAACCTCAGCTTGTGCTATTTCATTTTCATGATGTGGAAAAATTAAATCCACTCCTCCCCCATGAATATCTATGGTGGAATTGTTAAAATATTTTTTTATCATAGAACAGCACTCAGTGTGCCAACCTGGCCTCCCTTTTCCCCAAGGAGAATCATAACCCGGCTCACTTTCTTTGCTTTTCTTCCACATTATAAAATCTAAAGGATCTTTTTTATCTTGATTAACCTCAATCCTCACACCACTTTTCAAAGTATCTAAATTTTGTCCAAAAAGCTTTCCATAATCTTTAAATGATTTAACAGAAAAATAAACGCACCCATCAGCCTCATAAGCAAAATTTTTAATTATAAGTTCTTCTATTAACTCTATCATCTCTTTAATATTTTCCGTTGCCTTAGGATTTAAACTTCCACGTTTAATCGTTAAACAATCCGCATCTTTGTAATACTCATTTATGTACTTTTCACTTACCTTACTAATATCAACTTGTTCGCTTGAAGCTTTATTTATAATTTTATCATCTATATCAGTGAAATTCTGCACGTAAAAAACTTCGTATCCTCTGTACTCTAAATACCTTCTAACAACATCAAAGAAAACAAATGTTCTAGCATTTCCTATGTGAAACAAATCATAAACAGTCGGACCACAAACATACATACGCACTTGATTGTGTACAACAGTTTTAAATTGTTCTTTCCTCCTAGTAATGGTGTTAAATACCCTCATTAAAATTCTCCTAAAATATTATTTAAAATTCCTTCACTTAAAATCAAATCTTCTTTAGTCGTAATTTTTATATTAAAATAATCACCTAAATAAAAGTGAGTATTTTCGCCAATATAATCTAAAGCACTACTTTCATCAGTTACCGTTTTATTATTTTTTTTGACATAATCATAAGCATCAATCAACAAATTTGTTTTAAAACATTGTGGAGTTTGAATACACAATAAATCATTTCTATTTAATGTCCTAAAAATTTCTTTTCCTTCTTTTATTTTGATGGTATCTTTAGGCAAAACATAAGGAGAAGAAGCTCCATATTCATACGCTTTTTCAATTCCTTGAGTTATACATTCAAAACTAACAAAAGGTCTAGCTCCATCATGAACTAAAACATACTCACTTTCAATAAACCTCAAAGCATTAAAAAGAGAATCTTGCCTCTCCTTACCTCCTAAAACTAAAGAAATATTTTCACCTTGAAAATATTTTTTTAAAATTTCTGATTCAAATAAAAACTTATCATCATCACTAACAACTAAAATTATTCTAGAAACATAATCATGTTTTAAAAATTTACTAATGGTATACCAAATAATCGGCTTATCATTAATAATTAAAAAATGTTTGTTTAAATTCATATTCATGCGAGTAGCTTTTCCAGCTGCCAAAATAACACAATCAACTTTGTACATTAAATTCCTCACAATAAAGCACATTTATTTTATAATATTATAATACTATTTTAAATAAATTGGCAAATTTTGTTATTATCTTTTTTAAATAAAAGATATAGCAGTTTCCCACTATATCTTTAAATTTTTACATAAATAATTCTATTATCTTTAACTTCACATCTAACCTTATCTCCAAAATTAATATTCCCCAAAAGTATTTCTTCAGATATTACATCTTCAACATATTTAGTTATTGCTCTTCTCAATGGCCTAGCACCGTATTCTTGATCTATACTATTTTTTAAAATAAACTTCTTACTTTCATCGCTAAATTCAACAAAAATATTTTGATTTTCTATTCTTCGCTTAAAATCTTCAAGCATTTTACTTAATATTAACATCAAACTATTATCATCTAATTGTTTAAATACTATAATATCATCCAACCTATTTAAAAATTCTGGTCTAAAATTCCTTTTAAGTTCTTTCAAAACATTTTCTTTCATTCTATCGTAAGAATTTTTAATTTCATCTTTTGAATCCAATGCTGAAAATCCTAATGAAGAATTTTTCCTTATGATGTCTGCGCCCACGTTTGAAGTTAAAATTATTATAGAATTTTTAAAACTAACTTTTTTTCCATTTGAATCTGTTAAATGACCATCTTCTAAAACTTGAAGCATAATATTAAATATATCTGGATGAGCTTTCTCTATTTCGTCAAACAAAACAACCGAATAAGGATTTCTTCTTATTTTTTCAGTTAATTGTCCTCCCTCTTGAAATCCAACATAACCTGGAGGAGAACCTATAATTTTTGACACTGAATGTTTCTCCATAAATTCAGACATATCAAATCGAACTATGTTTTCCTCGCTTCCAAACATGACCTCAGCCAACGCTTTACATAATTCAGTTTTACCAACTCCTGTTGGCCCTAAAAATATAAAAGAACCTGTTGGCCTTTTTGGATCTTTAAGCCCAACCCTCCCTCTTTTTACAGCTCTAACTATAGAAGAAACAGCCTCATCTTGATCAACGACTCTATTTTTAAGAATTTCTTCTAATTTTAAAAGTTTTTCAGACTCAGTTTCAGTTAACTTTTCAACAGGAATTTTAGTCCAACTGGCAACAACAGAAGCTATTTCCTTTTCAGTTAAAATAAACTCCTTATCATACTTTTCTATTTTCCACTTCTCTTTCGAACTCTCAAGCTTTTCTTTTAATTTCTGTTCCTTATCTCTTAAAGAAGCTGCTTTTTCAAAATCTTCAAGAGTTATAGCCTCTTGCTTTTCTTTTCCAACCTTAGCAATTTCTTCCTCAATTTCTTTAACTTCAATAGGCACAGTCAAATTTCTAACTCTTATTTTAGCAGATGCCTCATCTATAAGATCAATAGCTTTATCTGGTAAATATCTATCATTTATAAATCTAACTGATAAATCAACTGCTGTTTTAATAACTTCATCTGTAATTTTAACCTTATGATGTGCTTCATACTTATCTCTTATACCCATTAATATTTCTAGGGTTTCTTCGATTGTAGGTTCACCAACATAAATAGGTTGAAATCTTCTTTCAAGAGCACTATCTTTTTCTATATATTTCCTGTACTCATCTATAGTCGTTGCACCTATACATTGTATTTCCCCTCTAGCTAACGCAGGTTTTAAAATATTAGAAGCATCTATAGCTCCCTCAGCTCCACCAGCACCTATAATGGTATGTATTTCATCTATGAACAAAATTACGTTTTGAGATTTTTTAACTTCATCCATTATCTTTTTTAGCCTTTCTTCAAATTCTCCTCTATATTTAGTGCCGGCAATTAAAGAAGATAAATCTAAAGTTATAACTCTTTTACTTTTCAATATCTCGGGTATATTCCCCTCAGCTATTTTCTGAGCAAGCCCTTCTACTATAGCAGTTTTACCAACTCCAGGATCTCCTATAAAACAAGGATTATTTTTTATCCTTCTACATAAAATTTCCAAAACTCTTTGTGTTTCTAAATCTCTTCCTATAACAGGATCCAATCTACCTTCGTTAGCTAGTTGAGTTAAATCTCTTCCATGTTGATCTAAAACAGGCGTAGGTATTCTTTTCATTTTTTGTTCATGTTCATGCGGGTTTTGAACATCCCACGTAACATTTAAAGCATTTATAGTTTGGTTCCAAATTTTAACTATAGATACTCCTTTTTTATCTAAAAGTTTATATGCCACTCCATCAGATTCATTTATTAAAGCAAGTAGTATATGTTCTGGAGAAACATGGTTATGTCCCAATTTTTTAGCCTCCTCAAAACTACTTTCCATAACTTTCTTAGTTCTTGGAGTTAAAGGTATTTCTGTATTTTTAATTTCAATTTCTCCTGGAGATAAAACCGTTCTTATTTCTTTTACCATATCTTCATAAAATATGTTAAAAGAATTTAAAATTTTCTGAACAGGACCATCTTCCCTTAAAAGACCTAAAAGTATATGTTCTGTTCCTATAAAGCCATGTCCTAATTTTATAGCATCATCACCAGAATAACTGATTACTTTTTTGGCACGTTCAGTTAATTTGTCGAACATAAAATAAATCACACCCTTCTATTAATTAATTCTTATCGACAACTTCAACATTTTTAAAACACTCTCTCAAAAACTTAGCTCTTTCAAAATCTCTTTGTTTAGGGGTTAAACTTTCATCACCACAAGAATTTTGAAGAGATGCTGGTTGACATCCGATTAAAATTTTATTTAAATAAATATCCCCTTTAACCATACCCTCTTCAATTCCAAATCTTACATTGGATAAAAATTCTAACGCTTCTTTGGAATTTATAGAATAAGCGCTAGATAAAATTCCAACACTTCTAAAAATTTTATCCTTAACTTCCATTTTGTAATCCTTAAACAAAGATTTTCTCATATTAACTTCTCTTTCGGTTAATTCTTTAACTATAGCATAAAGATTATTTAATATATCCTGTTCACTTAAACCTAAAGTAACTTGGTTTGAAACTTGATAAATACATCCTTCTGATTTACTTCCTTCTCCATACAAACCTCTTATAGTCATACCCACTTGAGTAAGAGCTTTGTAAACTTTAGAAATATGATCAGTCATCGTTAAAGCTGGAAGATGTATCATTATAGAAGCTCTCATTCCCGTCCCCAAATTAGTTGGACACGTAGTCAAATATCCTAGTCTCTCATCAAAAGCATAATCTATTTTGCTTTCGATAAAATCATCTAACCTCATAGCCTCATCAAATGTATCCATTAAGTTATATCCAGAATTAAAAAATTGCATTCGCAAATGGTCTTCTTCATTTACCATAATGCTTATGGTTTGACTATCATTTACGAAAAACGATGATTTAGAAGATGCCTTAATAAGCTCTTTGCTTATTAAATGTCTTTCCAAATATATATTTTTATCTGAATTGCCTTTAGATTTTAAATTTATTCTTTCGAAATTTTCATCATAATCATTTAAACTTTCCTCAACCTTATCAGATATAACAACTGCTTTTTCCTCACTTAGTCTATGAGAAAAAACTTCTCCCTTTAAATTTCTAGCCAACCTAATTCTACTACTTAAAACAAATTTATTTAAACTGTCATTTTGAGAATAAATCCAATTTTTCAACATTATTGTTTATCCTCCTTAATATCATTTTCCATTTTTCTAATCAAATCCCTAAGCTCTGCTGCTCTCTCATACTCTTCAGATAAAATTGCTTTTTGCAATTTATCCTTAAGTTCATTAAGCTCTTTACGTTTAATAACCTCTCCTCCACATCTTGAAGGAATTTTACCTATATGCTCCATTCCTTTTTGCACTCTTTTTATAAATATAGCTAATATTTTTGCAAACTGCTTATAGCATTCGTCACATCCTAAAAACCCGCTATTTTTAAATTCAGCATAGGTTGTTTTACATTTGGAACATTCTGAATCATTTACCTTAACAACTGATGAAGGTTGATTGTTGTTAAAATATTCAACTAATCCACTTAATATATTAAGCGAAAAGGTATTATCAACATCAAGAATGGAGTTTAAATTAAATTCTCCCAATTCTTTAGCACATTTTTCACATATATTAACTTCTTTTTTTATACCATCAAAGACCTTAACAATGTGGACATTAGCTTGATATTTATTACATCTTTCGCATCTATCCATTAAAGTTCACCTCTCAATTTAAAAAAATTTTTTCAAATCCTCTCATTTTGATATATTACCACTATGAAAATAAATTTAAACACATTTTAAATAAATATAACTTAATTATTATATTAAATTATTCTACAAATTTTTCAAAAAAATAACAGAGGTACATTTTCCTCTGTTAAAATTTAATCTTCAGATATAGCTCTAACTGGACAAACTTTCTCACAAGCTCCACATCCAACACATTGATTTTTATCTATAAAGAACTTACCATCATCTTTATATAATATACAATCAACAACACATTCATAAAGGCAACTACCGCATCCAACACAACTATTACTAATTTTAAAAGACATTCCTTATAATACCTCCGAAAATTCACATACAACTAAACCCTTGAATTATATAATACTACAATTTTTAAATAAATCAAAAGATTTTTTTTATACAAAATCTAATATATTTCGCTATTTAAACCATCATCATTAAAATACTTAGATAAGTTTCCTTGTCCATAGTCCTCTGAAAATATTTTCTCATCGTTAATTAAATATTCATTATTGTTAAACTTAATTTTTATATCATCAAGTTTAACATCCTTTATAACTTCTTCATCATTTATAATAAATTTCGCTTTAATTCTTTCTTTAAGTATACTTGTTCCAATTACTTCCCCTTCTCCAAAATCGCATTCTATTATACTCCCTATACTCGGAGTTCTTTTTCTTATGTCCTCATAAGTATCCTGCTCATACTTAAGACAACACATTAACCTTCCACACATTCCTGAAATTTTACTTGGATTTAGAGAAAGATTTTGTTCTTTAGCCATCTTTATGGAAACAGAAGTGAAATCACCCAAAAACGTCGAACAACAAAGCGTCCTTCCGCATGTACCAATTCCTCCTATTGATTTAGCTTCATCCCTAACTCCTATCTGCCTAAGCTCTATTCTAGTTTTAAAAATAACAGCTAAATTTTTCACAAGCTCTCTAAAATCAACTCTACCTTCAGCTATAAAATAAAATATTATCTTATTGTTATCGAATGCGTACTCAACTTCAACTAAATTCATTCCCAAATTAAATTCCGCAATCTTCTCTTGAGCTATTTTAAAAGCTCTCTGTTCCTTTTTCTTATTTTCATTATAAATTTTTTCATCTTCCTCAGTAGCAATTCTTATACATTTCTTAAGTAGATTTGGGAAAGTGGTTTCATCCACAAACTTTGGAGCAACCACACATTTACCATACTCAATTCCCCTAGAAGTTTCCAATATTAAATAATCTCCAACCTTAACATCAAATTCCTCACAAGAAAAATAATAAACTTTCCCAACTTTTTTAAATCTAGCTCCAATTACTTTTCTCATTTAATCCTCCTTAATTTTTAAGATCATAATTTTGTAGGAATTTTCTAGATTTATATTCATTCCTATTTTGCTTTTAAAGGATGACAATTCAATTATTATTTTGTTTAAAGTTCTTTTTGTAATTTTAAAAGATAAATCGGAAATATAACTTTTAAAAATTCTATTTTCTATAAAATCAAAATTTAAAGTCGATGAATAAATAATTAAATCTCTAACAATTTCAAAAAACCCATCAACAAATTCATCCATATTATTTTTGTAATTTGATATTTCACTAACTAAATCAAAAATATTTAATAATTCACCAGAGATTATGTAATCAATTACTTTAAAAATATAATTGTACAATTCATACAAAAATTCTTTATCCTTAAAGCTTTTAGATTTATAAATATCACCTTTTGTTTGTATGTACAAATCCGTTAAACAAATTTCATTTAAATTTTCATTTTCAAAGTGAGAACAAAATTCTTCAAACTCCATAGTCCTAAATTTAATAACAACGCATCTCGACACAATCGTATTTAAAATGTTATTTATATTTTTACAAAACATAAATATAAAAACATTTTGATAGCAATCTTCTATAGTTTTCAAAAAAGCATTTTGAGCTTCTTCGCTCATTTTTTGTGCATCATAAATTAAAATAACTTTATTCTCACAAAATTCTGGCTTTTTATTTATTTCAATATTAAGTTCCCTTATATCCCCAACTGAAATAACATTTTTAAAATTTTTAAATTCAACCTTATCTCTTAAATTAAAATTATTATTTCCTAAAATCTTAAAACACATTTCCTTAGATATTTTTTCTATTTCAGAAAAATTCTTTCCATGAAAAATAAAACATCTAGGACTTTCTTTTTTTGAAACTAATTTCAAAAGCATTTCTCGAACATTTTTATAAATCATTCCATTCTCCTAAAATCATAGTTTCAAAATTTCCAAAACTTTTTTATATATAATTTCTCCAATATCGTCAATAGACAAAAGTTTTCCGTTAACGCAACAATCTATATGTACTAAATTATACTTTTTATATATGTACTTGCAATTATTATAACAATCTTTTAAAAATTTTTCATCCTTCTCATATATGTCATGTTCCCCTCTTGATTTAATTATTTTTATACTTAAATCAATAGGCACATCAATAAAAAAACTAACATCTTCCCGTAAAAGTCCACACTTTTCATATTCAAAGTCTAAAATCCAATTAAAATATTTTTCCCTCTCCTCATTATCTTCTATTCTCGTTCCTTGATATATTAAATTTGAATAAACATATCTATCGCATATTACAACATAACCATCGTCCAAATAATTTTTTATTTTAGATTTATAAATCGCAAATCTATCCAACGAAAAAAATACAGAAACCACATAAGGATCCACATCCTTTCCAAATTTTCCATTTAAATATTCTTTTACAAAAAGAGAATACTTGTTTTCATAGTTTGGAAATTCTATTCTAACAACTTTAATTCCTTCATCCCTCAATCTCTTTTCTAAAAGTTTAGTTTGCGTTTCCTTTCCACTTCCATCTAAACCTTCAAAAGCCAAAATCTTTCCACGTTTTAAATCAAACACAAATCAATCCTCCAAAACACTTAAATAATCTTCGTATAAACCTATAACTTTATAAAAATTTTTCCTATACTCATTAATAAGTTCCACATGCTCCTTTAAAATCATTTCTCCTCTCATAACGATAGGAGCTCCTGGAGGATACAAAAATATATCTTTAGAACTTATTTTAGAAACGCTTTCACTTAAATTTACAAGAGAAAAATTTTTCCCGTAAATTTCATAAGGTTCAAAAACTTTAACATTTTTAATTTTATACGCATTGTAAACACATGGCAAAATATTATTGCGTTCACTTTTAAATTTATAATTTTTTAAAACATCTTTTAAAGCTTTAAAGTCTTCACGTTTATTATAAATTGTTGGAATCAAAACAACTCCATTAAAGAAACTCATTTCACAAACTATTTTCTCTTTAAACAAATAATCATAAAACTTATTTGCATTTTCATTTTCTCGATTAAATTTTAAACAAATTCTTGAATCGTCATATCTAAAATTTTCATTTGTAAAAGATCGTACCCAAGAATCGTTAATCGAAAAAATTTCATTATTCAAATTTATAAATTCATTTAAATCATTACACATTTCAATTAATTTACTCTCTCTTAAAAAATATTTTTTACAATCCTCCAACGCCTTTTCAAGAGATATCATTATTAAATACGATGGGCTTGTTGTTGTGAAAATTGAAAAATATTCTTGGGATTTTTGAACTAAATTTAAATTGTTTACATGTAAATACGCTCCTTGAGTAAATGAATTTAATGTTTTGTGAGCACTCATTACGCTAATATCGCAAAATTTATTTGGACAAGAAATATTTTTATTGAAAGCTCTTATGTGAGCACCGTGCGCACTATCAATTGCTAAAAATATTTTTTTGCTTTTCAAATAATCGTAAATCTCTTTTTGATTAAAATAAAATCCATAATAATTTGGATTTGTAAGTACAACGCACTTTATTTTAGGATTTTTTTCAACGCATTTCTTTATATCGTTTAAAATTAAATTTTGAGTTGGGTAATTTAAATTTAAATAACCTGAAGGAGATAGTAAATCAAAATTATAAATTTCTCTGTTTATGTAATTTACTTTTGCTTTTCTCAATACTAAAGAATTAATTATACTTTTGTGGCATCCTCTTTCAACTAAAACCTCATCACCTTCATCTAAGCATGAAAAAATCATAATATGTATTCCACTAGTTGAACCATTAACTAAGTAATAAGATTTTTCACTTTCATAAAAATCACTAAGCTCTTTCAAAGAATTTTTTATGCAAGAAGTTGGCTCATGTAAATTATCAAGGCCTTCAACTTCTGTTAAATCGTATTTTAAAAAATTTTCAAAATCTAAATAACCATTTCCCTGTTTGTGCCCTGGCGTTGTGAAAAATTTATATTCATTTTCAACTAACTCCCTCACTTTGTTAAAAATTTCTCCCATAAAACACTCCTGTTTTAAAAATTATTTTTATTTGGTATACTCTTAATATCTTAAAATTTTAATTTTAGGAGATTTTTTATGATTTGTATATATAAAACATTTAACAATGACTGTTTAGAGAAAATCGATAACATTGAATCAGGATGTTGGATAAATATAATTCAACCTTCAGAACAAGAACTTTTGTTTATATCTAAAAAAACCCAAGTGTCTTTAGATTTATTAAACGCAGCTTTGGATGAAGAAGAAACTTCAAGAATTGATGTAGAGGATTCAAACATATTGATAATAGTCGATGTGCCATTCACAAGTATAGAAGAAAACTCCCTTACATATGGAACTTATCCATTAGGAATAATTTCAAATGACAATTACATTATAACTATATCGCTTAAAAAAAATAAAGTTATAACAGATTTCATTGATGGAAAAGTGAAAACATTTTGTACATATAAAAGATCCCGATTCACTCTTCAAATTTTAAATAAACTCACAACATATTTTTTGTTATACCTTAGGCAAATAGATAAGAAAAGTCAAATTATTCATAGCAAAATTCACAAATCGATGAAGAACAAAGAGCTTATTCAACTTTTATCTCTTGAAAAATCTTTAGTTTATTTTTCAACTTCTCTTAAATCAAACGAAATAACTTTGGAAAAATTAATGAAATATGATTTTATACAAAAATATGAAGAAGACAAACATCTTTTAGAAGATGTAATAATAGACAACAAACAGGCAATTGAAATGGCTCACATTTACGCAAGTGTGCTTTCTAGTTTGCTAGAATTTTTTGCAGCGTTAATATCAAACAATTTAAACATGGTTATGAAATTTTTAGCATCAATAACAATTGTACTTTCAGTTCCTTCAATAATTTTTGGACTTTGGGGAACAAATGTCATTCTTCCTTTTTCTGAAAATAAATTTGGCTTTTTAATAATTTTGGCTATATCAATTTTAATTTCTGCAATAATAGCTCTAGTTCTTTATAAAAAAGACATGTTCTAATCCAAAAATAAATATATGTAATTAAAACTTTATATTTTTGGAGGTTTAACATAATGAGCATTGCTTGCGAAAAATTAAATTTTGGTGATTGCATATCAATAATTTCTCCTTCTTCCCCAACTCCCAAAAAAATAATAGATGAGTCGCTTAAAAAAATTTGTTCCCTAAATTTCAATTACAAAATCTATAGTCATCTCTTTGATGAAAAAAATTATTTAGCTGGAGAGGATAAAGATAGGGCAAAAGATTTTAATGACGCCTTGTGTGATAAAACTTCGAAAGGAATTTTATTTATGCGAGGGGGATATGGTTCTATGAGAATTTTGGATTTAATAAATTTCAATTTGATTAAAAAGAATCCAAAAATTTTAATGGGCTTCAGCGACATAACTCCAATTTTAAATTACGTTTTTAAAAAATTTAAAATTATAACTTTCCATTCTCCAATGGCAACTTCTGATTTGGAAAATATTTATTCAAGAAATAGTTTAATAAACTCAATAACAATTCCAAAAAATAATTACTATATAGAAAATCCTGAAGGAACAATTCTAAAATCTTTCTCTTATCACAAAAAGAAAGCATCTGGACACATTGTAGGAGGAAACCTTTCTTTAATATGCTCAACAATTTCCACAAAATACGAAATAGAATTTAAAAATAATTTATTGTTCATTGAAGAAGTTAACGAACCTCCTTATAAAATTGATAGAATGTTAACCCACTTATACCTTAGTGGGAAAATACAAAAATGCAATGGAATAATTTTTGGTCAATTTACAAATTGCTACGAAAAAGATCAAAACGAAATTGAAAATCTCCTTTTAGAAAAACTTTCTCAATTTAAAAAACCTTGTATATACAATTTGTGTTCTGGACACGGCGAACCTAGACTTACAATTCCAATAGGAGCAAAAGCTCAAATAGATTGTAATGATTCTTCAATAAAAATTCTCGAAAATGTGGTAATATAATTTTTATATACCAAATTAAATAAATTTATAATATAATATCGTTATCTTTGTCATTACTACATTGGAGGAATTATGAGAGAAGATTTCAACTTGTTTAAATCAAATATTAAAAATAAACATGTAGCAATTGTTGGATTAGGTATTAGCAACATGCCTCTTATAAATTTTTTAATGAAATTCGGATGTAAAATAACATTGTTTGATAGAAGAAACATTGAAGAATTTAACGACAATGAAATTAAAAATTTTAATAGCTTAAACATTAAATTTGTGTTCGGAAAAAATTATTTAAATTATATTAAAGGTTTTGATTACATTTTCAAAACCCCTTCAATTAGACCAGACATAGAAGAATTTAATGACGTAAAGAAAGATGGATGTATAATTACTTCAGAGATAGAAGAGCTTTTGAAGTATTGTCCTTCTAAAATTTATGGAGTTACTGGAAGTGATGGCAAAACAACAACAACAACAATTTTATACAATCTTCTTAAAAATTCTAATTTCAAAACTTGGCTTGGAGGAAATATTGGAGTTCCCCTTTTTTCAAAAATTGAAGAGATGAAAAAAGAAGACAAAGTTGTTTTGGAGCTTTCAAGTTTCCAACTTATGAATGTGGAAAATTCGCCTGATGTTTCAATAATAACAAACATATCTCCAAATCATTTAGATTATCACAAAGACATGAATGAATACATTGAATGTAAAAAAAATATTTTCAAGTTTCAAGATGAAAATGGAATTGTAATTTTAAATCACGATTGCGAAATTTCAAAATCCTTCGAAAACGAAATCAAAGGAAGAATTAGAAAATTTTCCTTAAGCTCTTCCGTTCCAAAAGATGTTATGGAACACGGTGCATATTTAAAAGAAGATTCCCTTTTTGTTTTAAACCAAAGAATTTTTTCAAAAAACCAAATGAGAATAAAAGGATATCACAACATTTCAAATTTTGCTTCAGCAATATTATCAACGATACCTGAAGTTAACTCATCAACAATAAGAGATTTTGTAAAATATTTTTCTGGAGTTAAACATAGAAACGAATTTGTTTGCGAAATAAATGGACGAAGTTTTTACAACGACTCAATTGCCTCTAGTCCCACACGAACTCTCGCAACTCTTTCCTGTTTTGATAGAAAAGTAATTTTAATTTGCGGAGGATACGACAAAAATATTTCTTATGTTCCTCTTTTATCAGGAGAAAACAAAATCAAAAAACTTTATTTAATTGGAGATACGAAACAAAAAATATTAAATGTATTTAAAAATAACAATTCAGAAATACAAATTAAAATATTTGAGGATTTTGAAAAATTAATTATAGATGCGTATAACGATTCAGAAGAAGGAGATATTATTTTACTTTCTCCTGCCTCTGCAAGCTTTGATATGTTTAAAAATTTTGAAGAGCGTGGAGAAAAATTTATAAACATCGTAAATAAATTAAAGGCTAGTAAATAAAATTACTAGCCTTTTTTTAAAAATCAAATTTATCACTTAAATATTTTTCAATTTCATTTATATGTATTCTAACTTGATTCATACTATCTCTTTCCCTTATGGTAACAGAATTATCATCAAGGGTATCAAAATCTACAGTAATACAAAATGGAGTTCCAATTTCATCTTGCCTTCTATATCTTTTTCCAATTGCTCCTGCCTCATCATACTCGCAATTATATTTTTTAGAAACCATTTCGTAAACTTCAAGAGTCTTAGGCGAAAGTTTTTTAGACAAAGGAAACACTCCAACTTTTACAGGCGCCACAAAAGGATGAAGCCTTAAAACATTTCTCGTGTCTCCCTCGGAAATATTTTCTTCATCATAACCATTGCAAAGCAAACACAAAAGAAGTCTATCGACTCCTAAAGAAGGTTCAATACAATATGGAACATATTTTTCATTTGTTTCACTATCAAAATAAACAAGTTCTTCATTTGAATGTGACATGTGAGCATTTAAATCGTAATCCGTTCTATCAGCAATTCCCCAAAGCTCACCGAAACCAAAAGGAAATTTAAATTCTATATCGCTAGTTGCATTTGAATAAAAAGACAATTCTTCTTTTGAATGATCCCTAATTCTCAAATTACTTTCATCAATATTCAAACTCTTCAAAAAATTAAAACAAAAATTCTTCCAATACTCAAACCATTTTAAATCTTCACCAGGTTTGCAAAAAAATTCTAATTCCATTTGCTCAAACTCCCTCGTTCTGAAAATAAAATTTCCCGGAGTTATTTCATTTCTAAAACTTTTTCCAATTTGAGCAATTCCAAAAGGAACTTTCTTTCTTGAACTTCTCAAAACATTTTTAAAATTAACAAAAATTCCTTGAGCAGTTTCTGGCCTTAAATAAATTTCCGATTTATTATCTTCGGTTACTCCTTGAAAAGTTTTAAACATTAAATTAAATTTTCTAATGTCTGTGTAATTTCTACTTCCACACTTAGGACAACAAATTTTTTCATTGTCTATTAATTCTTTAAGCTCTTCTTTTGAATAACCATCTAATCCTGTTATTTCTTTTCCTTTTGACAAAAAATAATCTTCAATAAGTTTGTCAGCTCTAAATCTACTTTTACAATCTTTACAATCCATTAATGGATCTGAAAAACCACCAACATGCCCAGAGGCAACCCAAACTTCTCTATTCATTAAAATTGCTGAATCTATTCCAACATTGTAAGGACTTTCTTGAACAAATTTTTTCCACCAAGCCTTCTTAACATTATTTTTAAGTTCAATACCTAGCGGACCATAATCCCAAGAGTTAGCAAGTCCACCATATATTTCAGAGCCCTGAAATATAAATCCTCTTCTTTTGCAAAGAGAGAGAATTTTCTCCATCGTCACTTCCATAATGACCTCCCAAACAAAACCTATTTTTTTAAAATTATATCAAATTATACTAAAATATATAAACAAAAAACTTCACTAAAAGTGAAGTTTTTAAATTTCTATTTCTCTATCACTATTTAAAACAAACTCATAAAGACTATCTTTAAACATTTCATGTATACTAGTTCGCACAGCTCTAGCTCCTAAAGGATTATTCAAACAATTATTTACTATAGCATTAATACTTTCATCTTTAACCTTAATTTTCTTTCCTATTAATGTAAAATAATTTACTATCTCTTTTTCAAATTCTATATTCGTAATCGTTTTAAGCTCGTTGACATTAAGAGAATTCAGTGAAATTATCAAAGGAAATCTTCCTATAAATTCACTTAAAACTCCATAATTAATAACATCATCTATCTTAACATACTTTCTCAAATTATCATTTTCGTATGTGGAATTTTCATTCGAAGAATTTTCTTTAAATCCAAATTGCTTTTTCACAACTCTCCTTTTTACAAATTCCTCAATTCCAGTGAAGGCACCTCCACCTATAAACAAAATATTTTTCGTATCTATTTCAACATTTTCGTTATTTTCATCTTGAACTCTAACAATTGTACCTTCTAGCATTTTCAAAAGATTTTGTTGAACACCTTCACCTGAAACATCTTTTGAATCACCAGAAGATGTTCTTTTAGATATTTTATCAATCTCATCTATAAAAACTATTCCAAATTCTGCCTTCTTAATATCTCCATTGGCTTCCTTAAGAAGATTTTTAATAATATCGCTTACATTTAATCCAACATATCCAACTTGAGTATACGAAGTTATATCAACTTCTACAAAAGGAAGATTTACAATTTGAGAAAGAGTTTTTATAAGAAGAGTTTTTCCAGTACCACTTGGACCTATTAACATAATGTTGCCTTTATTTAAATTTATCAAATTGGAATTTTTAATTCTAAGAATGTGCCTGTAAATCTCAAAAGAAAGAATTTTTTTTGCATATTCTTGACCAATAACTTTTTTATCTAATTCCATTTTTATTTCATCTGGCGAAAGAATACTAACATCAAAATCATTTAATTCATTAAAAAATAAAACTTCACAATCACTACAAAGAATTAAATCTTCATTATTACAATCTTTTTTAACATGATAAATTTCTGTTTCTTTAAAGCAACACATACACTTTTTCATTTTCCATAACCTCATTTTTAAAATAAAAATGTATACAAAACTCTTTCCTTAGTATGTGTAATTTATAATAATTTTAAACAAAAAAAGGAGCTTACGCTCCTTAAATAATTATTTCTGTGGTTTCATTGTAGGAAATAATATAACATCTCTAATTGAAGTTGAATTTGTTAAAAACATTATTATTCTATCTATTCCAATTCCAAGTCCTCCAGTTGGGGGCATCCCATATTCAAGAGCATACATAAAATCCTCATCTATGGAATAAACTTCATCATCTCCAAGCTCTCTCTCTCTTTCTTGTTGTGAAAATCTTTCTCTCTGTATAATAGGATCATTAAGTTCGGAATACGAATTGCAAATTTCACGACCATATATAAATCCCTCAAACCTTTCAGTGAGTTCAAAATTTCCTCTTTTCTTTTTAGTAAGTGGAGAAATTTCAGTTGGATAATCAATCACAAAAGTTGGTTGTATTAATTTATCTTCAACGTACTTTTCAAACATTGCATTTAAAATTTCTCCCTTAGTACAATTAACAAGATTCTTTTTCATTTCAAGATTGTGTTCTTTTGCAATTTTAAATGAATCTTCTAAGGTTAACTCATTGAAATCGACACCTGAATATTCTTTAACAGCATCAACCATAGATACTCTTCTCCAAGGTGGAGTAAAATCAATTTCAGTTCCTTGATAATTAACTTTCATAGTCCCACAAACTTTTTTACAAACTTCAGAAATCATAGTTTCAGTTAATTCCATCATATCATTGTAATCAGCATATGCTTCATAAAGTTCAATCATTGTAAATTCAGGATTATGTTTTATATCTATACCTTCATTTCTAAAATTTTTTCCCATTTCATAAACCTTATCAAATCCAGCAACAATTAATCTTTTCAAATAAAGTTCAGTAGCTATTCTTAAATACATATGTATATTAAGTGCATTATGATGAGTTGAAAAAGGACGAGCAGCCGCACCACCTGCAACTGTAGAAAGTATTGGTGTTTCACTTTCCAAATAACCTCTTTCATCTAGGAATTTTCTTATTTCACTTATTATCCTACTTCTCTTAAGGAAAACATCTTTAACCTGATTATTCATTATAATATCTACTTCTCTATGCCTATATCTCAAATCAGGATCAGTCATTCCATGAAACTTTTCAGGTAAAACTCTTAAAGATTTACATATTAATTGAATTTTTAAAACCCTAATGGTAACCTCTCCAACCTTAGTTTTAAAAACTTCACCTTCAACATGTACAATATCGCCTATATCATACGAAAAAACTTCATCTAAACCTTCTTTTCCTAATATATCAACTTTAAAAAATATTTGAATTTGTCCTTTAAAATCCTGAATAGTCATAAAACCAGCTTTACCTTGTCCTCTTTTAGTCATAATTCGTCCAGCTAATTTAACTTCTTTCCCCTCAAATTCTTCATATTTATCAATGATATCTTTAGAATAATTTGTTATATTAACTTTATAAACATCAAATGGATCTTTATTTTTAGATTTAAGATCTTCTAATTTTTTTCTACGTATTCTCTCCTGCTCATTAAAAAGTTCTGCATTTTCCTTAAACTCCATAACAAAAACTTCTCCTTACATAATTCTACTTTCTCTCTATGGTAATAATTTTATATTTGCAATTTCCTTCAGGAGTATTAACAATAAATTCTTCACCTACTTTTTTTCCTATAAGCTCTGAACCAACTGGAGATTCATTAGAAATTTTATTTTCAAAAGTATTTGCTTCAGCTGAACCTACAATTGTATAACTAACTTCCTCTTCAAACTCATAATCATAAAGTGTAACAGTTGAACCAATAGATACTACATCAGTTGTAATTTCGCTTTCGTCTATAAGTTCAATGTTTTTCAATTTATTTTCAATTTCTGCAATTCTTCCTTCTAAGAAAGCTTGCTCATTTTTAGCCTCATCGTATTCAGAGTTTTCACTTAAATCTCCATAACCTCTAGCAACCTTTATTTTTTCAGTGACTTCTTTTCTTTTAACGGTCTTTAAATATTCAAGTTCCTCTTCTAATTTTCTCAAACCATCACTAGTAATTAAATATTTTTTATCACTCATAACATTATCTTTCTCCTTTAATATAGAACATTACTAAAAACCATTCTAGTAATTATAATGTACCACTTATTTACATGTCAATGTAATCATTTAAAATATAATTTTAAATATGTTTATATTCTTCCAAAACCTCCAATACTTCATTTGGATCTTCCATTTGAAATAAAATTTTTTTAATTTCTAAAGAATCCTTAAGTCCTTTTAAATACCAACCTATTTGTTTCCTCATTTCAAAAACGCAAACTCTTTCATCTTCATACTTCATTGATTTATTATAATGCTCAATCAAACTTTCAACAATAAATTTATGACTTCTTTCCTTTTTAACAAATTCTTTTCCATTTTCAACAGAATTTAAATAATCATTTAAATCTTCAAAAATCCAAGGCCTTCCATGGGAGCCTCTTGCAACTGCCGCAAACTCGCATCCAGTATGATTTAAAATTTTATATCCATCATCATAATTAAAAATATCACCATTTGCAATTATCGGAATTGAAAATCTTTCCCTTGCTTCTTTTATAACATCCCAATTAGAATTACCTTTATACATTTGCTTTGCAAATCTTCCATGAATTGTAACAAAATCAACACCGTTATTTTGTAAAATCTCTATAACATCAAAGCAATTTATTTTATTTTCATAATAACCTATTCTTATTTTAACTGAAAAAGGTTTTTTAACAACCTTTCTAACAGCACAAGTTACTTCATCAACTTTCTTTAAATCCAAAGTTAGAGCGGACCCATCTCCATTTTTAATAATTTTAGAAGCAGGACAACCCATATTAATATCTAAAACTTCTACGTAATCTAAATTTGAAATAAATTCTGCTGTATGAACTAAATGCTCTGTATTGCTTCCAAATATTTGCACACCAACTTTTTTTTCATCATCGCCTTTCTGAAATATTTTTTCAGTTTTATCACTTTTGTAGAAAAACGCTGTTGAACTAACCATTTCTGTAAAGTTTATTCCATCATGATATTTCCCACACATTTCACGAAAAGCAATGGTATTAACGCCTGCCATTGGAGATAAAACAAACCTACTTTTAAACCTTCTATGCAACATAAATTTCTCCTCAAAAACAATATTAAAAGAGTCTTAGACAAAAATCTAAGACTCAAAATTTAAGAATTCTTAAACAACTCTTCAAATTCATCATAATCGAGTTTCTCTTTTTCTAGCAATGCTTTAGCAACAGCGTGCAACTTTGAAATATTTTCCGACAATAAAGTTTGAGTCTTTTCATAAGCCTTATCAACAAGCTTTTTAACTTCTCTATCTATTTTAGAACCTAACTCTTCTGAGAAATTTCTACTTTTTGTAAAATCTCTTCCTAAGAAAACTTCATTATCTCCTCCGAAAGAAATAGTTCCTATTTCCTCACTCATTCCATATTCCATAACCATTTTTCTAGCAATGTTACTAACTCTATCAATATCATTTTTAGCACCAGTGCTTATGTCACCTAAAACTAACTTTTCAGCAACTCTACCACCTAAAAGAGTTACCATATCATTTTCTAGATCGTATTTAGAAATATAATCTTTATCTTCATCTGGCAAATGCATAGTGTATCCACCAGCCATTCCTCTAGGTATGATACTTATTTCATGAACCTTATCATATTTATCAAGAAGTCTAGAAACAACAGCATGCCCTGCTTCATGGTAGGCAGTTAATCTGTTAGTTTTTTCAGTTCTAAGCTTACTTTTCTTTTCTGGACCAACTATAACTCTTGTTATAGCTTCTTCCATTTCTTGCATTGATATAAATTTCTTATCTCTCCTAACAGCCAAAAGCGATGCTTCATTAGTTAAATTTTCTAAATCGGCTCCAGTAAATCCAGGAGTTCTCTTAGCTAATACATCCAACTTAATTTCATCAGATAAAGGTTTATTTTTAACATGTATCTTAAGAATTTCTTCCCTTCCTTTAACATCTGGGTAACCTACAACTATTTGTCTATCAAACCTTCCAGGTCTTAAAAGTGCTGGATCCAAAATATCTGGTCTATTAGTTGCGGCAATAATTATAATACCCTCGTTAACTCCAAAACCATCCATTTCAACTAACAACTGATTTAATGTTTGTTCTCTCTCATCATGACCTCCTCCAAGCCCTGCTCCTCTATGTCTTCCAACAGCGTCAATCTCATCTATGAAAATTATACAAGGAGAGTTCTTTTTAGCTTGGTCAAACAAATCACGAACTCTAGAAGCTCCAACTCCTACGAACATTTCAACGAAATCCGATCCAGATATACTAAAAAAAGGAACCCCAGCTTCACCTGCAACAGCCTTAGCTAAAAGAGTTTTTCCTGTACCAGGAGGACCGAATAACAAAACACCTTTTGGTATTCTAGCTCCCATTTCAATGTATCTTCTAGGCTGCTTTAAAAAATCTACAATCTCTTCTAATTCTTCCTTTTCTTCTTTTGCTCCAGCTACTTCTTTAAAAGTAACCTTTTTAGTATCTTGAGTTGCCATTCTAGCTCTACTTTTTCCAAAATTCATGACACCTCTTCCACTTCCTCCACCTTGAGATTGTTGCATAAACAAAAACCACAATCCTAGAGACATAATAATAATTATTAGAGATGGTACAAACTGCAACCAAGCAAAAACATTGCTTTGTTCTTCATAAAGCTCAATAACCTCCCCATTTTTAGGAAACTTATCAAATAACAAATTCAATCTATTTTGAGGAACAACCGTAACAAACTGTTCTCTATTTTTTAATGTTCCTTCTATAGCTAAGCTTCCTTCCCTTATTTTTATACTCTGAACTTCATCACTTATCCAATGCTGTTCAAATTTGCTATAAGGTATAGTCCTTTCTGTTCTCGTCGATTCAAAATAAAAAAGCCCAACTATAAAAACCATAACCACAATAACTATCCAAGCAGTTATGTTCGAAAAACTTTTTTTCATTATTTTAAACCCCCCTCCCTTTTTTTTCTAACTACATACTATAAAATTTTATCACACCATTTTTTATTAAACAAGTAAGTAAATATTATTATTTAACTTTATTTCTTCCAGTTAATTCAATATAAAATATTGCCATTTTTTCTATTATTTATACATACTTTCATTAAGTACACCTATATAAGGCAAATTTCTATATTTTTCAGCAAAATCAAGTCCATATCCAATAACAAACTCATTTCCAACTTCAAATCCAACATATTTTGCTTCTATAGAAACTTTTCTACCACTTGGTTTATCTAAAAGAGTAACTATTTCAACATCTTCTGCACCTTTTCCTATTAAATAATCTCTTACGTATTTTAAAGTTGTTCCTGTATCAATTATATCTTCAACTATCAAAATATTTTTACCATGAACAGGCATATCAAGATCTTTAATAATTCTTACATTTCCCGTGCTTATAGTTGAATTTCCATAAGATGAAACACACATAAATTCTGTAACTGCATATAAGTTTATTCTTTTCATTAAATCTCCCATAAAAATAATTGATCCTTTTAATATGCACAAAAGTATTAAATCCTTGTTTTTATAATCTTGATTTATTCTCTGAGAAAGTTCATCTATTCTTTGTTGTATAGTTTCTGCACTAAACAAAATTTTACTTATATCTTTTTGCATCATAAAAATTTTCTCCTTTAAACGTATTCTAATTTCATCTTAACAACCTTCTTTGTGTCACTTAAAATCTTGTAATCTTCACTATTTCTAAAATTAAATACCCAAGAAATATTATTATCAAAACAAATTATGGGTATACAATTCCTATTTTTAGCTTTTTCATTTATTAAAAAGTCTTTTAATTTTTTAGTACTTTTCATTCCAAAAGGTTTGAAATGATCTCCTTCCCTTCTATTTCTTAAAACAACTTCACTCTCAACTTTATCAAAATTAAAATATCTAAAATTATAGGAAGATTTAACTTTATTGTAGTTTAAATTATTTTCCAAATTAAATACAATCCTTATTTTATTTCCCAAAAAACACACTTCTTTAACAATTTCGCATGTAGAACCATTTTTCAAATTAGAAATTTCAATTTTATTCAATAGAACATGACTCTCTTCTGAATTTTCATTTAAATTAGAAATACTATTTACAAATTTTAAACCACATAAATCCTTAATACAATAAAGACGTTTCCTAATTTGAATTTTTCCTCCAAACTTAAGATTAAAAGATTCAACTATACATTTAACATGTTTCAAATTTATATCGTTAATATCTCCACTGAAAATTTCAATGGTCGTTCGTATTAATCTAAATAAAATAGAATTATGTAATTTAAAGCACTCATTTCTTATAAGGACTTCATTAAAACGAAATTCAACGTATTTTTCTAAATAAATTTTAACTAATTTTTCAAAAAAATCATTGTCTGTTTTGCTCATTTCCTTTAAATTTAAAATGCTATTTGTAATATCCATAGAAAAATTTTCATTTATGGCTGGTATTATGTTGAGTCTTAACTTATTTCTTAAGTAATCTTCAGAAAAATTAGAATCATCAGTCATATATTTAATTGAATTATCATTTAAAAATTTTTCAATGTGATCCTTTCTTCTTAAAAACAAAATAGGTCTTATGTAAAAATCATTTCTTATTTCTTTAATTCCTTCTATTCCCTTAATTCCCGTTCCTCTAAAAATTCTCATTAAAATTGTTTCAACATCATCATCTGCATGATGTGCTAAAGCGCATTTGTTTATGATACCGCGATTTTTTAAATTTTCAAAAATATCATATCTTAAAAATCTACCTGCCATCTCAATAGAGATTTTGTTATCCAAACTATATTTTTTAACATCAACCTCATAACTTTTAAACTCAATGCAATTAAGCTTACAAAAATTTTTAGAAAAGTTTTCATCCCTTAGAGAAAATTCGCCTCTTAACATGTGATTTACATGTATGGCAATGACTTTAAAATTCATTTCGTAAGAAAGCTTATTTAAAATATAAGTCATAAAAACAGAATCCGTTCCACCAGAAAAAGCACATCCAACTTTATCATTTTTAGAAATCAAATTATTTTTCTCTATGAAATTCCTAACCTCATTTAAAATATGCTCCATAATAATTCTCCTAAGTTTAAATAACTTGCTTTATAATTATAAAACAATTTCTAAAAAATGCAAAAGCCCTCTTGAACTCAAAAGGGCTTTAATTTTTATAAACCTTAGAAACTATAACCGTTACATCATCTTGATAACATTCAGCATTTAAAATTTTAAATTCTCTAATAATTTCTTCGCACAATTTATCTGGAGAAATTACATCTATCTTTTTTAAAAAATTATAGAGCCAAGCTTTATGGGACAAATCATTAAAATGTATTAATCCATCTGTTAAATGAACCATTATGTCGCCATACTCTAGCTGAAATTCACCGCTTATAATTTTATTATCTTGATTTTCCAAATCATCATTAAACAAATTCTTCTCGCTTTCTAAAACAAAAACTTGATTTCCACGTTTAATATACGTAAGAACAGAAAAGAATTTTAAATAATTTATTTTTCCATTGTAAAGATCTATACTTGAAAAATCTATTGTAGAAATAGCCTCATCTCTGAAAAATTTCAATGAAACAATAGAAATTATTTCATTTATACAAGAATTTAAATTTAATCCTGTCATTACAAATTTGCAGATTAAATCAACAGTAAATTTACTTTTATCGTAAGCCTCACTTCCAGAACCTATTCCATCACTTAAAACTATTATGTATTTATCATTTTTATCCCTTGTAAATATGTAATTATCACCATTTTTATCTCTCTTTGATAACTGAGTACAATGGGAAATAATTTTGTAATTATATTTTTCAACGTAAGTTAAAACAACTTCTTTTTTGGAACTGACATATTGGGAAGATTCATCTTGTAAAATCATCTCCTTATCGAGAGCCAAATTGATAATATCCAATATATCATTTTTATATTCAGAGTAAACACTATGAGATAAAATAATTTTCACATTAATCTTACGATTTTCTTCATAGCAAACTAAATCAAAATACTTTATATTAAATTTATTAAACTTATTTATTAAACTTTTTTCGTAATTAACCTTAATTACAATATCTTTTTTAACTTCCTTTATACCTTGACTAATTATATTGTGAATGTTTTTAAGTTCATAAGACAACATATCTTGAGCTTCATATATTCTTCCCTCATAAACCTTTTGAATATTGTAAAAATTAGATATTTTCCCAAGTTCGCTTTTTATTTTCTCTTGATTAATACAAATATTTGAAACGTAATCCGTTAAACTTTTATTTCCATCCACAAAATTATCAAAACTAAAAAGCAATTGATCCCTAACTTCTTTAAAATTATTTTTCCAACAATAATTAACTTTTGAACAATCACCGCAAACACTTTCAGCTAAAATTTCTATATATATTTTCTTATCCAAAATCTTATATTTAAAATTAACATTTGAAACTATCATATCCGATAATTCTTTGATTGAATTATTAAAATCATCTATTTTCTGTATTCTCATATCAAGAGTATTAAATAATCTTTTTTGAGAATAAAATTCCTTCTTGTTCTCCTCATCGAAATATATCAAAACTTTATTTAAAATATTTCTAGGTATACTCAAAAATATAACCATGGAAACAACAACTTCCATTAACAAATACTTTTGATCAATGGTGAACAAAGATATATTTGAAAATTCCAAAATAAAAATACTCAAAGCGCAAACTATAACAACAGAAAATCTCGATGACAAATACAATATTGAAGAAATACACGCAAGCAAACTATATATGGAGATATACTGAGCAACATCGCCATACATAATTCCAATTATAGTTCCAGAAAAAACCGCCGAAACCATTCCAATGGACATACCATTAACATAAGATATTATAAAAATAAAAACCATCAACAATATATTTGATAAATCCAAGGAAAATATTTTAAAACTATTCAATCCACAAACAGACAAACACAAAGTCAAAATTAAACATATAACTTCATCTCTAACAAATATTTGATTTGTGTTAAAGTAATTTGTGACTTTTATAAAATTATTGAAAACAAAATAAAAAACTATTACAGTACTAACTTCAAACACAACAGAAAACATAGACGAAGTTAACGAAAAACCAACATTAAAATATTTGTATATAAAAATCGAAAATACAACTATAGATAACATTAAAATATTTTTGTATTTAAAATTTATTTTCAAAAAGCTAAATACCATTAAACAAAAATTTATCATTATGTATATATCAAAACTAACAAAACTATCTTTTGTACTCAAATATCCCAAAATACTGCTTAAACAAACGATAATTGAAAAAACTTTATTATTTTTGAGAATACATACGACTGTGAAAGCTATTCCTATAGGAGCCATATAAAACAAAACATTTATTCTACTTAACAAAAAAGCTATAAGTCCATAAAATAAATATTTTTTTACATCTAACAAACTGCTTAATTTTCTATAATTATTTACTTCCCTATCTATAAATCTATCATTATAAATCACATATTCACCCTCTAAGACTAATTTACAAATTTTGTAAATAATTATATCACTTAATTAAACTACAAGTTTTAATATTAACACTAATTTAATAATTTTTTTGCAAAAAAAAAGATAATCAAATGATTACCTTCAAAAAGCAAATTTAAACAAATGGTAGCGGAAATAGGATTCGAACCTACGACACACCGGGTATGAACCGATTGCTCTAGCCAACTGAGCTATTCCGCCAAAAAATGGTTGCGGGAGCAGGACTCGAACCTGCGACCTTCGGGTTATGAGCCCGACGAGCTACCAACTGCTCCATCCCGCGATATCTGGTGCTGAAGACCGGAATCGAACCGGTACGGTATTTATAGTACCGCAGGATTTTAAGTCCTGTGCGTCTGCCAATTTCGCCACTTCAGCTCAAAATATTTTATCTAATATCAACTACCTTGATAATTATAAATTATATCCTTATGTATGTCAATATATTTTTGATTTTATTTATCCAAAATTCCTCTTACTATAACCACGATGCTTTGAGTCTTGACTCCTTCTAAAATCTTGCATCCTCTCCTCGCTGTCCTTCAAATACTTAGACAGTATATCCTCAAAATTATTTGAAGAAGTCTTTCTAAAGTCCTCTCTCTTATCTCTCGAAAAACCTTCTTCAGCTTTTTTTATGGATAAACTTATCTTTCCATTTCCATCTACAGACAAAACCCTAACTTTAACATCTGTTTTATCCTTGAGATAATCTTTAATATCTTTAACATATTTGTTTGATATCTCCGATATATGTACCAATCCCGTCTCACCATTAACCTCTACAAAAGCTCCAAAGCTAGTAACATTAACTATCTTACCTTCATAAATACTTCCTATGACTAAAGCCATATTAATTTTGCTCCTCCTTAAAATAACCTAATTATCTCTAACTACATTTACTATGGACTTTTCTCCATCAAATACATAACCTAACCTCTCTCTAACTAAAACCTCAAGATAGTCTCTCGTATTTGACAAATCTAATTCATCCCTCAATAATTGAATTTCATGATTTATTTCATTTAATTTGTTTTGATATTTTATAAGTTCAACTTCAACATTATATCTATCAAAATCATTTTTAAGCAAAGTAATCAAACTATAAATTAATATGACTAAAATCACAACATTCCTAATAAAAAATATCCTTCTTCTTTGTTTAACCAAAACTACCTCTTTACAGAATAATTTTTGAAATACATAAATATTTTAATACAAATTTGTTTTTTTTCAATACATTTATGAACTTTTGTTATTTTTTTTAAAAAAAATACTAAATACAAAATAAAAAATATTCTTAAATATAATTCTAATAAGAACTAAAGCTTTATTTTCAAAATTCTTTAACAATGGAAACACAAATCTAGAAATCAATTTTAAATAAAAAATAATGCCAAAAAAAATATAAAAACACGTGTAAAATGAAATTATTGCATATTGCGTGTAAAGCAAAAACCAAAACATCACTAATCCTATTAATATCCAAAACAAAATATTTTTAATTAAGTTAATTACTTTACTAGAAAATACCCCTAAAATTATTTTATACATATCAAATATAACACCGAATAAAATTCCCGAAATAAAACTATACAATAGAACCAATATTTGAGTTTTTAAAGTTAACATTATTTTTTACCCACTATTTTTTTCATAACACCAAGTCTAGAACTTCTCTTTTCTGAACCATCTAAATACCTTAATTGATTTATGTTTCCTGATATAACTACTTCTCCATTTTTCAAATCAAGCTTAGATATTTTTAAATTATTACCTGAAATTTCTAATTTCTTTAACACAGTATTTAAAGTAACTTTTGTTTCATTGAATGACACAACTTCATAAACTCCACTAACGTTAACCTTACTTCTGTTTTCCAATAATAAATTACTTTTTTTATTCGTTTCTTGTCGTTCCATTTTGTTTTTTTCCTCCAACATCAAATATTCTTTTATTAGAATAATATGAATGTTTAATGTGAAGTATTACTTTAAACTTTGGCTATGTTAGCTAACTTTGTGATTAATTATATCTAAAATAGGCTATAATAT
>CALADQ010000019.1 GCA_937890765.1 uncultured Candidatus Neoarthromitus sp.
CTAGTATTACAGATTTTTTAAATCTATTTACTCCAACACCAACAAATAATCTAGCTGATGCAAATTTATTTTCAAGCATTGTACGCATGTAGACTTTAGATTTTTTACATCTATTACTTGCAATGCCTATATACATAACAATATTTTCTTTTCTTAGTATTTTAATTAATACTCCGATATGGGCTGGTTTATAATTATTTATAATACTTAAATAGTTTAAAAAATCATTGTAACTTATGTAATTTTTAGTTTTGATTTCTATTCTATACTCATTAATAAATTCTTTAAGTTCTGTTTCTGCATCATAAGTTTTAAGCATAGTTAAAAAATTAAAATAATTAGCGTGCACCTGATACGAAAATTTCTTAATAACCGAATCAATTCTCTCTTCTAGAGATAAATTTTCATTTTTAAGACCTGCTAAAATTTCCCATTTATCAATACCATCTTCTGTTACTGTTGATATGGCAAGTTCATTTAACAGTTTTTTAATATATCTATTTAAATGATAACTTTCAGTTATTTCGCTATTAAATATTTCTTTTAAGTATGGAGCTTTTAAAATAAACTCTGGCAAATAACTATCAAACCTTTTTTTAATTGTTTCTAAGTCATGCTCTTTATTCATAATCTATTGCCTCTAAAATTGCTTTTTCATCGTAGGCTAATGTTATATTTTGTTTAAGCCCATTTATTAAAAGTTCTCCAAAATCTCTAACACCATAACTTTCAATTACAACGGATATCAGCTCGTGATATATTAAAGTATCTAATTTTTCTATTAAATATTTATTTATATTTTCTTCAAGTTTTTCTTTTACTTTGTTAATATCATATTGATTAACTATGTTTAAATTTAATATCCTTATACTAATGGGTATTTTATTAAAAGTAGTTATAGTTGCTCTAGCTCCTATCGGTGCTTTTCCTTTGCCATATCCTACTTCTAATGGACATATGTAATTTTGTACCTTTTTAATTAATTCCGCGTCGAGTATCTGTCCATTTTCTCCCCCTACAATAACCTTTACCGTTCCGTTGCCGTAAAAACATGGGATTGCTTTAGCTATTTTAACTCCATCAATCTCTAATGCCCATCTCTCATAATCTGTAACAGTGCCTACTCCCTCTGGATGAGCTACAACAAAATATAAACGCTTTCTTAAATCTTCATCACTTTCAACATCTTTTCCTCCCATTATATCTTCAATTATTTCGATCCTGTTTATTTTTGCGTTATGCCTAAATAAAGTTAAGGCAGCATCTTTAATCAAATTATAATTAGATCCAATATTTTCAGCTTCAATTTTGCATTGCCTATTAGTAATATACCTTTCTTTAATTATGTATCTTAGAGAAGTTTTTTCGTTAACAAGTATTGTGCCTTCTTCTATTTCAATATCTTCTGCACTTTTTAAAACGACTATTCCGCTAGCCTTTTCTCCCTGTTTTCTGTAGACTCCGTGCTCCTTACACCTAAGATCTAATAATTCTCCCCTAGCCGTTTCAACAAACGAAGACAAAAATCCATTTTTAAAAAATATTTGATTATTAATTATCTCAAGAGCAATAGCGGATACAATATCATTTAATATACTTCCTTCACTTTTATCTAGATCAGTTTTTATATTTTTAAATATTCTGGCTTTAATTTCTTGTTCTGTTTGAATATCAAACATCAAAACTCACCTCAAAATTTAGAGTTTCATCAATCTTTGTTTCAATTTTTAAACTTAAAAATAATTTATTATAATCCAGCCTAAACTCAATAATAGAAACACTTTCTATATAATTGTTAATAATTAGAGCTTCTATAATCTCTTTTCTTAAATCCCTTTTAACTTTTGCAGTTAATACCTTGCCTATAAAACTTTTAATAAAAGTTCCGTGAGCATTAGAGTAAATTAAATATTTAAATCTATTAGTTTTAATGGTCTTATAAATCCAAACTTTTAACGCTTCAATTCCTGATACAATAACAAACATGTTATTTTTAATTATTGGTTCATCTTTTTCAAAATCCCATGCTATTTCTTTTAAACTATTTTCTAATTTCCTTATTTCTTTCGCTTTGATATTTGGAAAAATCATAAATATAACCTATCAATGACTATAAATTTTTGACCATCTTCAATACTATATAAAACTACTTTATCTCCTACTTTAAGCTTATCTTGTTCGTATTTCTCTTCATTTATTGTGCAATAAACGTCACAATCTATGTCTGGTATTAATGGTTCGATTAATTTTTGTATTTTATCAGTTAAAATAATATCATGTTCATCTAATAAAATATCACTTAAAGAAATAGACATTGGATCTAAACTTTTAATTTCTCCAATGTCTATAACATTACTTATAATTTTACTATCACTATTTATTTCTTTTGCTAAAGACGAATAAACATTCAATAATACTCACCTCTTTATTTTTTAGATTGTTTTTTATTATTTTCTTTTGATTCTTCTTCTCCTGAACTCTGTTCATCCATTATTTTTTCGAAACTAAGCTCAATACTTGTTGTATGAGTACTATTTTCAAAATTATGAGTATCACTTTTAATATAAAATAACCCCTTAATATTTGTATCATTTTCTGTTATGTAAACACACTTTCCAGTAGTCAAAGACAAATCCCCAACACATTCAGCATTTAAAGTTTTTTCTATATCCTTAAGTTTTGAATTATAATCTTCTTGTTCTCCATCTCTATTTTTTTCAAAACTTAAACTAAGTTTTCCATATAAAGAAATCCATGAATCATTTTTAATTTCTTGTATCTTTTCTTGACTTTCATTGTAAACAATAACTGAATTTATCATGTTTTGCAAATCTTCAGAATGAGAAACTTTAATAATGTTTATACCTTCTTTTAATTCCACTCCATTTTCTACGAAAGCTTCCTTTATTGTTAGTCCCCTATTATAAGTCATATAGTATTTCTTACCTGTCTTTTCACTTGCCATTGTATAAGCTGTCTGAATAATTCCATACAAGTCTGAGTTTCTAAACTTTCTATTTATTGTAATTCCTGTACTTTCTGTATGATTTATTTTTATATTGAACTCACTACAAATTTTATTTGTGATTCCTTCTGGAGTTTGATTTTTAAAATTATAACTAGCTTGATTCTTCTTTAAGTAAATTAACTTATCAAAACAAATTAGGTTCATTTGCTCTCCTTCTGAATCCATATCTTTCTTAAAAATATGATACTCAATTCCATTAAACTCTATTATCTCTCCAAGAAAAACTTCTCTATAATCTTTACAGTACAAAGTTAAATCAAGAGTTCTAGCTACTTCACTTAAACTAGAGCTAAGGCTCATTTTTATTCTTAAATTGCTTATATCTACCTTGGCTCCAGCTCTTTTAACATGATATATTTTTATCATAATTTAAGCTCCTGACCATCTAGTATAAAATTAGGATCACTTATACCATTCTTTTCTGCAAGTTCCATATACCTATTGCCATCTCCATAAAATTTCTTTGCTATATTATAGAGGGTATCGCCTGATTTTACTTTATAAGTTTTTATATTTTTCATTTCTTTATTTGTCTCTTTCTCTCTACTTTCTTTAACTGCATTTTCAATACTTGGTTCTTTATATTCTATTAAGGTTAAATTATAATACATATCTCCTGTGCCGTCTTTAGACATCCACTCATACTTGCTTATTTGTACTTTTGTATCCACATCCATACCAAATATTTTAAATGGTACAACTTTGTTACTTCTCTGTATATCATGTAAAAACCAATTAATATCTTCCATTGTATTTATGTTTCTTGTATATGGTTTTGCATAAGATGGAGCTGATTTTGTTGGATCGTAAAAAAAGGACTCTATTGTAAAAGTCCTTAATTTCATATTAGTAGTTTTAGATATTTCACCAAATCCATCAATGGTGAGTGATGATACTTCATTTTCTTCATATACTCCTAATTCTTTTTGTCTAATTGGAAATCTAAAATCATCAAGCCATATTTCATACAACATTTAACTTCATCACCTTGAGTTTCTCTATAATTACCTTTGCTACTGTTTCAGCTAAAGAATTTATATCACTATTATCTCCCTTACCTGAATAATTAACAGTAACATTTAAATTTACATTACTAGTATTTGTATTTATTGAACTTTTGCTACTATTATTGTTCTCTACACCACTAAATCCAAAGAATTTACTAACTATTGTATTATTTGAACTTTTCAAATTATCTGAATATCTTTTATCATAAAATTTATTTTCTTCAGCTGTTAAAACTCTTTCTCCTTTATGTAGTTCCGCTATGAATCCATCATAAGGAACAAAATCAAGACCAGTTTTATATGAGCCATCAATTAAATTAGAATTATTTAACCTTTTTTGTTTAGACTTCTCACTCCACTCAACACGTCCTATTGCCTTTATATTAACAAATGGTATTGCATTAATTTTATCTATTACCCAGTTAATGCCATCTATTATTTTATTTGTTGCCCATTCTACACTCTCTACTATGCGTTGCCAAATATTATGCACTGCATTTCTAAAGCTGTCATTCGTACGCCAAAGATGAGCAATAACTCCAATTATACCTATAATCGCTCCAATAATTAATACAATAGGATTAGAAGATAAAAATGTAAATGCTTTACCAAGCAATCCTACACCTTGTGTTGCATTAATTAAAGTACCCTTTAAAAATGACATGACACCTGCGATTGCTGAAACGGAAGTTATAAGTCCTCCTACTGTTGTTATTAATGGTGGTATAATAACTGCCATAAGTCCAAACATAACAATATTTTTTTGTGTTTCTGGTGATAAGTTAGCAAATTTATCTAACATATTAGATACTAATTCTATTACTTGAGAAAAAGCAGGTAATAAATGTTCTGATATTTTAATTCCCAAATGCTCAAATTTAGATTGAAAGCTAGCTATTCCTCCTGCAGCATTATCTTGCATAGTTTTTGCCATAATTTCAAGTGCTCCATTAGAATTAATTATATCACCTGTAAGTCCTTGATACTCTTCAGAAAGCCCACTCATAATAGCTTCCATAGTTTTTCCATGTTCCTTACCTGCTATCATTGATAAATATGTAACCCTCTGTTCTTGGGTCATTCCTTTAAGTGCATCTTTCAATTTATAAAATGTTTTCTCAAGTCCAATAAAATTACCATTTGAATCAAAAGCTGAAAAATTTAATGCTTCTAATGCTTTTTGAGCTTGACCTGTTGGAGAAGTTAAATTTGTTAGTATAGCAGAAAGCCCTCTTCCAGCTTCAGATCCTTTAATACCACGGTTAGCCATTACTCCAAGAATTCCAGAAAGTTCAGATATATTTCCACCCAGACTTTTAGATTTTCCACCTACAACAATAAAAGCTTCCATCATTTGAAGAATTGAAGTATTTGAAGAAGTAGAAGTTTTAGAAACCTTGTCTAGGAATCCTCCTAGTTCTTCTACCTTAAGTCCAAGAGCAGACATACTATCTGTAACAAGATCTGACGTTGTAGCAAGATCTGCTTTTCCCGCTTCAGATAATCTAAGTATTGGTTCAATCCCACCTATTATTTGCTGAGTATCCCATCCTGCTAATGCCATATATTCCATAGCATTAGCTGACTCACTAGCAGATTTGGTTGTTTCTTTGCCCATTTCCATTGCTTTTTGTTTTAAAAGTTCCATTCCTTCAGCTGTTGCTTTACTTCCTAAAGTACCCTCAACTGAAGATAAGGCAGATTCAAAATTTATTCCAGTTTTAAGCGATGCTCCAAGTCCTATTGTAACTGGAGTAGATATACCTAAAGACATAGATTTTCCTACACTCTTGATACTGCCTCCAAGTCTTTCAAAGCCAGAATATTTATTTTTATTATTATCAAAATTATCATAGAGATTATTTATATTATTGCTTTGATTCTGCAAATTAAAAGCATTTTTAATACCTGAAAGTTTTGAATTCTTACTTGATAACTCATCAAATTTCTTTCCTAATGCTCCTATACTTACATCAAGTTTTGAAACTTCCTTTTGAGCATCTGAAAGTTCTTTAGCATACTTTTTATTTTCCACTCTTGCTTTACTTAAACTACTCGTCTTTTCTTTAAGTGCTAAATCAACTTGTTTTAATTTGCTCTCATACTTAGAAAAGACCTCAGGATTTCCTGATGTCTTTAACTTTTCCATTTCTGATATTAATTTTTGTTTCTTAAGTGATAACTCTTGAACATCTTTAGAAAGATTTTTAACACTTTTTGAAGAAGTTTCTGTTAACTTTTTCCATCCTTCCATAGACTTTTGAGCATTTTTTAAATCTTCTTTGTTCTTTTCTATGGCATTATTAATATCTTTTAAAGCACTTTGGAGTTCTTTTTTGTCCAATTTATAGGATTTATTCAAAACATCTTTAATACCATTAGTTTCCTTTTTAAAACTATCTTGATGTTTTCTGATACTACTTAAAGGACCTGTAAACATATCTTTAAGTGTTATTACCGCATTTAAGTATTTCATTTTTCCACCGTGTTACTTTCTATTTCTGCTTGCATACTTGCAGTCATAAATATTTCTGAGCGTATATCTAATGATAATAAATATTCTAATGTTAAACCTTTTTGTATGTAATAGTGTAGAAAAAACGCACTATCATTAGATTTAATTAGTTTTTTAAGTTATCAATTAAAGTAATACTATCTTCATCAAAAAATCCAGAATCTTTTGTTAATTCTTTTGACATCCCAGCTATTTCACCTAATGTAAATATTTTATCTAATATATCATATGGTCTTGATACATTATAAGCACTATGTAAACGTATATCTTTAATATTAGGCTCAACTATTGAATTATATAATAAATGTAAATCACCATCATGCGAATTATCTTTTGCAATATCTAGTGCATCTAATATTAATTCGTTGTTTGGTTTTCTTAATTTAATACATCTATCAATACGCTTTATATATAGTTCTATATAATTTTCTTTATTATTGGTTTGACTAGCCTTATTTATTAGCTCGTCTAATGTTAATCTATCTTTATTCATTTTTATACTTTTATCCTCCTAAGTTATTGATTCTTCATATACTATATCACTTGCAGTACATCCAAACTTGTACTCTTCATCTACCTCTTTTTTCTTTTCAAAAGACATAATAGAAATTTCATTAAACCATACATTTCGCACAGATACTCTCTCAGCTCCAAAAGCATCTGGATCATCTAATTTGCCTATTAATTCAGATCTAGGATCTAATCCTTGATTCCATGCTTCAAGAAATCTTTTAGTATTTTTAGAATATAATTTTTTAACTGAGAAGCTTCCTTCTGCCTTTACAGCAACGATTTTCGAATCTATATCAAGTCCTTCCCCTGGTATATCTACTCTTTCAGGGGTTGTTTTTAGCTCAAATTTGTTTAATATTGCTAATTTTTCACCATCCCACCATAATTCTCCCCAAGATCCACTTACTACATTACGTCCTCTATATTTTTTACTCATTTATAACTCCTTTCAAATCTTTTCTAAATATTAAATGAAATTTTAATATCCTCTATGGAATCAACTGGAGTAATACTTCCTTTAATGTAAAAATTAGATCCAGTATTGTATTTTCTTATTTGTCCTTCATCCATTTGATTAATGTTTTCTTCTGATATTCCCTTAGATAGCATGTAATTTTTATGGGCTTCTACATCTATATCCACTCTATTTTCCCCATCTCCAAGTATTTCTTGGTTAACTAATTCTTTTAAATACGCATTAATAGTACCTATGCACATCATTTTATTATCATAAGTATTTATAACTCTTCCTATATACTCTTTTTTCATAGTTTTATAAATATCATCCTTAATCATATCAATTATTTCAATGATTCGAATCTTTTTAAATATTTCACCTTTAGTAATTGTAGATGTTGTAAAAGAATTAACTCCTCTACCAATTTTAACTACTCCATCATCTTTAATTAAAATTAACTTTCCATTATTGATTTCATTATTTGGATTGTCAAAAATATTTGTATCTACTATATCTTTAAGTTCGTAATAAGTAGATGACATAAAGAAAGGTATTGAGGCTAAGATACTTGCAATTCTTGATACAAATTTTTCTGGAGGATATGTTTTTCCATTTTCATCAGTACAAGTTGAAATATAATTTATAATTCCCTCACTATCACCTTGAATATTTGACAACACTGCTTTAAAAATCTTATTATTTTTTCTTTGTTCTTTAATAAACGAAGCTATTTTTTGATTATCATCAACTTCACCATCTGGATAACAAAGATAGTTGAAATTTTCAGTCGATAATCTAGCTAACGCCTTATCTATTGTATTTTCATTTGTAATTCTTTCAATGATTAATTTACTTAGATCTTCTTTAAATGCTTGACGTATATAATCAAAGTTTTCTTCAGAAAACTTTGAATCATCTATCTTATCAAATGATGTATATACATATCTTAACTCTTCATCTGTATCATCTTCTTTTATTATCATTGCTACTGTTCCTCTTTCGCTGCGTCTAATTGCTGTTGATGATAATGTTTTAAACTCTATTGATATTTCTGGTAATCCCACTTTATTTTATCCCCCTTTTAAAAATTGCTCCTATCCCTTCTCATCCATTTTAAAAATTTAATTTTAATTTTTATCATTAAAATTTTGTATTACGATATTGGTAATACAATTTGTTAGACAATTTGTAATACATGTGTTAGACAATTTGTAATACAGAGAGGGCAGGGACTTTTTAACAAAATAAAAATCACCATATTAAATTAAATATGATGATTATAAATCAAGTTCAAAGTTATTCATTTTTTCGCTATTTATTTCCTCTTCATCTTGTAAAAATTCATAATATTCAATACCAAAATTAAGTTCTACATCATTTTCACCTTTAGAAAAAGATTTATTATGAAGTGTAAATACTCTGTCGTTTACACTCAAAGTTTTAATAAATAAATTCTCAAGATTCTCTATAATTTCTATTTTTTCTATATCTGTAGTATTTTCATTGATATATCTAACATAAATATCTAAATATTTCTTTACACAATTAGAATTTTCAAAAGAATTTTCGAATTTTTCTATATTTACAAAGAAACAAGGTGTATTAAATCCTTCTTTCACATCATTTGCATAAATCTCTATATTTAATTCTTTAAGTTTTGATATAATAACTTTTTGTATATCTTTAATTGATATTTTACTCATTTAAAAAAATTCCTTATTAAAATAATGTTCTAAATTATCTTCTATTTCTTTAATAGAATTTTTAAGCATATGTTCACCTTGTTGAAATCCTATGATCTTCTTATTTTTATCCTTTTTAATGTGTCCATCTTCAACTAAGTGTGCATATGGAGATGTATTTTTAACTATAGTTTGTACTTGTTTTGTACTCACCTTAGATTTGTCTATTTTCCATTTTCTCTTGAGCTTGCCTGTTTTTACTGGCGTGTTATCTTTAGCACTTTTTAAAACTTTTTTAGCAACATTATTTGAAAATTTCTTCATTTTTGATAGAAAATTTCTTTGAAAATTCTCTAAATATGTTTCAAACTCTTCAAATCCTTCAATTTCTATGACTAACCACCTCCAAATTCATCTCCTTATTTAAAAATCTATAGTTTTCTATTTTGGTTATGTAATATTTCTTATCTCTAAATTGGACAATCATATTTAAATTTATATCTTTGCAGTACCTTATTTTAATTGATAGTGTTTCTGCATTTTTAATCTTATCGTCTTGGTTTATTTCTTTCCCTTGCTTATGTTCGACTCTTGCCCATATAGTTTTAATAACCTTTTCTGCCTTAACTAGAGCTCCTAATTCATCTTCTTCTTCAACAAAATCAATTAATTTTATCTTATGTCTTAATTTTCCTATATCTAAATTACTATTCTTCATTCTTTAGTTCTTCTTCATCCCTTATTTTAACATCTCGTAATTGTGTAATGATAGAATTTAAACTAAGCTCTAAATTACCCAAATTACCTGTAATACATCTATTTTCATACCAATGAGAAACTAACATTTTTATTGCTAAACTATAAAGTTCATTTTCATAGCCTGTTTTACATCCTGCATTTTCTAAATATAACTCACTTGCCTTAAGTAATCCAGTTAAAAAGTCATCTTCTTCATCATGATCCAATTTTAAATAAAGCTTTACATCCTGTAAATCCATTTACTTTTTACCCTCTTCTTTTTTACTCTTAGCTGAATAAGTTCCTGTTATTTTAGCTATCCTGAATGCTGATTTTAATTTTATTTGGATATCTGCCCAAGCTGTTAAAACAAACAATTCCTGTCCCTTTTCAATATCTTTTCCTGAATCAAATACTGAATCTATATCATAATTTAAATGTAATTGAGAAAAATCACCTACTATGGGCTTATCTGCATATTCACAAAATATCACCTTAACTCCTAGTACTTGTTCTGGCTGTTTATTATAAAAATCAGTATTAAAATTGGATAATTGATCAATCATATCTGTATAATCACTTCTTTTCATAACTATACTAGCTCTTTCATAATATCTATCTTCTAAATCTGATAATGCTGTTTTTATTGCTTTAAATAAATCATCCCCTTCAACTTCTTTAATAGAATTTTGAGAAGAGTATATATTCATATGTTCTTCGCCTTGATTTGTAGTTTTAAAGATAGAAAATTTTTCTTTTTCTGCTAATCCTTCTTTTAATGATCCCTCTATATAAGATACTAAATCAGCATCAGTACCATATAATACAGTATCTGATACTCTACACATAATTTTAAATTTAAATCTTCCAAAGCTAACTTTATCACCAGTTAATTTTATTTCTTTTGCTGTTTCATTATCTTTCACAAAATTAGAATTTTCTATTGTATAAGATATTTTAGGTATTTCAAGACCTCTTATATTTGTAATTGTCATTATCTCTCTTAAAGGATTATCTTTAAGTGGTTCACATAAAAGTTCTTTTGATAAAGTTGTTGGAATTAATTTTTCTCCACCATTACTAATACCAGAACCAAATAAACTTCTTTTAACCTCTTCTGGTATTTCATTTCCTGTAATTATACTTTTATAATAACTTCCTCTACAAATAACTGGATCATCATTGTTTATTGGTTTAAACTTATTTTGTTTTTCTCTTCTCTCAAGTTCTTCTTTAAGTACTCCAAGACTTACACTAATAGTATCAATTTCTTTTTTAGTTCTTGTTATACCTGCTGAATCACCAGAAAGAGCAAAATCTACATTTTCATTGTGCAGCTTTTTAAGTTGCTCACTATAATTTTGTATTTCTCTTTTAATTTCATAAATAGTTTTCATTTTATAAACTCCTTTCAAATTCTTCAAGTTTTTTAATTTCTTCCCTAGATTTTATAATAACTTCTTCAAAATTTAAGTTATTTTGCTTATTCTTATTATTTATAATTTCTCTACATCTTTTAACTTCTGCTTCCGTTACTTCATAAACAGGAATTGGGGTTATAGTTATCTCTACTAAGTCAATGTCTAAAATTTCCCTTAATGGATTTCCCTCTCCATCACAACTCCAAGCATTTTTTCTAACGAATCCCCCAAAACTACATTGATTAACTATTCCCTTATCAATTAATTCATATAAATCATTTGCTTGAGTTGTATCTGGTAATTCAATTTCAAAATAAAGCCCTTTATCTTCTTCAATAAGTTTCATATTTATGTTTTTACGAGCTATGACATTGTTAAAATCATGATTATATAAAGCAAGTACAGAATTTTCTGCTAAACTCTGAATAAACGCACCTTTTCGTATACACTCACTCCAGCATTCTCCCCACTCTTTAACTTCTGCCCATCTATCAAATACAACTGCGTAACCCTGTATTATTTTCTTGTTATCATTCTTTTTTGCTCTATATTTAATCTCATAACTACGTTGTATAGGCAATTTGTCTTCATTCATACTTTTTTCTCCTTCAATTATTAATTCTCTCATGTTTATCAAGAGTATCTAAATAAGAATAGTTAAGAGATATTACTGGTCTTTCTCCTATTTCTCCATAACTTTCTAAATCTTCTAAACTTCTAACTTCATTCAACGTCATAGCTCCCATAGAAACCATTTCTCTATAAAATTTAGATCTAGAACTCATATCTGAACGCATAAGAGCATTAATATTAAATTTAAAATAATATCCTTCTTTTATCTGCTCTTCACTCAAAAGCTTCTTATTTAATTCTTGTTCTATTAAAACTACTTCTGGAGCTATACAATTTTGTATAAAATCTATGGTTTGATGTTCCATATTTACATACCTACTGCTTTCTCCTTCACCTAACATAAAAAGAGGTAATCCAGAAACTGAACTTACCTCTTTAGCTGTTATTTTATTTATATCTAATTGTTTTAAATCATTAACGTCATATTTTATTTGTTCAAATATCATACCAGCATCAAGTACTACAAGACCATTAAACCCTTGAGAATAACTTTGTTCGAATTGTTCTTTATATTCTTTCATCTTGTCCATTGATAAGTTGCTAGGAAGTTTTAATATTGCTCCTGCCTTTATTGATTTCTCCATCTGCTCAGAATTCATTTTAATAACATTTTCTTTGAAATTTAATTGGTTTCTCAAGCAATTAAGAAAACTAATTCCTTTATATCCTGATACATAAATACTTGAAAAGTGTAAAATATCTAAATTATGTATATAAATTTCCTTATCGTTATAAGGCTTATAATATAACTCTCCTGATTTAGTTAAATATATATTTACTTTTGATGGGTCTAAAATGTTAAGTTCTACTACCTCTCCAATGCCATTTTTCTTAATATAGACATAAGCATTTCCATATATTTCTTTTTGTGCTATAACAGTTCTCCAAAATATGTATGGGGTAATATTTTTATTAGGAGATATATCAAAAATATAAGATATATCATTATTAACTACTATTTTACGCTTAAATACACATTTATTTTCTTTAACAGTATCATTTTTGTATAGTCTTAAAGGTAATTGTGCAATAGCTTTACTTTTTCTATCAACTACTGCATAAATTAAACTATGTATCTCCAACAATTTTTCTTTGTATCCACTATACAAAAAAGATAATGGACTAAAACCATTTTTCAAATTGATTCCTAATGTTGGACTTTTATTTCTCTTAAAAAATTCAAATATCTTCTTAAACAATTTATCACCCATTTCAATAATAAAAAGACCTTTAATGTTAAAGGTCTTCAATAAATATATTTAATATAAAACTCCTATTTTGTTTACTATTTGTTTTAATTCATCAGATTTCATCATTTCATTAACAGTAAATATAATAGCTTTTTTAGGATTATTATTTTTCAAATTTTTATTAAATTGATTAATCCAGTAATTCAATCCCTCACCATCTGCATCTCTTCCAAACATTATTTCATATGCTCTTTTTATTGTTTCTTCTACACCTAAATTTAAACCATTAAATTCATCAGAACCAATTAAATTCAAAATAAAATCTTTAATTGTAACTTTTCCTTGAGATAGTTGGTTCATCCAATAATTTGACCCTTCATCATCTATATCTCTCTTAAATGCTTTTTTATATGCATTTTGTAAATATTCTTTCAACCCTTCTTTATTAACGTTCAATTTTACAACATTATTTTTTTGAGTATTTGAATTAGATACAGATGTTGTTAAATTATTATTTGTATTAGATGATGTTGTTGCAGATGTATATTCTACACAAAAATCACAAGGATCCGATTTACTAGATATAATATTTTTTAATTGACCACTATAAACTGTTTTACTTCTGGATAATTTAGAACAGTTTCTATCTAAATGAAATGACTTTCCTTTAGGTGTATAATAAACAGTTGGATTACCTAAATCACTAACTATTGATTGTTGAGCTTGTACAGTTATTGTTCCGAAATTTGAACTAGAAGTAACACCTCCAAAGCCTAAAAAAGAAAATATAGTAACAGCTATTAATGATTTTAATAAAAACTTTCTCATTTGCTATCCCCTCTTAAGTTAAAATATATTATATATCACTTATGTAAGTATAAATTCTATTTAATTAAAATTCCATATCTCAAATATTAATTCTTTGTTACTTTGATTAAACATAGCACGAACAAAAGCATTTATTATTGATGCTAATGGGTCTATTCTTTCTTTTGCCTTCCTTTTATCAAGTTTAAAATTCCCATTAGTATCACTTATAGTTATAGCATTTAATACTGCAAAATTAAGTAGTGGATTATTATCATGGAATATTTCTTCACTATACACCTTTTCACGAAAAACTTTGGTAGCTTCACCAAGGGTTCTTATACCCTGTCTTATTTCTACAGTTATATATCCTAATTCATCTAAATCTCTTGATAAAATAGTAGCATTCCAAGGATCATAACATATTTCTTGTATTTCAAGATTATATTCTTTTTCAATTTCTTGTATATATTTAATCAAAACTCTATAGTCAACTGCATAACCACTTGTAAAAGTTATAAAACCTTGTTTCTCCCATAAATCATATGGTTTCTTTTCCTTCTTCATTTTCTCTTCTATGTGTTCAAAAGGCGAAAAATTATGATTAAATACGAAAAATTTATTATCTTTAACGCCTACAATTCCAATACTAGTTAAATCTATCGTCGAAGATAAATCTATTCCAATCCAAACTTTACTTCCTTCTAAATCTTTAAGAGTTACATTTTTTGCACACTTAGTCCACTTTTCAATATCAATATAAGAATCATCAGAAGTTCCAACTTGAACCCATTTATTCATATGTTTAGTTAGAAAATTTCGCATTGTTTCAGGTTTATCTAATGCTTCATTCAAATTTTTTCTTAAATTATTCATTCCTTCATCATAAGTTGCTAGAAGTGGATTTGCTTTAATCCAATTTTTCTCATTCTTTATATCATCATCTTTTTCAAGCTCGCAAATTAAAGAAAAATATTCATCATTTTCAATTGCTCCAGACAATAACATTTCAGAATAACTATACTCTTTATAACATGGAGAATATAAATTAAACCCAGCTGTAGTTATTATAAGTGTTAGTGGTTCAGTTCTTGCAATCATTCCACCTTCTAAGACATTTAATAATTCATCTGTTTTATGACAATGATATTCGTCTATTATAGCTAAACTGACATCTTTCCCATCTCCTGTATCTAATGCACCAAGAGATAATGGTTCAACAATAGAATTATTTTTTTTATAGGTTAATCTATCTCTAGTACTATAATACAATCCATTTAAATAGTCATTTGTCTTTATAAGTCTTGCTACTTCTTTAAAACAAATCTCTGATTGAGATAATCCCCAACCTGTTATGTAAATTTCCTGTTGTTCTTGTTGTACAAAAAAACAATAACTAACTATTATTGATATTAATTGTGTTTTAGCATTCTTTCTCCCTAACTGTATGTAAGCTTTCTTATACTTCCTATAATTTGTAACTTTATCTTTCAAACATAATAAATTTGCTATAACAAATAATTGAAAATCCGTAAGCTCTATATTTTTACCTTTCAAAACTCCCTTTGAATACTTGAAATAGTTTGCCCACGAATTAATCCTCTCCAACTCTTTAACATCTAAATAATAATTACTTTCTTCTCTAATATCTTTCAAAAATCTAGCACAAGATTGTTTATGTTTTTTACATGAATTTATCTTATTATTTAAAACTCTATTACAATAACTTATTACTCTATTTTTAATTTCCTTTCTTTGATCATTCTTGCTCATTTAAAAAGTCTCCATAGAAATTTTCAAGTTCACTTCCCTTATCTTTTACCTTTATTGTTGTAAAATTAGATCTAGATGAAGGAGTCAAACAAAGTTCTTTAGATAACTTATTAACTATTTCAAAATATTTATTCTTAATCTTGAGTTTTGGATTTTCAACTAAATTAGTTACTCCTGACTTATTTGTATACTCTATTAATTCACTTTCTTTTTTTATTTGTTTTTTTATCTCAATTAACTTTATATAATAATCACAGTATAAAGAAAGTGCATTAACATCTAAATTACTTATAATTTTCATTTTTATAAGTTCATCAGATATTTCAATAAATAACTCCTTAGCTTTCTTGCATAACCAAGATGGAGGAACAATTTTATCTCTCCTAGAGTTAATTATTAATTCATTTTCTTTTTGTTCTCTAATTCGTTTTTCCTCTTTTGTAAAATGTTTTTTATTAACTAGTGTTAGTTTTGGATTTCTTCCCACTTTATCCCCCCTTTGAAATTTTTTAGGGAATTTTTTAAAAACGAAACTGCCCCCCACGGTCCCCATATACAGGGTTTAAAACATTTAACGGTGGGGGGGAGTAAATCTTTTATGTATTTTGTTATGACACTCATGACAAAGAGTTAATAAATTATCTTCATTCAACGCCTTAGAATAATCTTCTCTAACTTCAACAATATGATGCACAGTATTACATGTAGTTATTTTATTTTCTTTTATACATTCTTTACAAACATAGTTATCTCTTTTAAGTACATAGTCTCTTAAACGTGTCCAATCTTTACTCTTATAGAACTTTTTATATTTATCATCTTTACGTTTATAATCATAATCTTTTCTCCAACGCTTAATATTTTCAAATTCTAGTTCTTTATGTTTATCACAATACTTTTCTTTAAGTTTAGTTAACTCTCTACATCCTTGTTTATTACATAGCTTGTTCATCTTCTTTTCTACCTTGCATTAACCAAAAATAATACGTAAACCCCTTAGTTAAATCATCATAAGATTTACCCTTTTTATTATATCTACTTAAATATTTAGTAATATTACCAATTAAATAACCTTCAAATTGCTCATCAGTCAGCTTATCTCTGATAAAATCTATAGTTTCAATCTTTCCTGAATAATGATTAGATTTTAAAATCAAGTTCTTCGCATCCTTCAGAATATTACTTATCCTATTTTCGTTATTTTTATTATTCTCTACCATTGTTTTCTCCTATATATTTTTTAACTTACAGTAAAATAAAAAGATTGCTAGAACTAATCTAACAATCTTTAATTTAACATTTTTATAAACGAAAAGCGGTTATTGCAAAAATACAACCACCTCTAAAAATAATTATTATAAATTTTAATCATCTGAAACTTTTATAATGTCCCAAGAAATTATATTATTATTCATTTTTTTACTAAAATTCCATGCTCCACCATCTTTATGAGATACATTAACTAATTCTTTGGGACTACAATCCTTATATTCTTCCAATACATCATCAATAATTTCTAATAACTCATAATAACGTTCAAATTTTGATAATTTACTAAATACAATTACTTTAAATTTATTATCTATGGAAATTATTTTTTTTCTACCATATTTTTTATAAAAACGATAAACACTTGGAACCACTGGTCCTAAATCCCAACACTGAAACTCTTCATCAAATAATTTAATATCATATCTTTTTATAAATCTAACTGCAATAAAATATAATATCTTTTGTAATTCCAAATTACTTAAACTTTTTTTACATAATATAGCTTTAGCTACATCCAAAGCATTAATCTTAATATCTTTACTAACATAATCAATAAATTTTTCATGTTCAGTATACTTAATAAATTCTGTATCTTCAAAATAACTATCTATTTCATATATAGATTCGCTACTTGTTGAGTTAGTATACACCACATGAATATTAAAATCAAGGTAAGGAAATTTATTCTTTATATTATCTATAATATCAACATATTCTTTGTTATTACAATTATTGCTACAACAATGTAATGCTATTTTCTTTTTATAAAAATAACTATTATATAAAAATATAAAATGCTTATTCATAATTTCCACCTCTTTCTATTCATTATCTTATATATTATTATATTGATTAGACCAATTTTTATATCCTCTTTTGTATTCTTTATGAGATTTTTCGTTTAGTTCCATATTGTTACTATCCCAAATTTGGAGTTCCATAGGAAAAATATTATTATACAATTTACTCGAATAATAAACATGGTCTGCTATATATGGAGCATTTACCTCGCCATATCCCTTAACTGTAAATTTAACTTTACTATTAAATGAACTAATCTCTTTCATATGTTCATCTAAAAAATCAATAAACTCATTACGTATTTCGTTATAATTTATTATAACAAATCTCACTCCAAATAAATCATTTAAACATTTTTTTATCTTAATTTTCCCATTTTCTTTTTTATTAGTATAGATATTAAGCTTTTCGTTTACAGACTCAATAGCTTTAGTCCGATATCGTGCTTGTCTTATAAAATAAATTTTTTCTAATTGATTAAATATATTTTCTATTTGAAGTCCTTCATAGATAGAGAACATATTAAACGACCTTATATAAAATTGGATATACATATTAAATTCTTTATCTATAACATAATTTTTAAATACATCATCTACCCGTATTTTATTTAAATTAATCTTATTCAACTCTTTATAATCATCATTTTTTAGAAGTAATTTCTCATAAAGATAATATACAGAATCTATTATTTTTATTAATTGTATACATCTATCTATAAGTTTATTTTGTTCCATAGTTCACCATTATTTCAAACTAACAAATTATACAATATAACCAGTACAAGTTAATTTATATATAATATCCTCTTTTATGATACTAATTATTATAATAAACTTTTGTTTACAAAATCAACAACCAAACTTTACATATTGTAATATTGTGTTAAATTACCTTATATATTCTCAATCCGTTTATTTACTAGCTTCCATGTTTTTTATATCTTTAAATTAAACATGCTCTCAATATGGATAACTTCACACAAAAAAATAAAAAAGACCTTCATTTTTAGAATGAAAATCTACCAAAATTTAAGATTATTTATCGAATTTTTTATAGTCTCAGAATTAACTCCAATATATCTAAAAGTGATATCAGCATGGGAATGGTTAAATATTTTTTGAAGAATTATAATATCTTTGTTGGTTTTGTAATGGAAATATCCAAATGTTTTTCTTAAACTGTGTGGTGATATCCTCAAATCAAATTTATCACCACAATTTTTAATTATTTGAAATGCTCTTGCTCTAGTTATTGGTCTTTCTCCATTATCTCTATAAGAAATTATGTACTCTCTCTCATCTCTATTTTTTATAAATGTTTTAAGAATGTTTTGAAGGTTTGGATTAATATTCAAAGTTTTTCTCTTACCTGTTTTTCTTTCTACTAATACAAACTCATTTCTATTTTTAACATCCTTAACTCTTAAATTTAAAATATCTGTTATTCTTAAACCAGAATAAACAGCTAAAGAAAATAATATATAATTTCTTTCATTGCTATTTTTTAAATGCTTTGCAATATCTCTTAAAAGTGTTTTATCTTTAATTGGTTCAGTGTAATTCATTTCTTTAAAAATTCCAATGACTTTTCGTAATATTCTTGATCAAGTTCAAATCCTATAAAATTTCTTCCAAGCTCTTTTGAAACCTTTGAAATTATTCCACTTCCTGAAAATAAATCAAGAACTAAATCATTTTTATTTGAACTAATCCTTATAAATCTTTCTACTACTTCTCTCGGTTTTTGACAAGGATGTACCCTTCCATATGTATTTAAATTTGTTTCTATAAAGTTTTCCATTTCTAAATCAAATTTATTAAATGTTGTTTCAAATTCATTATAACAATCTCTCTTGTAATACTCTTCCTTTAATTTCTCATATTCTTCTCTAATCTCTTTATAATCTTTTTTAAAATTACCAGTATGTTCTTGAAGAATTTTATAGTCTTTTTCACTTATTAATGAAAATTGAGAATCAGAAAAGTAATGTCTATAGGTATGACTTTTCAAAAGCTCCTTTAAATCCTTTACTTTTAAGTTTGACTTATCTCTCTCTTTAATTAAATAATCTTTAATTGACCTAAAATTATTTTTATCACCATGTACTAAATCTCTTTTTGTTTTCCGTCCTTTGAATGTATAAAAAAGTATATACTCACAAGTTTGGAAAAACTTATTCAAACAACACTTTTTAAATCTACTAGGATAACCCCAATTTTTAATAAGTAAATTTCTCTTATGCCACGTTATAAAACTATTTAAAGTTAAATTTGTCTTTGTTTCAATAATACCATTTAATTTTGCCATTGTATTAAATTGATTATGGAAAAAATAAAAAGAGCCTGAATTTTTCAAAACTCTTTCACATTCTAAAAATACTTTCTCCATAAATTCTAAATAGTCATCTCTCGAATCCCATTTTTCATTTTTGTATTTAATATTATATGGTGGATCTGTAAAAATTAAATCCACTGATTTATCTTTTATTTCCTTTAATCCTTCTAAACAGTCAATATTATAAATATTGTTTATACCAATCATAATTATCTCCAAAAATAAAAAAAAGACCTTAAAAGGTCCTTAACTTTAGGAAAAATTCTATGTGTTAGACAAAAATATATTTTAACTCCATACCATTTTAACACATTTTTATCTAAAATTACGGAACTATTTTGGAACAAAAATGGAACTAAAACGGAACTATTTTGGAACAAAAATAGAACTAACTTAAATACATTACTAACTCTAAAAGAGCATTATTTCTTATTTTTCTTATATATCTCTCACTATAATTTTTATTTGTTGATATTTTTGCAATTGAATAATTTTTAAAATAAAAATCTATTATAATTTCTCGTTCCATTTCATCAAGTGCATTAATTGCTTCCACTATAAATTTCTTTTCAAGTTTTAATTCATTTAACTTGTTAATCAATTGCATTTTATTGTCTAATAATTTTTCAGTTCTATATTCATTTACTTTTCCTCTATTTTCTTCAAATTTAATAATTTTAACTTTAGTAAGTTCATGATCAATCATTTTAATTTTCTTTTCTATGTAATCTATATTTTTTTGTAATATTGTGTAACTATTTAATTTTTTTGTAACTATTTCTATACTATCTTTTTTTATTGTCATTAGTCACACCTCTATATCTATAAATTCAATTTCTTAAATTATATTCTCTTACTTTTTTATTTGTCAATTTATACCAATCAAACAACTCACTTATAAATTTTTAAAACATATACGTTGTTATATATTTATAATTCTTTTTTATATTATATTTAGAACCTCTAAATTTTAGATATTCTAGAACCTCTAAATTTTAGATAATTAATTTTTAATATTTAAATTTATACACATTTTTTCAACAAATTTATTAACAGTATAAAATTTAAATTTTATATTAACAAATAATGTATAAACTATTAAAATTAATCTATATATTTTCAGAAGTATGGGTATAATATTTTAGAAATTTGCTTAAGGAGGGATCTTATGACAATTAAAAAGAAGGGAGATAATAATTGGGAATACTGCGTGTACCTCGGGCAAGATGAAAACGGAAAGAAAAAATATAAACGAAAATGCGGATTTAAAACTAAAAAATCGTGTATTGAAGAAGCTTCTAAATTCGAAAATCAAAAATTAATAACTAAAAATAATATAAAGACATTTAATGATGTATGTTCTTTGTTTTTAGATGATTGTATTAAACGTGGATTGAGACAAACTACTATAAATACATATAGAGCACAAATTAAATTTTTATTGACTAATTTTGATCAAGCTAATAAAGATATAACAAAAATTAAATCAAATGATATTTACGATTTTATAAATACAAAAATAACTTTACGTAAAAATAAATCTAAACGTAAAATTATAGAGTTTCTAAAGCAAATTTTTACCTATGCTAAAAAAACAAAATTAACACATAACAACATCTTCGATGACGTACAGTTGCCCAAAGTAATAAACTCAAATAAAAACATCTGGAATGAACATGAAATAAATAAGTATTTACCGGTGTTAAAAAATTTTAAATATTACAATATTGTTTATTTAGTATTAGAAACTGGACTAAGAAGAGGCGAAGTATGTGCATTGACGTGGGATTGTATAGATTTTTTTAGGAATGTGCTTACGGTAGACAAATCATATGTAATAAGCGGTAGTTTTTTAGATATAACGCCCCCCAAAACAAACTCTTCCATAAGGCAAATTGTATTATTAAACGAAAGCGTAAAAATTTTAAAAAATTTATATAAAAACAAGGCGTCTAAATACGTTTTTCCAAATCCAAACAATTTTAACAAACCAATAAACCCTCAAGTTTTGGCATCAAGTTTTAAAAGATTTTTAATCAAAAATGATATCAAACTAATTAAATTTCATGATTTAAGACATATACATGCTACATTACTGCTAAACAATAATGTTAATTATAAAATATTATCCAAAAGACTAGGTCACTCAAATGTTGCTTTTACCCTCCAGACATACACACATGTTATACCTGATCACGAGTTTCAGTTATTTAAAAATTTATCCAAAATATTTTAGCAAAAAAACAGAAAACTTTATGACACCTTAAAAAGCTTATATTAACTGCATTTAAGGGTATAAAGTTTTCTGTTTTTGTTTTTGTTGTCCGAACCATATAAAAAACAATGCCATCATATGCGATTTTAACTTGCTTGTGATGACAATTGTGAATGTATCATTCAAAAATTCTTCAGTGTTTAAAATTTGATTTTCAAATTCAAATTCAGAAATCAAATTAGTTAAATTTGTTTTGAACTTATAAACATTTTCTCCCCTCAAAATTTTTTTAGATGGTTGAATCTTGTACATTGTTTGGAAACTTTTTGATATATTTTTCTCACTAAAAGCGTTCATTGATTTGTATATTACAAAAAATTTTTTCCCATAAATCAAACCAACCAAAAATACAAACGCACCACACAATACAAAAACTTTTTTCATGTCTTACCTCCACTTATAATCTTGCTCTTCTTTGATACAAAATTTATAATAATCTATGTTGTAACAACATAGTCAATAGTAATTTTTTAGGAGAAATTTTATGGAAAGAATTTTTATCACATCAGGAGAGTTTGCTAAACTTTGCAACACTTCAAAAGAAACTTTAAGACATTACAAAAACATCGGACTTTTAAATCCAAAATACAAAGATAATAATGGATATTTTTATTACGATACCGCACAATTTTACAATTACTATGCGATTTCGATTTTAAAAAAGACAGGAACGCCCCTTTCAAAAATTAAAAATTTCATAAATGACCAAAATGCAGAATCAATCTTGAGAATTTTAAACGCACAACAAAAAATTTTAGAAGAGGAACGAAAGAAACTTGAACGAATGGAATTTATAACAAAAACTTCAATCGAAAATATTTCTATGGGCTTAGAACAAACTTCAAATCTTGAAATTCCAAAAATAAAATTTTGTGAAGAAGAACACTTACTTGCAATACCTGAAAAAGATTTTTCAATTACAGAAGAAAATAAAAGCGATAAAAATTCTGCACTAATTTCTGTTCTTCATAAATACAAAATCATTTGTGAAAAATATAAAGTTCAAACAGATTATCAACTTGGCTCAATTATGAATTCGAATACAATGAAAATTTCTCATTTATATACGAGGCTCAACAAAAAATATAAAATCCCTTATTACTTAAACAAACCTAAAGGAAATTATTTATATTTAATTCACAAACATAATTGGAATATTGAATCATCGTACAAAAAACTCCACGATTACATAAAACAAGAAAAAATTAAAACTATAGGCGAAATATATTCGTACGATTTAGCAGGTTTTATGATAAATGGAATTGAAAATAATTTTATGACCATGATATCAATAAAGTTGAACGAATAAATACAAAGTTATTTCTTAAAAAATTTTTTAAATATATTAAATTTTTTTTTGGATATATTAAAAGTAATTAGAAAAAATTTTTTTGAAAGTAGTGAAGAAATGATTTACACCTTAACTTTAAATCCTTCAATCGATTATGTTGTTTCTCTCGACTCTTTAAAAGAAGACCATGTAAACAGAACTTCATCTGAAAAATTTTATGGAGGTGGAAAAGGAATAAATGTTTCTAGAATTTTAAAAGAATTTGATATTGAAAGCATTTGTTTTGGTTTCACTGGAGGTTTCACCGGAGAATTTATTAAAAATTTTTTAGATGAACATTGCATTGCACACGATTTTATCAATATTCAAAATGGTTGTTCACGAATAAACGTTAAAATCAAAACAAATTTTAATGAAACAGAAATAAACGGACGTGGTCCAAAAATTCTTGATAACGAAATTGATTTATTAATGAAAAAACTTAAAAATCTAAATGATAATGATATTTTGATTTTATCAGGTAGCATACACCCTTCGCTTCCTGAAAATTTTTATGAAAATATTATGAAAATACTTGAACATAGAAAAATTAAAATTGTTGTCGATGCCACTGGAAATTTGCTTTTCAATGTTTTAAAACACAATCCATTTCTAATAAAGCCAAATCAAAATGAAATTTGTGAAATGTTTAATGTTAAACTTTCTTCAAATGAAAAAATAATTGAGTACGGTTTTAAACTTAAAAATCTCGGAGCAAAAAATGTACTCATCTCCTTAGGCAAAGATGGTGCAATTCTTATAACAGAGAACGATGAAATTTACAAAAGCAATGTTCCCAATGGAATTGTAAAAAATTCTGTTGGTGCTGGAGATTCAATGGTTGGTGGATTCATTGCGGGATATTTAAGAAATTCAAATTATGAAGAGGCCTTAAAATTTGGAACTGCAAGTGGAAGTGCTACTGCTTTTTCTTTGGATATTGGCGAAAAATTTTTAATTTCTAAATTGTTGCGTAAAATCGAAATTATAAAACTTACGGAGGTATAAAATGAGAATCACAGACATGTTAAATAAAAACTCTGTTTCAATGAATGTCGAAGCTGACAACAAAAATTCCATAATAGATAAACTTATTGAACTTGTTGACAAAAGCGGAAATTTGCTCGACAAAGATGAATATAAAAAACAAATTCAAAATCGTGAAAGCCAATGTTCGACAGGTATTGGTGAAGGAATAGCAATTCCTCATGCAAAAACCAAAGCTGTTAAAAATCCTTGTTTAGCTGCTGCTATTTGTAAAAATGGTGTAGATTATGAATCTTTAGATAAATTGCCTGTGTATTTATTTTTCATGATAGCTGTACCTGAAGGTGCAAACAATGAACATCTTGAAACATTATCACGACTTTCCACAATGTTAATGGATGAAGATTTTAGAAAATCTTTGATGAATGCTAGTTCAGTTGATGAATTTTTAAAATTAATTGATAAAAAGGAAAATGAAAAATTTCCTGTTCAAAATCTAGAAGTCCCTACTCCAAAAATTCAAAACGTAATCTCCCAAAATGAGGTTAGCGAAATTCAAAATCTAAAAAACGATAATCCAAAAACAGAAATTCAGAATCAAAAAATTCCAAAATCAAAATTATCAAATAAAAAATCTCCAAAACAGAAACTTTCAAAACAAGACGATGACAAACCTCAAAAATCTGTAGAAGATTTGGAAAAAGAGCTTAGGGAAATTAAAATTGAAGAAAAACGATTGAAGAAAGAGGTTAAAAAATCAAAAGTTGCTGAGAAAAAATTTAAAAAGAGAGCGAAAAAAGAATCAAAAATAAATTCTAAAAAAGATTCTTCGTTTCCAAAAATTTTGTGTGTAACAGCTTGTCCTACAGGTATTGCTCACACATTTATGGCTGCTGAAGCTTTAGAAAACCAAGGCAAAAAGATAGGAATTTCAATTAAAGTTGAAACAAACGGTTCTTCTGGAGTAAAAAATCTTTTAACAGAAGATGAAATTAGAAATTGCGATGGAATAATAGTCGCTGCAGACAAAAAAGTTGAGATGCACCGCTTTCATGGGAAAAGAGTTATACAAACAAAAGTTTCTGATGGAATTCACAAACCTGAAGAGCTAATTTCAAAAATATTAAATGGTGATGCACCAATTTATAAATCTTCAGAAACAAATGAAATTTCTGAAAAATCAAATCAAAAAGAAAGTTTAGGTAGAAAAATTTATAAAGATTTGATGAATGGCGTTTTTAACATGCTTCCATTTGTAGTTGCTGGCGGTATTTTAATTGCAATTGCGTTTTTATTAGATAAATACGAAATTAATCCAAGTAACTTTGGTTCGAATACTCCAACTGCTGCCTTCTTTAAATCAGTCGGTGATGCAGCTTTTGGATTTTTGCTTCCTATACTGGCAGGATTCATTGCAATTAGCATAGCGGACAGACCCGCATTAGTTGTTGGATTTGTTGGAGGATTTTTGGCCAACAAAGGTAACGCTGGATTTTTGGGAGCGTTAATTGCTGGATTTATCGCTGGATTTATTGTACTTTTGTTAAAATTTATTTTTAAAATACTTCCAAAATCTCTTGAAGGAATTAAACCTATTTTGCTTTATCCTCTTTTAGGAACTCTTTTAATTGGAGCAATTATGATTTTTGGAGTTAATCCTCCCGTAGCTTCTCTAACCGAATATCTCATAAACTTTTTAAATGGTTTGGGAACTAGCTCAAAAGTTTTATTAGGAATTGTCGTTGCCGGAATGATGGCAATTGATATGGGCGGACCTATTAACAAAGCGGCGTACGTTTTTGGAATTGCTTCATTAGAATCTGGAAATTTTGGAGTTATGGCAGCAGTTATGGCTGGCGGAATGGTTCCTCCTCTAATTATTGCTTTAACCACAACAATATTTAAAAACAAATTTACAAAAGAACAAAGAAATGCAGGAAAAGTAAATTATATTATGGGATTATCATTCATAACTGAAGGAGCAATTCCATTTGCAGCATCGGATCCTCTAAAAGTAATACCTTCATGTGCAATTGGTTCATCAATAGCTGGTGCATTATCCATGATATTTGATTGTACATTAAGAGCACCACATGGTGGAATTTTTGTTTTTCCTATTGTAGGAAATTGGTTGATGTATTTAATATCCATAATAATTGGAACATTTGTTGGAACATTTATTTTAGGATTCTTAAAAGGCTTGAAAAAATAATATTTTTTATAATTTCAATTTATCATTTCTTTCATTTAAATTAATATTTATATAAATTTAACTTATAATTTTATAAATTAACAATTTTTTATAATTTTGGTTGAATTTTGTTTAAATCTATTTCATAATCATTTATATATTAAATGAAAGGAATTAGATAATGGAAAACTACAATGAAGTTAAGAATTTAGAGATTACAGAAATTCAAAAAATGGAAAAATCTAACGAGATAGTTAGCGTTGGTAACTGGGTAGGTACAATTATTTTATCAGCAATTCCAATTGTAAATATAATAATGTTAATAGTTTGGTTGACTAGCAAAAAAATTCCTAAATCGAAAAAGAATTGGGCAATAGCAACGATTATATTCATATTAATCGGTTTATTAGTTTACGTAATATTCGCTTTATTTTTGCTTACTAGTGTAGTGTTTTTACCTAAAACTTAATATATAAATAATTTTAGAGGCAAGGAATTTTTCTTTGCCTCCAATAATTTTTTAAAACAAAAAAATCATGTTAAAATTTTCATTCTAACATGATTTAAACAAAAGCATATTTCATATTTAACAACATCCAACTCTTTCAAAGGTAAAATATAAATTTTCATCATCGCGATATTGACGAGCTAAATTTTCATCTCTAGTTAAAATTAACATTTCATAATAAATAAACTCTTTTTCATAGAAAGTTATCACTTCTTCAACTTCCTTGACTAAATTTTTATCCAAAGCCAATTGATGAAGCCTACTCATATCGTACAAATTTTCTGTTTCATCAACGTCCAATAACTGTTTCAATTTTTCAATTTTAGAATTTTCTAGAACCTCATAATAGTTATCAGATTTTTCAGACTTTTCTTCATTCCACACATAAACAGCCTCTTCTTTTTGAGTAGCATGTACATTCGGAGTTGTAGAAAATAAACTCATTAGACACGCCATGAGCGATAAAGTTTTCATAAAATTTAAAAAAACGATTTTCATTTCAATACACTCCCCTTTTTCTAACATACATCAAAATTTAATTCCTCCATAAAAAAGTTACAAAATACAAACAAATATTCTCTAATTACAATTATATTATTACACAAACATATTAAAATGTATAACAAAATATTTTCAGAATTTTGAAAATAATAAAGAGTGTTTAAATTCACTCTTTACCACAACAGAATTCATTTTAAATTGATTATTATTTTTTGAATATTTTTACAATTTTTGATAAACATTTTGGTAATTTTACTGCTATAATTTTCATAAGAATTTACTCCCCTTACTTAATAAAAATAAAAATTTTTACTTAATCTATATATATTTACAATATTTTATGTTTATGCTAAATTCAAAATATTAAGTAAACTAAAACTAACTTGTCTACAATTATTTTTACTTTTTTTTCTATCCACTCATTTGAAAGAGTCAAGGTAGAAATCATTTTTAATTTTTGGTTGTCCAAATTATATTTAGCCCCACTTATAGAAATGTTTGTATTTTCAAATAGAGGAACAACCGAAAAAAATTTAAAATTGTTTTGAGAAAATTCCCTTTCTCCATTAATCATAGTTATAATATTAAATTCATCAATCATAAAAACTTCTATTCCACTATCAAACATCTTTTGTATCACTCTAACATTAAACATAAAATGGTCAGAACGTTTTCCAGTAAATCCAAACAAATACGCTTTTCTAAAATTATTTTTTAAACAATATTCAACAGCCACCTCAAAATCACTATAGTCCATATTAGTTTTCACAACACGCTCAACATCATTTAAAAAATTTTCAGAATCTATTGAATCAAAATCACCTATAGCTAAATCAAATTTAATTTCATTTTTAATTAGAAAATTACATCCTCCATCAACTCCTATAACAAACATTTTTTCAAAATCAATTTCATAATTTTTAAAATCCAAATTTCCCAAATGTCCATTTCCAAAAATAACAACATCCATAATTCATTTTCTCTTTTCCTTAAATTTATTGTACAAATTCACATAAACATCATACCTATTTTTGTTTATAAATCCCAAATTAACCGCTCCCTTAACATTGCAACCAACTTCATTTATGTGACGGCACTCCCTAAACTTACAATTTTCATGGTCGTAAAAATCCACAAAATAATTTTTAAGATTCGACTCGTTTAAAGATTTTGGTATTTCGATTGAAGTAAAACCAGGAGTATCAACGAGATATCCATCTAAATCCTTTAAATAAATAAGCTGAGAAAATCTTGTAGTATGTCGCCCTCTTTTAATTTTGCTACTTAAATCAGAAGTTTCCATAAAATTTTTATCAATTATGGCATTAAGCAAACTGGACTTACCAACACCCGATGGCCCACAAAAACAAGAAATATTTTGTTTCATTTTTTCTCTAATCAAATCCAAATTAAATTTTGTTTTGGCACTTGTAAAAATGACTTCATAGGGAAAATTTTCAAATAAATTCTTAATTTTCAAATCATCTTCACAGTTATGTGAATCAACTTTATTTAAAATGATTCCCAACTTAACACTTGATGCTTCAAAATTTAAAATCAATTTATTCATAAGTTCAAAATTAATTTTTGGTTCCTTATAGCAAAAAACCAAAAAGGCCTGTGAAATATTAGCTAATTGTGGCCTTATAAAATCAGAATCCCGCTTATAAATTTTCTCAATAACTCCCTCATTTTTTGTTTTATCAATAATTTTTAAAGAAACCCTATCCCCAACTTTAGGCGCGATCTCCTTAAATCTGAATTTCTTTCTGGACTTACATGAAAATTGAACTTCATCGCACATTATGTAAAAAAATCCATCAATAGCTTTAACAATAATTCCATCAATATTTTTCATACACCACTCCTAAAAATATAAATAAAAAGATAGCTAATCAAAAATCACAAAAATTCTTAACAGCTATCCTAAATAAATTTAATAAACGTCAACTATTTTAACTTTCGTCCCTTCCGAAACTTTATCTCCGATATTATAATCCATTTTTTTCACAAGCTTATCATCTTCAAAACCAGAAACAATTAATTCCAAACCCAAACTCTCAAAAAGCATTTTGCATTCTTTAACACTTACACCATTATAATTTGGCACAATCACAGCTTTAACTGTTGATTCATCATTGCCTTGCTCTTCACTAAAATTTTCATCAACTTTCTGAGATTCCTCTTCTTCATCTTTATCTTGAAAATCCAATTCCTCTTCATTCAATTTGTCTGTAGAATCCTTTTCCTCTTCAACATTTTCTTTGGAATCAATTTCATTTTTATTTTCTTCAACAGGTTTGTCATCAACTTCATTGTTATCTTTATCTTCAATCGGCTTAGTAACATTTGAATTTTCACTTTCAGAAACATCTGCTTTCTTTTCTTCATATTTATAATAACTCAATTCAACAACAACATCAGTTTTAATTTCAACACCCTTAGGTATTGATTGATAAAAAACTTTATCACTTTTAGATTTATCTGAAGTATCAACCGGCTTTAAATTAATTGATATTCCATTTAAACTCGCAGTATTTTGAGATTCTACAATATCAAGTCCAACAAATTCAGGCACCGCAACAAGACGAGTCTCAGATCCCTTACTGATAATTATATCAACTTCTTCATTTTTATCAACCTCAGAATTGTAACTAGGATTTTGCACAATTATCCTACCAACTTCATAAACTTCACTAAATCTTTCTTCTATATTTCCAATCTTCAATTGATTATTTTGTAAAATCACTCTAGCTTGATCCAATGTTTTGTTAATAATATCTGGAACTTTTATTTGTTCAATACCCTCACTTAAAATTATTCTAACCACAGAACCTTTTTTTACAATTGAGCCTGGCTTTGGAAAAGTATCAATTACAAAATTTGCAAACAAATCACTTTCAACATATCCAGACACTTCATATCGCAATCCTAAAGATTCCAATTCTTTTTGAAACTCCGGTCCCATTTTTCCAACAATTGTTGGAACTTGTATCGTTCTGCTTTGCGCTAAAATTTTTGACAAAATAACAGAGCCACCAACCAAAAAAAGCAAAATAGCAAACACAATCACAAATTTAACTATTCTTTTATTTTTGTTAGAATTAGAGAAACAATTATTTAAAGGTTCCATAGCAATAGTAGAATCATTTATGTTAGTTTTAGAAACCATATGCTTTCTGTTATTTTGAAGAGCTTTAAGATCATTTTTTATTTCATTTACGCTTTGATACCTTAAAGAAGGATTTTTTTGAAGACATTTAATCACAAGATTATTTATACCAAGTGAAATTTTATTATTTATTTCAATTAATTCTACTGGTTCAACTTGTATATGTTGTAAAGCAACATTAACAGGAGTTCCTTGAATAAATGGAAGCTTACCAGTAAACATTTCATACATAACCACGCCAAAAGAATAAATATCACTTCTACAATCTACAAAATTACCTCTAGCCTGCTCGGGAGATATGTAGTAAGCTGATCCTAATATCTTACCTGAATTTGTAATTGTAGCAGAATCGGCCGACTTTGCAATTCCAAAATCAGTAACCTTTATATTACCAGAGTTAGAAACTAATATGTTTTGAGATTTAATATCTCTATGTATAAGATTTATTTCATGAGCAACTATTAAAGCGTCACATATTTGAATACTAAAATCTAAAGCTAATTTAACAGAAAGAGCTCCCGTTTCACTTATAAGTTGTTTAAGAGTTTTTCCATCTACATATTCCATGACAATGTAATGCAAATCTCCTTCAGTTCCTATATCATAAACATTAACTATGTTACTATCGGATAATTTTGCAACTTCCATCGCCTCATCTTTAAACTTACGTACAAATTCTTCATCACTTGCAAGTTCATGTTTCAAAATTTTTATAGAAATATATCTTTTTAAAATTCTGCATTTAGCTTTATAAACATTAGCCATCCCACCTTCGCCAAGCTTCTCTACTATTTCATATCTCCCACCTATTACTTTACCTATCATTATTAGTGCCTCCAAAAATTATTAGAGATACATTATCTCTTCCGCCTCTTTCTTTAGCTAAAGTAACTAACTCGCTACAAGCTTTATCCAAACTCTCTTTGTTTTTTGTCACATAAGGTGCAATTTCAGAATAAGAAATGTCATCTATTAAACCATCTGTACACAATAAATAATAACTATCGTTATCCTTATCCAATAAAAACATATCAGCATCAACACTTTGATTAACACCAACAGAACGCGTTATAATATTCTTATTAGGATGTTCTTTTGCCTCATCCTGCGTCAAAACACCACTGTCTATAAGTTGTTGCACTAAAGAATGATCCTTGGTTATTTTAGTAACAGAATTATCTTTAATTACAAAAAAACAACTGTCTCCTACATTCACAACATAAATTTTACCATCACAAACAAAAGCAAAAGTCAAAGTCGTACCCATTCCTTTATATTTCTTATTATCTAGAGATTTAAAATAAATAGCCGTATTAGCACACTTAACAGCATTGACTAACATATTTTTTACGTCTTCTTCATCATAATTTTTATTTATATATTCCCTAATTTTCTGCACACAAATTTTGCTCGCTATATCTCCTGCATTATGTCCGCCCATACCATCAGCAATAATATAAAGCTGATATTTATCACAAACATAATAATCTAAATAATCTTCATTTACATTTCTAAGATTACCTACATCACTTATAGCTCCAACCATTATAAATGTGTCCTCCTACTTACTATAACTTAACCTAAGTTGACCACATGCCGCGTCTATATCTACTCCCTTTTTCTGTCTTATTGTTGCATTGATACCGTTCTTTATCAAATCATTAGTAAATTTATTAACTCTAGTAGATTCTCTAAAATTATTTTCATCAATTTCATTAACTGGAATTATATTTACATGAGCCTTAGCCCTCTTACAAAGCTTAATCAAAACATTTGAATCGTCATCTCCATCATTCAAACCATCTATAAGCAAATATTCAAACGAAATTCTTCTCTTTGTCTCATCAAAATAATAAATGCAAGCTTCTATTAATTCATCAATAGAATATTTGTTAGAAATTGGCATAAGAGATTTTCTTTTTCCATCATTAACAGCATGTAACGAAATAGCTAAATTTATACTTAAACCTTCCTTTGCTAAATCATATATTCTAGGAACTATGCCACAAGTAGAAAGAGTTATGTGTCTAGAACTCATTCCCAATTTATCTTTCATATCACGTATAAAAGTAACAACATTATCGTAATTATACAATGGCTCTCCAGTGCCCATTAAAACTATTCTATTTATCTTTTTACTCGTGTATTTTTCTACAATTAATATTTGTGACATTAATTCGGACAATTCCAAATTTCTAATAAATCCATTAACCGTAGATGCACAGAACTTACATCCCATTCTGCAACCAACTTGAGTTGACATACAAATAGTATTGCCGTAATTGTACATCATAAAAACACATTCAATCAAATTTCCATCATTTAATTTAAGTAAAAATTTTATAGTACCATCTTTGGATTCTTGAACCTTTTCTATATGAGGAAGCGAAACATTTAAAATTTGTGAAAACTTTTCTCTTTCAACCTTACTTAAATTACTCATATCATTAAAATCAAAAATCTTCTTATTATAAACCCAATCATTAATTTGATTAGCTCTAAATCCTTTAAAACCATTTTCAACTAAATAATTTTTCAACTCATCTTTTTTTAAATTTAATAAATTCAACATAATATCCTCTTTAAATTTTTTTCAATTTACTAATAAAAAATCCATCATTAAGTCCACTCGGCAATAACGTAACCATTTTTTCATTTAATTTAATTTTCAAATCACAAAATAATTCTAAGTTTAATTCTTCCAATACAAAATTTTTGTTATTTTCTAAAAATTCTTTAACTATATTTTCATTTTCATTTTTATTTAATGTGCAATTTGTGTACATCAAAATCCCACCGGATTTTACATAATTAGAAGATGTTTCAATCATTTTTCTCTGTATATTAATAATTTGTTCCAAATCTTGTTGATTTTTAAACCATTTTATTTCAGGTTTTTTCCTAATCACTCCTAAACCCGAACACGGAGCATCTAACAAAACTTTATCAAAACATTCAACAAAATCTTCATTTAAAATAAGAGCATCATTTAATTTTGGTTCAACAGATTTTAATCCAAGCCTCTTTGAATTTTGAGAAATTAAATTAATTTTATGTCTGTGTATATCACAAGAAATTATTTTTCCATTATCTCTAATAAGTTCTGCTAAATAAGTAGATTTCCCTCCAGGAGCTCCACACAAATCTAATATAAAATCATTTTCATTAGGATTCATAATTTCACACACAATCTGCGAACTCAAATCTTGAACAGTTACAAATCCTTTTTTGTAAACTTCATCTTCAAAAATATTAGATAGATTTTTAATTTTAATTGCATTTCTTGATTTATGAATTATTTCAAAATCCAAATTTGCAAATCTTTGTACAAATTCTTCTTTTGAAATTTTGTGCGAATTAATTCTATAACAAACTTCCGCTCTATCATTAAGCGATTCCATTATGTTTATGTACTCGTCAGGAAATTGATCTTTAAACAATTTTATCATCCATGAAACAAAAGAATACTCTTGCTCCAGAGTATTCTCTAAATTTTTTATGCAATCTTTATTTCTCAAATAATTTCGCAAAACTCCATTAACAAAACTGCTTTTGCCTTTACATAATTTTTTAGAAATTTCAACACTTTCATTTAACACAGCGTATTCTGGAATTCTATCCAAATAATTTAATTGATACAACGCACTCCTTAAAATTATAGTTGAAATATGTTGCTCGTCAATTTTTTTTACGAATTTGTTCAAAATATTATCAATTGACAATTTATATTTAACAGTCCCATAAACAATTTCCGTAACAAGTTTCTTATCTATATCTTTAAGATTACTTTTTTTCAAATAATTTCTCAAAATCAAATTGGAATACGCCTTATCATTAAAAATTTTATCTAACACCACAACACTAATATATCTTGGATTGTTCAACATTCTTTAGTCTCTCCTTGACGCTAAGCTAATAAGTCTCAATAATTGCATTATTGCCATCAAAGCTGCCGCTATATATGTTAGCGCCGCACAATTCAAAATTTCTCTAGCACCTTTAACTTCATTATCATATAACAAATTCAAATTAATTATTGATTTAATTGCTCTATTTGACGCATTCAATTCAACTGGAAGAGTTATAATTTGAAATATAACAGTCAATGAAAACAAAATTATACCGAAAAACAATAACGGCTTAATTGAAAGTATAAGTCCTAAAAAAAATAATCCCCAAGAAAAACTTGCTCCAAAATTAACTACAGGAACTATTTTATTCCTAATCATAATTGGAGAATATCCAACATTGTATTGTATAGCATGACCAACTTCATGAGCGGCTATACCAACAGAAGCTATAGACGTACCATAAAAAACTTCTCTAGATAATCTAATCTTCTTAGCTCTTGGATCAAAATGATCTGTCATTTTTCCATTAACCATTTCAACATCAACATCGTATATCCCATTATTCCTAAGTATATTTAAAGCAACTTGCTCACCTGTAATGCCTCTAGCAGAATTTATTTTTGAATATTTGGAATAAGCTGATGAAATCTTGAACTGTGCAATTATAGTTACTATAATTGCTGGAACTAAAAAAAGAATACTCGAATCATACAAAAACATAAAAATTTTTCCTCCTTAATTTAACTTTAACTTTTCAATAGTATTTCCATTTAAAAAAGATTTAATTGACATTGCTTTCTTATTTTCAAACTGTATAAAAGTAATAAGCAAAAAACCTTTTCCACACTTAACAACTATTCCTTCATCTTCAATACTTATTATTTGTCCAACTTCAAAACTCTCATACAATTTTTCATCAAGTTCATATTCTTTTGCTTCATAAATCTTCATTTTTTTTTCTTTATATAAACAATATGCAATAGGCCACGGATTTAAACCTCGTATTAAATTTACTATATCATTACAAGATTTAGAAAAATCTATATGTCCAAATTCTTTATTTAAAACAGGAGCATACGTACTCTCACTATCATTTTGTTTTTCTCTGACTAATTTATTTTTTTTAACAAGCTCTAAAGTTTCTCTAATAGCATCACTACTTAAAATTTTTAATTTATCATGCAAATCTCCAGCCGTCATATCTTCAGTTATTTCAACTTCTTTTTTCAAAAGCATATCACCAGTATCTATTCCCTCATCCATAAACATCGTAGTTATTCCACTTTTCTTATCTCCACATATCACAGCAAAATTTATTGGAGAAGCACCTCTATGTCTTGGAAGAAGTGAAGCATGAGAATTGATACAACCATACTTGCACGATTCCAAAATTTCTTTGCTCAAAATTTTACCATAAGCAACAACAACTATAACATCTGCATTTAAACTTTTAATTTCATATAAAAATTCGTCATTTCCTTTTACACTTTTAGGTTGATAAACATTTATATTATTTTCAATAGCAACTTGCTTAACAGGAGAAACCGCAATGTTATGACCTCTCCCTTTAGGTTTGTCTAGTTGAGTAACAACGCCAACAACATCATGTTCTTCAATTAACATTTTCAGTGTTGGAACTGAGAACTCAGGAGTTCCCATAAAAATTATTCTTAACTTTCCACCATTCATTTAAACGCACCCACTACTTTTTCAAAATTTTATCAGTAAATAAAATTCCATTTAAATGATCAACTTCATGACAAATAACCCTAGCATATAAACCAAATGCTTGCTCCTCTACGATTTCACCATCCAAATTCATGTATCTAACCGTCAACGAACTTGGTCTTCTAACAATATCTTCAACTCCTGGCACACTTAAACAACCTTCAGGCCCATCTTGAAATTCTTCATCATTAAAACTTATTATTTCTGGATTTATCATAACGCACTTTAAAACTTCTATATCAATAACAATTACTCTTTTAAGTACTCCAATTTGAGGAGCAGCAAGACCAACTCCATCAGCATCGTACATTGTTTCAAACATATCTTCAACTAAAATTTTCAAATTTTCATCAACTTTATCAACCTTTTTGCTAACTTTTCTTAAAACTTCATCTCCATCAAATCTTATAGTTCTTAACGCCACATCAAACTTCCTTTCAATTAAAATATAGAATACGGATTTACATCAAAACTTACCTTATAAATAAATTTACATTCAGATAAGTTTACATGAACAATTGTTTTAATTTTGTTGTACAAAACATTATTTTCTTTTCCCTTCACAATTATCTGCCATCTATAAAAATCATTTATTTTTGAAATTATACAAGAGGAAGGGCCAAGAATCTGGTAAGAATCATCAACCTCATCAACAAGAAGTTTATAAATTTTGACAACCTCTTTTTCATAAAACTTTTCATCTCTAGATTGAAACAAAATATTTAACATATCAACAAACGGCGGATAATTTAAAGTCTTTCTCAATTTAATTTCTTCATCATAAAATTTTTCGTAATCATTAGTTTGAGAATAACGAATCACGTAATTGTCTGAATTATATGTTTGTATACAAACATCGCCAGATTTTTTACCTCTTCCAGACCTTCCCGAAACTTGATTAAGTAATTGAAAAGTTCGTTCATAAGCTCTATAGTCTGGCATGTTAATACTCAAATCCGCCGCCAAAACTCCAACAAGCGTGACGTTATCAAAATCAAATCCTTTCGCAATCATTTGCGTGCCGATTATTATATCTGCTTCATTATTCTTAATTTTTAAATAAATAGCATCATAAGAATTTTTCTTTCTAGTAGTGTCAAAATCCATTCTCAAAATACGAGCATTAGGAAAAACTTTTTTGGATATAAATTCAACTTTTTCCGTCCCTATACCAAAAAACTTTACGTATTTACTTCCACACTTAACGCAATTATCTTGCATGCGATGAGCATAACCACAATAATGACAAATTAAATGTTTATTTTGATCATGGTACGTCAAAGTTATATCACAAAACTTACATTTATATACATAACCACAAGCTCTACACGAAACAAAACTTGAAAAACCCCTTTTATTCAAAAACAATATAGTTTGTTCACCTTTAAACAATCTTTCATTTATTTTTTCGTACAAACTTCTACTAAAAATTGATTTATTTCCATCAAACAATTCCTTCTTCATATCTACAATTTCAACATTCGGAAATTTTAAAGAGTTTACACGATTTTCTATTTTCAAAAGTTTATACAAACCTTGTTTCGCTTTGTAATACGAATCGACGCTCGGAGTTGCTGAACCAAAAACAACTTTCAAATCCTTTTTTATACTCGCATAAAAAACAGCAACATCTCTAACTTCATATTTAGGATCACTATCTGATTTATAAGTGTTCTCATGCTCTTCATCAACAACAATACAAGATAAATTTTTAAAAGGAAGAAACAACGCTGACCTAGTTCCTATTGCGACCTTTACCTTTCCCAAAAAAATTTTTTGCCATTCTGTGTACCTCTCATTTGAAGTAAGCTTGCTATGATAAATAACAACATTATCTCCAAATCTTCCTTTAACTCGTTCAATCATTTGAGGAGTCAAAGAAATTTCAGGAACCAAAATGACGCACTCTCCACAATTATTAACAAAATGTTCGAATATAGATAAATAAACTTCCGTTTTTCCACTTCCAGTAACACCATGCAACAAGAACAATCTGTCATTGCCGTATACAACTTCATTATAAACTTTTTTTTGTTCATTGTTAAGACATTTTTTTTCATAATCAACGCCCACATTTGAAGAAATTATTTCTGATTCTTTGCTTTTAATTTTCAAAATTCCATGTTTTATCAAAGTGGATATAGAACTTTTGGAAAAATTATTAATACGCGATATTTCATTTTTATCGTACAAATTTGGATTTTCATGAACAAATTTTATTATAGAAGTATAAGGCTCCTTTCTAAATTTTTCATTTAACTTAACATCATAATCCACAAAAACATAATCTTTAATTTTCAAATTCACGCCATCCAAAAATTTATTTGGTATAAACAAAGTTATCGCCTCATAATGAGAACACAAATATTTTTCCCTGATATGACAAACGAGCTTTAATTGATTTTCATTTAGATAAAATCTTTTTTCAATTGAGCATATAGACTTAATCTTGTTCAGATATTTTTTATCCTCATTTAAAAGTTCATCTTCACAAACAATTTCAAACACAAAACCATAAATATATTTCTTTTGATTTCCAAAATGAATTTTAACAACACTTCCCAAAAAAATTTCTTCCTCAAATTCTTTCGGTATTAAATATGTAAAAAATTTATCAAGCTTATCGCTTAATGACTGAACAATTAATCTAGCATACCTTTTCATCAAATCCACCTTAAAATTTAATTACATAAACAAAATACTTAGGCAAATTTTACCTAAGTACGTTACAAAACTTATTCAACATCAAGCATCTTATATTGAACCTTACCTTCATAAATTTCTCTGACAGATTGAGTGAGATAATTAATATGCTTATTGCGTTTAACTTCTTTATCTTTATCAATATCATGTCTAGCAACTCTCGCAGAAAGTATAACAAGAGAAAACTTATTATTAACTATCTTTAACAATTCACTTATAGATGGTTGAACAATAGAATCTTTCACTAAAAATTCCCTCCCAAAAACTAAAAATTATAATCCAAAAGAAATTCTTCCAAATTCATCCTACTTATTCTGTTCATTTCAGTGTCGATTATGCTATTTACTTTTTCAACAGCACTATCCAAATCATCATTTATAACAGCATAATCATAGCTACCCATATATTTAAGTTCCTCACTTACAGAAGAAAACCTTATATTGAACGAAGACTCAGTTTCGCTTCCCCTCTTTAAAATTCTATTCCTAAGCTCACTTATAGAAGGAGGTAATAAAAACACGTATACAGCATTCTTGTAAACTTTTTGAACTTGAAGAGTACCTTGAATATCAATTTCTAGAATAATATTTTCTCCATTATCTAACTTCTCTTCAACCTCACGCTTAAGAGTTCCATAATAATTACCGTAAACTTGAGCATACTCTAAAAACTCTCCATTATGTAATTTTTGTTCAAATGTATTTTTATCCAAAAAATAATAATTTACTCCATCAACCTCACCTTCTCTTGGAGGTCTAGTAGTAGCAGAAACAGAAATGTTATAATTATATCGCTTCATTAGCTCTTTACAAACAGTTCCCTTACCAGCACCCGATGGTCCAGAAATTACAACTAATAAACCTTTACTTACATTACTACTCATAAATTACTACTCATCCTCTTCCATCAATTGTTCCTTGACATGATCTTTTATATCTAACCTATTTGCAACCGTATCAGGTTGAACCGCCGATAATATAACATGGTCACTATCTGTAACAATAACAGCTCTTGTTCTTCTACCATATGTAGCATCAATTAACATACCACGACTACGAGCTTCAGTTACTATTCTTTTTATTGGAGCTGACTCTGGACTTACTATTGCAATAAGCCTATTAGCTGAAACTATATTTCCAAAACCTATATTAATAAATTTAATACCCATTTAAAATCCTCATTTCTAAATTCAGCTTAAAAATAACCAAACAAAACTAATTCTACACATATACAATTCAACTAGATTATATTATATAAATAAAAATCCTTAAATTCAATAAAAAATATTTTAAAAAAATGGATTACTTCTTTAAAATTTAAACTCAGAAATAATCCAAATAACTCTAAAAATTATTTTTTAGAACGACTATTATTCAATTTATTTAAAGTATTCAAACTACTGCTAGTAGAATTTATAATCTCTACAATTCCTATTCCTTCCTTCAACATCAAGCTAACTCGCTTTGCCGCCTTAGAATGTTCTTCTTTCTTCAAACTCTCCATTATAAAAATCCCCCTTAAATTCCTACGAATATAGTTTGTACACTTTTAATTATTAATATTCTAATAATTCTTTTGTTCTATGTTTTTTATGAGATTTATTCTTTCTTTGTGTCTTCCACCTTCAAACTTGCAATTCAAAAAACTTTTTGTTATTTCTTTTGCAATTCCAATACCTAAAACCCTAGAACCCATAACCAAAACATTTGCATCATTGTGTTGTCTACAAAGATTTGCCGTGAATATATCATTGCACAAAGCAGCGCGTATTCCTTTAAATTTATTTGCCGCTATGCTCATGCCAATTCCAGTTCCACAAATTAAAATTCCCATAGAATTTTCATATCCCGTAACATTTTCACAAACTTTTTGAGCATAATCTGGGTAATCAACTGCTTCATCTGAATAAGGACCACAATCAAACAAATCATGTTCATTAAAATTTTCCAGTATAAACGAAACTAAATTAAATTTCAATTCATAACCTGCATGATCTGATGCTATGTATAAATTCATAAATATTTTTCCTCCATCAATATAAAAATTCATTTTATGTAAATAAATAATTTAATTTTATAATACTACTTGAAATTTTTATATATGTTTTCAAAATAAAAACATGCTAAACATTTTAGTTAACATGCTTTTATTTATCTAAACATTTAAAATTTTCTTTACCTTATTGTAAATTTCATTTATTTTATCGATAGTTTCCCCTAATTCTATAATCAATTGTTCTTTGTCAGATTCAACTGGAACTTGTTTTACTTTTTTATTAGCAACACTTTTTAAAAAATATTCGTTTCTGTAAGCTATATATAATTTTTGTATAAATTCTTCAACAGGAACATCGTCTTGATATTTTTTAAGCTCTTCTTCGTTTAATGTGTAAAATTCCATAATAGCTTGGCCTGCTTTTTTCCCTTTTTCTCGGTCATTTACATAAGCTACAAGTTTATTTTTTATCTGCTTGCTTAATCTTGCCATTACTAACCTCCTGAATTGTTAAGACACATATACTACAATTTATAATTAAAACTATTTTTTCATCCCTTATTCTCCAACTTATAAGCATAAAGTGTTTTTAAAAATAAAAATAAATTTAGCTTTTGTAATAAATTCCTCAAGGTTTTTTAATAATCATACTTTACATTTTATGAATTTTTTCTTTATTAAAGAACTTATTTACCAATAATTTTTGTTCAATTTTTATTTGTGAGAATAGTTTTTATTTTAATTAATCATAATAAATTAATATACTACTTAATAAAATTAGGCGGTGGAAAATTTTGTTTTTTTCAAAAAAATTTTTGTCATTTATTCTAACAATTATTTTTTTTGTATCAACAATTAAAATTTCAGCAAACGCACAAGTAAAAAAATCTAAACCATATGATTTGAATGCAAAAGCTGCTGTTGTTATTGACGCACGAACTAAAAGAATTTTGTTTGATAAAAATGCTCGAGAAATTATGCCAATGGCAAGCACAACAAAAATTTTAACTTCTCTCGTTGCTCTTAAGTATGGTAACATCGATAAAAAATTTAAAATTTCTCCTCTTGCTTCTTCTATCCGCGGTTCTAGAGTTGGATACAAACAAAACGAAGAAATTTCATTGAGAGAACTTCTTTACGGGCTAATGTTTAAATCAGGAAATGATGCTGCCATTGCAATTGCAGAAGGAATTGCTGGCTCAATAGAAGAATTTTGCAAATTGATGAATGAATATGCAAGAGAAATTGGAATTTTTGATTCTCATTTTGAATCGCCACACGGACTTGACAGCCAAAACCATTATTCAACTGCTTACGATTTAGCAATTCTCACATCAAAAACAAAAGAGATTGAATTTTTCAATGAACTTTCTAAAACAAAACAATATTGCGACACAAATTTTTCAAGAAGTTATCAAAACATAAATAAAATTCTTTACATGGTCCCACAGGCTACTGGAACAAAAACTGGATATACTGGGCAAGCAGGAAAATGTTTAGTATCATCATTTGATATGGGAAATGACAACGAAATAATTGTGGTTGTTTTAAATTGCACTCCACGATGGAAATCTAGCGAATGGCTTTACAATTATACGAAAGAAAATTTTGATTTCAAAAAATTATTTTCAAAAGGAGATGTCGTTGTAAACGAAACTTTAGAAAATGGATACATATTAGAAGGAATTGTCCAAGAAGATATAATCATTCCACTAACAAAAAATTCTACAGAAAAAATTTCAATCTCCATTGGCGACAACATTAAAAATTATAGAAAAGATGAAATTGAAAATTTGGAATGCTTTGGGACAATAAAAATTTATGAAAACGATGAGCAAATATTTATTGCTCCAATTATAAATAAAAATTATAAATCTATGTAACATATTTTTTTCTTAATCCATATTATGCACTATACAGCTTAGTTTAAAAAAGGAGTGAACATTTATGTGTTGTTGTTCTAATAATAACAACTACTATTCATCACCATATTCAATGACTCCATATAATTACAATTGTTATTTTACTCCAAATCATTGTTACAATAGTTGCAGTAGTAGTTTTGGATTAGGTGGAACGAACTCACTATGTTTAATAGCATTATTTGCTTTGCTTTGCAGATAATTAAATTTAGAAAAAGTCATGTGATGAACACATGACTTTAATTTTTTATCTATCTTTTTAAATTAACAACATCTTGAAGTATCTCATCACTTGTTGAAATAATTTTTGATGAAGCTTGAAACGCTCTACTCGTTACTATTAAATCTGTAAATTGTTCCGCTATATCAACGTTAGACATTTCAAGCATACCTTGAAGAATTTCTCCGCCAGACCTAACTTTTTCTGCGGGAGTTCCAACTCCAGTAGAAACAACAGCAGAACCTGAGTTTGCCGAATTCAAATACATGTTATTACCAACTGTTTCAAGACCTTCTGGATTTTGGAAAGTTGCTGTGGCCAATTGTCCCAAAACAGTAACTTTTCCACCTTCAACAACTCCTGTTATTAATCCATCTTTTGCTATGGAATAAGATAATATTTTTTTAGCTGTCCCATTCTCCATAACTTCTTCTGGTATTTTCAAAGTTCTAAGTCCTTTGTCCGTTTTTAAGGGACCATTATTAGGTTGTGCAGCTGGCGGTTGTGGCCCATCTATATCCACAAATTTTATTTTTCCATCATTTCTTATGCTTCCATTAACTGAATAACCCAAAACTCTTTCTCCAGTTGTTGTAACCAAATATCCATCGGAGTCAAGACTGAGAGAACCATCTCTTGTAAAAAATATTTCTCTTCCTTTTGAATCTTGAAGTTCTCCAGTCTTATTATCAATGGTTATATCATCTTTTGTATTAGCAACTGGACCTTTGGACACCATAAAAAAACTATTTCCATCGATAGCAAGGTCTAATGGTCTTCCTGTTGGTTGCATCATACCTTGAGTCATAGCTCTATCAATACTACCAACTGAAGCACCAAGCCCAACTTGCTTAGCGTTACTTCCTCCTAAATTCATAGAACCACCAACTGCATTTGATGAATTTTGATAAAGCATGTCTTTAAAAACGATTCTTGAACTTTTAAATCCCGTTGTGCTAACATTCGCTAAGTTGTTTCCTATTACGTCAAGTTTGTTTTGTTGTGATTTCATACCACTTATACCTGCATACATACCTCTAATCATAAAACATCACACCTCTTTTTCAGAAAATTTTCACTAAAAAATAATAAAACCACTCTAATTTAAATTAGAATAGATTTCCTAAACTTTATGAACGAATGCAGAATATTCATGAGAATTTCTATTATTGTAAGCATTAACAGTCTTTTTCTCAATTTTTAAATTCTTTATTCCATTATATATATCACTAATCTTATTCTTCATCAAAGTTTCTAAAAGAGAATCCAATTTCAAAATTTCCAATTCGTCAGAACATTTAATTAAAATTTCTCTATCACAACCCTCAAGCTCATCAATTATCTTTTGGCGTTCGTCTAAAAAATCTAAAACCAATTCACTATCTCCAAAATTCACAGCATCAATTAAACTCATTGTCAATTCCTTAAAAGTTTTTAGCTGATTATAAATAAACTCCTCCATAAATCCACCTCTAACCTAGAAATTTAAATTTTACTGCGGCATAAATATAGCTGACTGTGCTTGCAATTTTGTCAAAGCTGCTTCGAGTCTCGTAAATTGTTTATAATATCTGTCTTCTCTGCTAACAATCAAATCGTTAAGCTTGTCAATTTTTCTGTCGTGCTCTTTCATTTCTCTTGAAATAACATTTTCATTTAACGTTGAGTCACCTTTAATACCAGCTATCTCTAAAAATATTCCTTTCTTTCCATCCTTGTTTCTTGTTGTCCTAACAAAATCATTTAAAACGTCGTTCACCCTTCTAAAAATTCCTTGATCTGCATTTTTGTTTTTTCGCTCTTCGACAGTCAAATTTGGATCATAATTTTCATGACCTGTATCAGAAACTTTTGTAAACATTTCAGAAATTAATTGAGGGTCTTTTGCTAAAGCCATTTTAAATTTTTCTTCATCAAATTGTATTTTCCCGCCTTCTTTATAATCCTTTGAAGTATTTAAACCAATGTCACGCAAATTTGTTGATATACCACCAACTGGCAAAAAAATTGCATTCCTCAACTGATACATAAAATTTTCAATTTCTGATTCGTTTCCGAGCAAACCTTCCTTGGCTTTCTTTTCCCAAAGCTCAATTTCCTTTTCGCTCATTTCCTTTTTCTGTTCTTCGCTTAAAGGTTTATATTTTGGGTTCTTCCTCTCTTTTGATTTTGTGTTAAGGTCGTCCATTATTTTGTTAAAATCTTCTACGAATCCTTTCATAAGCTCAACTGTTTTATCCGTATCACTAACTACACTAACTTTTATAGTTTCAGTTGGCTTACTTTTTATATCAAAATTAATTCCAGACAACGTAAAATTATTTGATTCAAATTCGAAAGTATTTGAATTTCCATCCCCATCTGAAAATTCAACAACAGCATTTGAGCCTTTAGCTGAAATTTTATTTTCCCCAAACAAAGATTTCAGAAAATTACCTGACGTATCTGAAGCTTCAAGTGAAACTTCTTTACCAGTAGCTTTGGATTCTATGGAAAAACTTCGTGAGATTGAATTGTAAGAAATATTAACTCCAGCTTTTGAAGATATATCAGAAAAAATTTGTTTAATCGTTAAATTTTTTCCACCTGCATATCCTTCATTCTCTTCTGTTGCATTAAAATCATATTTGAATGTTTGTCCATTAATTTTAAATTCAACTTTTTTATCTGAACTCCCATCAAACTTCAAAACATTTGCTATTTTTTCTTTATTAACATCTAGAGAAACATCTAAACTATTTCCAATTCCTAAAGCACTAGCAGCACTACCACTAATTATAATTTGCTCTTTAGAATTACTCTTAAAAACCAATTTCCCATCAATAATTTCAGATGATACAATTGTCGAACTATTTTCATTTATTTTATCAGAAATGCTTTTTAGAATTTCTGAATTTGTTTTTCCCTCTGTTTCAATGTCTTTCAAATCCACTACAATTGGATCTTGCCCTCTAATGCTTATAACAAGTTCAGAATTTTTCCCTTCCAAAAATCCACGCTCAAAAGATACAGAATTTGATTTTGATTCAACGCCATTTTCCATAGCCACATTTGGCGAACCAATATCAAAACTTTTGTCCATCGTTCCACCACTAACGGATACTTGTCCATTCTCTATTGAAACTCTAAAATCTTTATTAGCTTCAGAATCAAATTTATTTCCTGACGAATCAGTTCCATTTTTAACTTTTGATTCAATTTCGTTTGCTAATTCTTCTGGACTATAACTTTTCTTGTCAAGAGAAATTGAAAATTGTTTTCCATTAACCGTAACATTAATAGAAGAATTCTCATCGTTTATCACAACATTTTTTTTAACACTCAAAACTCCATCGTCATCTACTTCTGCTTTATATTTATCTTTTAATTCTGAATTACCTTGAATCTTTGAATTAATTTCTTTAGCTAAATCTTCTGAACTTTTGAATGATTTATTATCGAGAGTTATTCTTTTCCCATCAATAGTTAAATCATCATTCTTTCCATCAATTACAAATGGAATATTTATTTCATCTTTTATAGTGACTTGATTAATGCTATTTTCCCCAACAAATTTTGCAGGCTTAGCTATCTCACTAACATTCAATTCAAAATTTCCAACTGCGGCATTGCTACTTGCCAAAACTCCAGCAACTGTATTGTCAACCGAACTATTCGCCTTTATTCCTGACAAAGAAGCAGAACCCATTATATATGTTTCTTTGTTGAGTGGATCAAAATATTTTTTAGAAAAATCTCTAACGCTCGTTATCATTTCTCTATACAACTCTTGTCGCCATTCTAAAATCTGTTTATTTTGATTAACACGTTCAACTTTATTTTTTTCGTTTTGAAGCATACTTTCAACAATAGACTTAGTATCCAAACCAGAGGCCATACCCGTCATCTGAATTGATGCCATAATAATTCCCTCCTTTTATACAAAGATTTGAAAATACACTTTTCTCTATTTTGATTTTTGGAGTTTGTCATAAACCTCATGCCACATGCTATTAACTTCCTCAACAACAGGAAAAACTTCATCAAGTATGGCTTCATTTTTCTCAATGTTGCATCTTGAAAGCCTATCTATTATAAAAGCGTAAATACTTTTAAGATTTTCTGCCCAAACTCCACCTTTATCTGTATCTAAAGTTATCATCAATTCGTAAAATATGTCTTGTGCTTTAATTAAATTTGTATGAATCTCTTTTAAATTGTTAGTTTTGAAGGCAAGTTTTGCAATTTTACAAAACTTAACCGCCCCATCAACTAACATAATTAAGAGTTTTTCTTTAGATGCTGTATTAACACTGTTATTTTTATACGTATCCCTTGCGTTCAACATAAATATTACCTACCTATTTCCAAATAATAATTAACTAAAATTATTTGTTCAAATTTTAAATTTTAGAAACAATGTCCAACATATTTCCTGAAACAGATTTTTTATTCTGATTTCTTACATCCTGGAGCAACTCTTTTCTAAGTATTTTTAGCTCCCTAGGAGCTTCAATCGCAATCTTAACCGAATTCTCTTCGATTTTTATAATTTTGATTTCAATATTATCTCCTATTACCAAACTTTCCTCACGTTTACGTGAAATAACTAACACTCAATATTCACCCTCTTTTGACTACTAATGATTGCCTAACTAAATAATCTTCTCTATTTAGAATTAATTGTTCTGCACTACCACTATTTATATTAACAATAATTGGTGCTCTCAAATTAAGAGTTACTTTTTCAATGTCATTGCTCAATGTAACAACACTTAAAATCAAAACATCATTTGCATCTTTTATATTTAATCTGCTCATAATGGCATCGTCTATTTCAACTTCATAATTTGGAAAATATATATATGGATCAACCAATAAAAGAGATATATTTTCATCTTCTGAAGCACTTAAATTGAAAAATCCTACTTGCTCCATAGCAATTAAATCAAATTCTTTAAGTCCATCAAATCCTGGCAAACCTTTTTCAAAACATATACTTCCAGTTTTTAAAAACACTTGTTCTCCCATTGAATAAAATTCCTCCTAAAATAAAACAATTTAAAAATACTTTTTTAAAATATTTTTAATGTTATTATGTTCTTGTTTAAAAAATATATACAACTAACTTTATCTTAAATAATCAATTAAAGTTGGTTGCATAATTTTCGAACTAGCCTGAAGTGAAGCTGTATACATAGTTGAAGCCGTAACATAATCAATAGTTTTTTCTGCAAAATCAACATCTTCAATACTCGATAAAATTTCTTTTATGTTAAATTTTTCTTCATCATTTCTTTTTAAAGCATCCTCCATTCTGTTTTGTTTCGCACCAACTTCTCCTCTAAGAGAAATTATATTGTTAAGTGCAGAATCAATTTTTTCTAAATTACTTGTAGTTAATTCCAGTTGTTTATCTTTATCATCAGAATCTAAGTTTTCCAGAATCTCTTTAAATACTTCAGTTAAATCTTGTTTGTTTCCTTGTTTATCTTCAAATTCTATAATTTGCCTTGCATTAACTCCATAATCTGTTTTAACACCGTTAGAAATTTCCATTTTCAAATGCTTTTCCATTTGTTTCAATTCTTCCTGAGTTATTGGTTGCCCATTTTTCCCACCATATTCCAATAAAATATTTCCATTTTTGGGGTCGACAGAATTATTTATTGGTTTTTGATCAATCCTTTCACCACCAAAAACATATTTTCCATCAAAAGTTACGTTCATGACATCTCCAAATTTACTTATAACTTGAGAAATTTCCTGTTTAAACGCAACTCTTTCTTCAGGTCCATAAGTTGCATTACCTGCATTTACTAAAAGTTCTCTTATTCTTTGCAAACCATCACTAGCTTGCTCTAAAGATTGATCAGTTACATCTAAATGATTTGTAGCATCGACAATATTTTTATTGTACTGAGCATTTTTAGCTATATCATTTTTTAATCGCATTATTTTGGCAGCCTTAGCTGGATCATCCGAAACTCTATTTATTAACTTTCCAGTGTTTAATTGTTCATCAATTTTCGCCATACGTTCAAGACTCTTATTAAGATTGTGGTTAAAATTTTTGTGAGTCATTCCATTTGTAATTCTCAATTTTAATTCCCCCTCTCATTATCACATCATTAGCTCATAAGTCCATTTATAATTACATCTAACAATTTATCAACAGTTGAAATTACTCTTGCACTTGCATTGTAAGCATGTTGAAAGGTTATTAAATTGCTCATTTCTTCATCTAAAGAAACACCTGATGTACTCATCCTAGAAATTTCTAGGTTATAAACTACATTTTCTAAATTATCTGCCTCTCTTCCAGTTTCTTGCGACCTAATCCCAACAGTTGTAACAATATTTTTGTATTGAGCTTCAATTTTTATTCCTTTGTTCGAATTTACTATTTCCAATCCATTATTTTTAAATTCATTTCCACCTTTTGCTACATTAAAAAAATCTTCTCTGCTGTTAATAGTTTTCCCAATATCAGAAACATTAAACAATTTTTCTCTTAAAGATGCAATTGCCAAAGCTCTATCCCCATTACCTTGTCCATCAATATTATTTTGAATTCCATCAGGAAACATATTGTCATGCTCCCTAACTTTAAGTTTAAGAGGTTGATTTAACAATTCTTTATTTATGGATATATTTCCAGCAGTAATTTCAGCTTCTGCGTTCGCAACATCTGCAGAATTATTTAAATTTCCATCGTTGCCATATGTCGCAATTGAAGAATTCACAAAAAAAGGCAAACTATCATGTTGGTTTGCTGCTGCCCCAGTTCCAGTCGCAGATTTTTGTCCACTGTGTACAGCGTTAACAGAAAACACTAACGCCTTAGCAAGTTGATTAAGTTGATTTGTGAAGGAATCTATTTCTGTGTGAGATTTTTGAAGACCACCGAGTTCACCGGTGCTAAAATTCAAAGATGAAAATTCGGAATTGTTTAATTGACTTGCTTTTATTGGGTTTCCATCAGAACCAACTGCTAAACCCTCTTTATTTGATAAAATAACTCTATTTTTTTGGAGCGCTTCAACTCCTTCTTTTGTCATTCCATTTATAGTTAATTCAACTTTGTTATTTGGATCGCTTGAATTGTTATTTTTGTAATAAATTATTTTAACATTCTTAGGAAAATTTCCATTAGGTGGTACATCAATAGAATCAACATAAGTAAGCCTCAAATCTTTATCATAATCTTTAAGACTCACAAGATTTCCAAGTTTAATATCTTTTGAAGAAACGTCAATTCCATTATTATTTTTAAAATCAACTTTAATACCTAACTTCCCACTAAGTTGATCGAGTAAAGCATCTCTTTTATCTAAAAAATCATTTGGCTCATTGCCCATCAGAGAAACTTCTTGAATTTTTTTATTCAAGCTAGTTATTTCATCTAAAATCGAATTAACTTCAACAACAGAATTTTTAATTGTTTCATTTAAATCTTGTTTGGAGTCTTGCAAATCTTTGTAAATTCTGTTGAATTCATCGCTCAAATTTGCAGCTTCTTGCAAAACAACAGTACGAGCATTAAAATCTGATGGATTTTTAGAAAGCTCCTGCCATCCATCAAAAAATTTATCAAACAATTTACTAAGCCCAACATCACTACTTTCATTAACAAGCTTTTCTATTTCTGATAAAACATTTTGACGAACATTAACATCAGCTAAGGCAGAATTTTCACTTCTAATTTGATAATCTAAAAAAGTATCTCTAACTCGTTCTATCATTTCAACCTGTGCGCCTGTTCCTATTTGTCCAGCACTTCCAACATTTGTGAGAGGAGTTGAAGACTGAACTCTCAAACGCTGTCTTGTATAATCAGACCGTGAAGCATTACTTATATTATGAGAAGTAACATTAAGCCCAGCTTGCATAACATTTATTCCACGCTTAGAAATATTCAAAGTATTAAACAATCCTGCCATAAATAACTACCTTCCTTCAATAAAAATTCAATAACTTGACTTTCGCGTATAAACATTGCATTCACTTGCATTATTTTTTATTGATGCTAACAATTTATTTGTAAAACTCAAAGATTTTTTAATAAGAAATTGATTATCATTTTTGATTAAAGACAATTTTTCAATTTGAGAAACCAAAAACAAATAATTTTCATAAAGCTCTCTATCTTCTTTGTTTTCTGTTATAAAATCTTTAATTGTTTGCTTTCCAAGAGTTGTCTTTAATTTCATTGTTGATTCCGCAATATTTTTACAAACACTATTTATTTTAACACCAACACTATCCAACTCAAATAACTTATTATTTTTTATACACTCTCTTTGTTCCTCTAAATAATTTTGCAAGGTGTTGAACAATTCAATCTCATTAACCAATAAACTATTAACTTCTTTTTTCAACAAACATGCCTCCAATCGAATAAAAAACAATTTTTAGTACAAAAAAAGTTAAAAACCAACATTTACAAATTCAAGTTTTTAACTCGTTCCGCATTACTTAATATAGCTGTTATCCTCACGCCAAAATTTTCATTAACAACAACAACCTCTCCAGTTGCAATTTGCTTTCCATTTACTAAAATATCAACAGGTTCCTCTGCCAATTTCTCCAATTCCAAAAGAGAACCAGTTCCAAGATTCAATATATCTCCTACATTCTTTTTCGTACGCCCAAGCACAACCGATATTTCCAACGGAACATCCAAAATTAAATCTATATTGTTAGAACCTTTAGGACTTGAACCTTGATTAAGTGGCATTAAAACAGCCTCACTTACATTATAATTTTTCTTAGGAGATAAATTATTTTGTGGTTCTTTATCAACATCAAATGACTTCAAATTTTGATTGTCTAAACTTTCATCATCATACTTTTGATCTTTAGAACCTTCCCTAAAACCATTTTGATCATTAAGCATAGTATTTACTATATTTTTTCCAGCATCAATTGTAAGTATCTGAACTATTTTACTGTTAATTAGTTCTCCAACACTCATTTGAAATTTAATCTTAACTAACAACTCTTCATTGTCATACCCTGAGAAAAGCTTATCATTACCGTTATAATCATAACTTATTATAGTCTCAGGAGTAGAAATATCTATTATTTTTTGAAACATAGTCGACATGGAAGTTGCAGAAGAAGCTATCATCTGATTCATCGCCTCTGAAACAGCACTACTTTCTATTTCATTTAACGTATCTCTTTCTTCGACATTTTTTCCATCTCCACCCATCATAATATCAGCAATTATAATTGCATCCTTTATACTCATTACCAAAATATTATCACCGTCAATACCACTAAGAAATCTAACTTTAAGAGCTATATGAGGTTGTTTAAAGTCATTAGTTATGTCCTGTATTGTTGATATTTCAACACTTGGAGTAGTTATGGTAACTGGCTTCTGCAACAATTTAGAAAAACTAGTAGAAGCATTTCCCATACATATATTTCCAATTTCTCCTAATAAGTCTTTCTCTTCACTAGTAAAGTAATCAATTTTTCTGGAATTTCTTTCAATTACTTCACTTTCATTATCAAAATTCTGATTGTCGTTCTCCATTATTCATAACCTCCTCACTATAATAAATATCCAAAATTTTTACTCCCCTATTCTCACCAACTAATCCTAAAACCCCATTAAAAATTAATTTTTGTTCTATATATATTTCAACAGGACTATTACATTTTTTATTCAAAATTAAAATATCATTTTTTTGAAGAGATAAAAAATCTTGAACATCAATCATTTTTTTATCTAAAATCGCTTCCAATTCTATCTTAACACTATTCAATTCTTTCCTTATTAATCTTTTTACAGCTTCCATTTCTGCAGGAGTACTAGTTTTAACCATATAATCCTTATTTAATTTATCACCTATTTTTTCTATAGATATATATGGTAAACAAATGTTCATAAAATAATTATTGCCATCTATGTCTATTTTGAAGGTTATAAATAATATAGGTTCGTTAGGTCCTAATGATTGTATAGTAGAAGGATTAGTTTCTAAATTAATAAATTTAGGCTCTACTTTTATAGAATCTTCCCATGAAATACGTATAATATTTAATATTTCATTCGATACTTGAGTTAAAATTTTCTTATCGATATCACTAAATTCTCTAACCATGCCTAAATTTTGTCTATCATTAGATCCCAAAAGTGAATTCAATAATAAAACAGACATTGAAGATTCCAAGCTCATATAAATATTTCCAATAAGAGGTTTCATTTCAAAACAAATTATAGTGGTTGGATTAGGCATAGAAGAAACAAATTCATGAAAAGTAATTTGTTCAGTAGACATTATTTCAACTTTAACTTGAGCACCAAAAATAGTAAAAAAATAACTGGAAGCATATTTTGTGAAATTATCATGTATAACACTCAAAGATTTCATATGCTCTTTTGTAAATTTCTTGGGTCTTTTGAAATCATAACGTTTAATATTTTTCATTTTTGAAGATTTACTATGATCAGAAGTATTTCCTGATTCTATAGATTTCAAAAGTTTATCTATTTCTTCTTGACTCAAAACATTTCCAGCCAAACCAAATTCACCCCACTTAACCAACTGATACAAATTTATTTATATCTATAATTGTAATCAACTTTTGATTTAACTCTAAAACCCCCTTAACAAAAGGTAGTTTATTATCTATAGACTTTTTTATAGAGCTTGGATATATATCTAAAACCTCATCAACTTTATCTACAATGATACCTATTTCTTCAAATTCAACATCTAAAATTATTATGCTACTATGTTTATAGTCTGGTTCTTCGAGACTACTAGATAAATTTAAAAGTATAGATATATCAAGCAAAGAAATAATTATTCCTCTAAGATTTATTAATCCTTTTATATGCTTTGGAGCATTGGGAACCTTAGTTATACTCATCATGTCATTTATGCTTAAAACTTTTGAGGCTGGTACTCCAAAGAATTCTTCTTTAATTTTAAATATAACTAACTGCATATATAATTTTAACCTAAAACTTTTTTAACTGACTCAATTACTCTCTCTGCTTGGAAAGGTTTAACAATAAAATCCTTAGCTCCAGATTTTATAGCATCCATGACCATTCCTTGTTGTCCCATAGCACTACACATTATAATGTTAGCTTTAGGGTCAAACGACATAATTTCCTTCAAAGCTTCTATACCATCCATCTCTGGCATAGTTATATCCATAGTAACTATATCTGGTTTATCTTTTTTATAAAGTTCAACAGCCTTAATACCATTACTTGCTTCTCCAACAACTTTATAACCATTTTTTTCTAATATATCCTTAAGCATCATTCTCATAAAAGCCGCATCATCTACTATTAAAATCCTACTCATTACAATTCCTCCTAAAATTCACTTTTTCCATTTAATATTTTACTCATATTTCCTTTCCTAGGAACAAAATAAAAATAAACATTCATAACTCCAGAATCTAATCTATATTTAAAATCTGTTTGAATATTAACTATTTCATCATAAAATTGTTCTTCCTCCATAAATGTATAAGATAATATAGCTGTAAGACTATCGTACAATAAACTACTGCTCTCTACCTCAACTTCAATATTCAAAAAATTGGCTATAGTTCTGATATAAGTTGATCCTACAATATTGCATACTTCTTCAATAAATGAAACCCTTATATCTTCTAATTCATCTTGTGGTAATGAATTATCACCATCAACATCTCTAACCATTCTCCTAGCTGTATCAATATCAAAAAGCATTAATATACTTCCCTCTATCTGGCCTTTAATTATCAATATTTTACCTATAACTTCTGTATCTTTAATGTTACTCATAAAATTACTTATAGGTTCAATATTAACATTTGGCACAGACATTTTGATTTTGGCATTGAGTAATTCAGATAAAGAAGTGGCCGAATTTCCTAAAGCTATATTAAATACTTCTTTTATAATATCTAATTGCTCTAAAGAATACTCAAGCATAAGCACATCCTCCCACGCTTTATTTAAGATATAATTGTAGCAACATCAACTATGAGTGTAACAAGACCATCTCCTAATATTGTCGCTCCTATATATTCTTTTAAATCTTGTAAACTTTTTCCTAATCCTTTTATCACAATTTCTTGTTGACCTAACAAATCATCAACTAAAAGAGCAGCTACTTTTTCTCCAACTTTAGCAACTATTATATAATTATTGTTAATATTATCCTGATTTTCATAGGAATCTAAATTAAATTTCTCAGACATTCTTATCAATGGAATTATTTCATCTCTATAAGATATTACCTCCTTATTATTACTTTTCTTAATAATATCTTCTTTCCAATTTATAACACTATCAATAAATCCTACTGATATAGCCATTGTTTCTCCATTAACTTTGACTAAAAGGGCTTTTATTATTTGGAGAGTAAGTGGTAATTTTATAATAAATGTAGACCCTTTACCAAACTCACTAACTAAATCTATCGTTCCTCCAAGAGATGATATTTTTGTTTTTACAACATCCATACCAACACCTCTTCCAGAAACATCAGTTACTTTTTCTTTAGTACTAAAGCCTTCTAAAAAAATCAAATTTTTTATATCTGAATCCGACATCCCATCAGTATTTATTGATATTTTTTCAGCTTTTTCTTTAATCTTGTCAACACTTATTCCTTTTCCATCGTCCTTTATTTTGATTACTGCTTTCGTACCTTCTTGATAAGAATAAAGAGTTATTTTTCCCGTAGGATTTTTACCACTAGCTAACCTTTCTTCTTTAGTTTCTATTCCGTGATCTACAGCATTTCTCAATAAATGTATAAGAGGTTCTCCTATTTCGTCAATAACAGTTCTATCTAATTCAGTGTTGGCACCTTCAATTAAAAATTGAATATCTTTATTCAATTCGAGAGACAAATCTCTTATCATTCTTGGAAATCTACTGAATACAACTTCTAACGGTAACATTCTAATTTTCATAACCAAATCCTGCAATTCAGAAGTAGATCTTGCAATTTGCTCTAAAGTTTCATTCAACTCAGGCAAATTATATGTATTGCTTATTTGTTCCAACCTAGTTCTATGAATCACAAGCTCAGATACCATATTCATAAACATATCTAACCTCTCTAAATCTACTCTAACTGACTGTGCTCCTTTTTTATGAGAAATATTTTTCTTTTTTGAATATGATATAGATTCTTTAGGTACTTGTTTATTATTTGCATTTATTTGAACTTTATTTATATTTTTAGAATTAACATCATTGTTATTTTTTGGTTTCTCATCATCTTTAGAATTATCTTGATCACTTTCTTCCTTCAATTGATTTTTTATATTTTCTTTTGCCTCTTCTAAATTTATAAATACTTCCTCACCATAAGCTTGCTTAATATTTTCTGAATTTATTTTCTTTATAGCAACTTTTTGTATTTCAGAAATATTTTTTATAATTAACTTTAATTTTTCTTGAGATAACATAGTTATATAAACTATATCCACCTCAAAATCAAAATTTTCACTTTCAATATTTTGTATAGAAGGAAGAGTGTGTATTATTTCACCATACTTTTCAATTTCCCTAAAGAATATAAATACTCTAGCTGTTTTTAAAAGAACAGTTTCTGCTAAAATAATCTTTATCTCATAAACTGAATAAACTTTTCCTTCTATATTTATCAAGTTAATATGATGTTCTTCCAACATCAATTTCTCTTCTATGGTAATTTCTTTTTTACTAGTTTCAGTTAATTCACTTTCTTTTTTGGGATCTGCTACTGAAACCAATAGTTCCATGACTTGACTAATGTCCATATCATCATTATGTCCATCACTTATATTGTTCACCATTAATTCCAAAGTATCCAAACATTTAAAAAGAATTGTTATAACATCTCTATTTACTTTTAAAGTTCCATCTCTAAATTTAGATAAAACATCCTCCATCTTGTGAGTTAACTCTGACATTTTCATATAACCCATGGTAGCTGACATTCCCTTTATAGTATGACTAACTCTAAAAATAGCATTTACAACTTCCAAATCTTCAGGATTTTGTTCCAGCTCCAATAAATTATCATTTAATTTTGTAAGATTATCTAATGATTCTTCTAAAAACATGGAGAGATATTGTGAAATATCCAAATTATTTCACCACCTTTTGATAAAAAAACGTTCCTAATTTTTTAAATCCAATTTGTTTATAATCGTAAATATTCTCAGTAGCTCCTATAAATACAATTCCATTATCATTAAGTGAATTGAAAAATTTATTATATATTTTAATTTTCTCTTCTTTTTTGAAATATATAACAACATTTCTACAAAGAATTAAATCTAATGATTCAGGAAAATTTTCTAAAAGCAAATCATGTCTTGAAAATGTAATCTTATTTTTTATAGAGTCATGGATTTTATATTTATCACCAACTTTGTTAAAATATTTCAATAAATAATAATCTGGAACTCCTAAAATCTCATCATCTTTATAAATTCCATTTTTCGCGTAATTTAATACATTTCTATCAATATCTGTAGCTAAAATTTTATAATTTGTTATGGACATATTTTCTAAAATCATTGCTACAGAATATGACTCTGATCCATTTGAACAAGCACTACTCCAAATTGTATAGCAATCTCTTTTAGGTATGTGTTTTCTAAAAATTTCTTTCAACTGCATAAAAGTGTCTGGATTTCTGAAAAATTCTGTTACGTTTATTGTTATTAAATCTAAAAATTGTTCTCTTAAGTTGTCATCAAAAGTGCACATTTTTATAAATTCAAAAGTTGTTTTTGCATTTGTCTTTGACACAAACGATTCAATTCTTCTACGCATTTGCAATTCTTTATAGGCGTTCAAGTTAATTTTAAATTCCCTTTGTACGTAATTACAAAGCTCTATGTAATCTATTTCTATCATTACAAAATACCTTTCTCCAGGCACTATCAAATTTTACCTGAGTGCTTTAAAATTTCAACTACTATATCGTTAACTGATAAAACTTTATCTATATTACCAGTTTCTATTGCCGCTTTTGGCATTCCAAAAACTTCACAGCTATTTTCATTTTGAGATATTGTGGTTCCGCCTCTTTTTTTTACGCATTCCACACCAAAAGATGCGTCTTTTCCCATTCCTGTTAAAACTATTCCCAAAAGTCCCTCTCTATATAATTTAGAAGCTGAACAAAATAATAAATCTGCTGATGGCCTAACATTATTCACAAAATCATTTTTGTTAAGAAATATACGTTTACTAGAATGTATTTCCATATGAAAACCACTTGGAGCTATGTAAATAATATTTGGTTTTATTAGTTCACCATCTCTTCCTTCATGAAATTGAAAATTGCAAATTTGGCTTAATCTATCTGCAAATTGTTTTGTACACCCGTCAGGCATGTGTTGAACTATAAAAATTGGAATATCTAAATTCATTTTGAATCTACTAAATATGCGTTCAATTATTTTGGGACCACCAGTGGAAGAAGCAATTACAATTGCCTTTTCTAAATTAGAAATATTTTGTTTTATTCTGTTATTTTTTATTGTGTGAACTTCTTTAATTATGGAATCTTTAATTTGAGATATTTCGCTTAAAGTTAGTTTGCCTAAATAATCTATAAACTTTATATTTTTAAAATCCAAAACTTGTTTCATTGAAGAAATTTTTTGTGATTCAATATTAGTTACAAACAAAATGTTGAAGCCATAACATTTTAAATCTAACAAAATATTTAAAATGTCATCTCGAACATATTTTAAATTAACAACAACGCAATCAACCATATATTTTAAATTAGACAAAAAACATTTCATACTCTTATAATCTCTAAATATTCCTACTATATCTATCTCCATATCATCTAAAAACTCATCGTAAACTAATTTTTTCATAAGAGGAGATTCATCAAGGATTATAATTTTTGTTTTGTCTATGTCTGCATCATTTCTACAATTCAATTTCCTGCTTTACCTTCCCATAAATTTTCATAATTATGCTTCCATCATTGAGATTAAAAAATATTGTTCTTCCAATATCTCCACCAACTTCTTCTGCTTGCAATTTTATTGAATTTTCTTTAAGAAATTTTTTAACTGCAAAAACATTTTGTTCGCCGATATTTAAATTTCCAGATTTTCTTTTGAACATTGATGCGCCACCAACAATTTTTGCAACAATGTCATTTTTATTTCCGCCCATGGCCAACATTTTGTTTAACATATAAGGCAACGCATATTCTGCATAACGAAATCTTCCATTGTCACTCTCTAAATCTTCAACATTACAAGAAACATTTGGTAACATTATGTGCGCAAGTGCACCAATTTTATTTTTTTTGTCATAAAACGTTACTCCGACACATGACCCTAATCCTCTAGTTTCCAAAATAAAAGGAGCTTTATTTACAACTAACTCCCCGATTCCTATATTAATAATGTTCATAATTGTTACGCCTTACTCTCCTCTAATTCAATTTTAACTATTTTAGCTACCGAAAGATAAATTATAATTTCGTCATTAATCAAAACCATATCTTTCACGTATCTAAAATCTAACCCTTCTGAGTTACTGTCAGAGTTTTTTGTAAAATTAGAACTATCTTCAGAATTTTCTTTGTTGTAATTAAAAACTTCAAGAACTTCATCTACAACAATTCCTACCAACACATCATTATTTTTCACAATTATTATTTTTTTATGTGAATTTTCAAGCCCACTCTCTACGCCTATTCTTTTAGCTAAACTATATATTTTAATAACATTGCCTTCATGATTGTAAAGTCCAACTAAAGTTTTTTGCGTTGAAGGCACGTAAGTTAAATTTTCAAATTTTATAATTCTATCAACATAAGTAGTGTCAAAAGCATACTTACCTTTTCCTATTTTAAATATCAAAAGTTTTGTATCTAACATTTGAAATTTACTTCTCCTTTAAAAATTTTTACATAAACAAAAATAAAGACTATTTGATTTTATTATTTCTCAAATAGCCTATAATATTATTACAATTTTCAATTTTGAAAATATTTACGAAAAAACTGTTGTACTTTCTTAACATTCACATTATTTAAATTTACGCTCATTCCATTTATTTTTTTTACGGTCAAAACATTCGATGAAGTGCTTGTCAAAAAACAACAATCAAAATTAAATATATTATCCAAATGTATACTTTCTTCAATCAAACTAAAACCAAAATCTTTTATTATTTCATTCACACGTTTGCGAGTTACCCCACTTAAAACTAAATCTTCCGATGCCGTAAAAAAATATTTTCCTTTAACAAAATAAACATTCGTCCTACTTCCTTCAGTTATGTAACCATTTTTATTTACCATTAAAATTTCGTAAACATTATTTTCTTCGATAATACGATTCACAGTTTCCTTAAAAAAAATATCGTACGTCTTAACACTCGGATTATTTCTTTCAATATTGTAAGTTATCACATCAACGCCGATATTTTCATCAGGATAATAAAATTTAATTGGATAAATGTACAAATCGAAATCATCAGAGTCATCAAACAAAATTTCAATTTTCACATTTCCATTTACTATTTCATTTTCATTTATAATATTTTCAATTTTAAATTCAATATCATTTAAATCAATATTTTTCCCAGTTAATTTAAAAACAGAATTTTTCAAACGAACAAAATGGTCATTCCAAAACAAAATTTCTCCATTACAAATTCTTATAACTTCATAAACATTTCTCACTTTAAACCTATAAATTTTTTTGAAACAATCAGAGCCTAAAATCTCATCATTCACTAAAAATTTTTTACCAACCAAATTCATAACACTAATTCCATTTTAAATTCAAAATATTTTCCACACTTTTCTTACTATTAATTAAAAATTTTTTACCAACCAAATTAAACAAAGGCATATCATTCAACGAATCAGAGTACATGCAAGAATTTTTCAAATCATAATTTCTAATTCCATTTTTATATAAATACTCATAAAATCTATAAACTTTTTCTGTGCCCTTATTGTTGTTCCCAATTATTTTTCCAGTATAAACACCATCTTCAATTTCATAACGAGTTCCCAAAACACAATCAACAGAATCTAACTTGTTGAAATTATTCAAATAAAATTCTGGCGATGCCGAAATCAAAATTACCTTGTACCCTTCACTTTTGCGTTTGTTAATTTCATCAATCGCATCTCCATAAATCAAATCTTTCATAATTCGCTTTTCGTAATAAATTTTTGACAATTCACAAACAGCTTCTACAGATAATCCATTTAAAAAAGACAGAAATAACTCTTTAGATTTTTTCTCATCATAAAATTTCAAAACATACATTAATCCAGAGCCAATAGCTTTGCTCGCATACATTAAAAACCTTTTGTCATAAGAACACAAAAATCTGTAGAACTCAATCAATGTATCCTTTCGAGTTATGGTTAAATCCACATCAAAAATTGCAAACTTCAAATTCAAGCCTCCCTAAACATATAAAACAAAAGTGCCCCTTAAACTTCAAAAGGACACCAATTTAAAATAATTTTTATTCTTCAATACTATCGTAATACGCCGCAACTTCCTCGAACTCTTTTTCTTCAGGGACAACCAACTCATCATCATCAGTCAACCTAAAAACATATGAAGATTCATCTTCTTTATTGTGAACAACGCAATAATTTTTCCCTTTATACTCAAACCCATCAATTATTTCACATTTTATTACGTTATGATTTTCATCTTCGAACTCTACGAAAACAGGTTCTTCAATTTCATCTCCTGTATAATCATCATCGTAACCCTGCTCTTGCAAATCATCATTTTCATTTAAAACATCTTTTTCATTTTCATCATGCATCATAAATAACTCCTTAAAAAAGGATTACACCTCCATTCTCAAAAATCGGATTATTTATTATGATTTCCAAAATAAACATTAAATATGTTATTTTTTTATTTCAGTAATTAAAGTTTCTGCAGAGTCAGCTGAAACGAATTCTCCATCTAACAAAACAAATGGAGTTTCGCAACACTCACCGCAATAACCCAAACATCCTTGAACCTCAACTTCATAATCACTAGATTTTTCAAATTCTTCTTTAACTTTATCCGTACCTAAAACAAAATTGCATTCGCAAATATCTATTTTTTTCATAATTTCACATCTCCACATTTAAATCTTTTAAATAACTAAACTTAATTTGTCATCACTCTAAATTTTATTATATATAACTTTATTAGTCAATTAACATTTTTGCCAAATTTAAAACTTCTAGAGAAGAGAATCTACCTAGAAGTTCCAAAATTATTCTATACAATCTATGAAGCCATTATTTTCTGTTCAAGCATTTCGATTTTCACCCTGGCCTCTTCAAGTTCTTTGTTGAGCTCAGCAATAACTTTTTCCTTACGAAGTATTGACTCAATCTCAACAGCTTTTTCGTAAACTTCTTGAATCTTACTAATCTTTGCAAATAAATTAGTAAAATTTTGACTACCGAAACCACTAAGCAAATTAAAATAATAGTTTGAACTAAATTTTAAAGAGTCACTCTTCACAGAATAGTAATGAGAAGCTATAGCCTTAGGATGTCTATCCAACTTTTCTGATAGAAGATCGAATATTTCCATTTTCTTTTTATCCTTATTAGTTGCTATAAAATTAAACAAAGTCTCATTATCTTCATGAGTCCAAACTTTTTGCGGATATTTTTTTCTAAAATTTTCTGTTTCATTTATTAATTTGTAGTAATAAACCCTAGCTTGCCCTGGAGTTATATAAGGATATTTTTCGGAAAATTTTTGTGCAGCTTTCTTAATTGTTATACCCTTTTTTTTGCACTCCAAAATGTGTTTTAAAAGACTTTGTTTTTCTAATTCTGTCCATTCTCTTTTAATTGCCATTTAACTCACCTCTTTTAAAAACATTACTTGCAAGGAAATTATAACACAATTTAAACTTTATGTAAACATATCGTATACTTAATTAATTTTTATTTAAAACTTTTTTAATTTTAGAATTAATTTCGATAATATCAAAATTTTCTACAGGATTATTATTTACTTCATATAACTTTTTAATTCGTAAAATATTATAAACTTTTTTATCCAATTCAAATTCTGAAATTTCACCATTTAAAACACCATTTTTAATTTTGTTAAAAGAAGAAATTATATCATCGAACCCCGAACTAATTAAAATCACATCAACTCCTGATTTTATAGCTTTCAACGAAGCTTCATCAATCGTATATTTATTTGTTAATCCCTTCATTATCATGTCATCTGTTATAACTATACCTCTAAATTTCAAACCATCCCTCAAAATATTCTGCAAAAAAATTTCTGAAGTAGTCGCAATATTTTCTGAATCAATATTTTCATACATTAAATGCGAAACCAACAAAGCTGGTATATTATTTTGTATAAGATTCTTAAAAGGATATAATTCAATTTCATTAATTCTGTTATAATCGTGCGATAAAACAGGAAGTTCGTAATGAGAATCTTCATTTGTGTCGCCATGACCTGGATAATGCTTTCCAACAGAAATAATTTTTTCATCATTAAACGCTTTTAAAGTTGCATTTGCCATTTTAGAAACAATTTCTTTGTCAGAAGAAAATGACCGTGAACCAATAACCCTATTATTTTTATTTGTATAAACATCTAAGACTGGCGCAAAATTCATATTAAATCCCAAATTTCTAATAACTTCTCCCATTAATCTAAAATGCAAATACGCATAATTTTCATCATTTATATTTCCAATTTCACGAGCTGATTTAAATTTAACTACATCTTCAGGAAGACGCGTAACAATTCCGCCTTCTTGATCCAACGATAAAAACAATGGCACATTTCCACTAATCTCATTTAAATTTTTAATTTCATTTATTAATCCAACAGTTTGAGGAACACTCGAAATATTTTTCCTAAAAAATATTATCCCACCAACCTTAACATCTTTTATAAAAATTTTATCTTGCTCACTCAATTTTTCATTTCCATCAATTCCAACAATAAATAGTTGACCAATTTTTTCATCTAGACTCATACTCAAAACTTTATTTAAAACTTCATCTTCTTTTGCCAAAACCAATTTCTTATCTCCATCTTTAAATTCAGTTTCTTTATTTTTATAAGAACACGAACTCATTAAACAAAACAATAAAATAACACAAACAAAATTTTTAATCACAACACCCATCCTCCTTCCTTATAAAAAAACAGATGTGAGCTAAAACAATAACTCACATCAAAATTTAATTAATCTAATCCTGCAAGATTTCTATACTGCTTATTCTTGTCTTGAGCAAATTTTTCTGCTTGATCTAAAATTTCTTCCATTTGCTCTGGAACAACTTTTGACAACGCATTAAATCTTATCTCACTCTTAATGTACTCTTTAAAATCTTGAGTAGGCTCTTTAGAATCTAACACAAAAGGATTCTTTCCTTCATCTTTAAGTTGTGGATTATATCTAAACAAACTCCAATAACCAGCTTCAATAGCTTTCTTAGTTTGCTTTTGTGCAGTACCCATCCCTGCCAAAATTCCATGACTAATACATTGACTATAAGCAATTATCATCGATGGACCAGGATAAGCTTCAGCTTCTCTTATTGCCTTTAATGCTTGATTAAAATCTGCACTAAGAGAAATTTGTGCAACATAAACATAACCATAGCTCATAGCCATAGCAGCTAAATTCTTTTTGTTCACCCTCTTACCTTGAGCAGCAAACTTAGCTATAGCTCCAAAAGGAGTTGACTTTGATGATTGACCACCAGTGTTTGAATATATTTCTGTATCAAAAATCAATATATTTATATCTTGATTTTGAGCAATAACATGATCCAATCCACCAAATCCAATATCATAAGCCCATCCATCTCCTCCAAACACCCAGTTTGAAGTTTTAACTAAATACTCTTTATTTTCTAACAACTCTTTAACCAAATCATTTCCTTGTTCTTTTTCCAACATCGGAACAATTTTTCTATAAAGTTTCAAAGTCTCATCGCCATTATTAAAATTATCTACCCATTTATCCAATAAATCTTTTAATTCAGAAGAAACAGTATTTCCACTTTCCAATAATTTTTTAGCTATATTTAAATTATTATCTCTTCTATTTCTTCCTGACAAATACAAACCATATCCAAATTCAGCTGCATCTTCAAATAACGAATTTGCCCAAGCTGGTCCCCTTCCCTCATGATTTTTAGTATAAGGCATAGCTGGCATGGATCCTCCCCAAATAGAAGAACATCCCGTAGCATTAGCTACAACCATTCTTGGACCAAACAATTGAGTAACAAGCTTAGCATATGGAGTTTCTCCACATCCTGCACAAGCGCCACTGAATTCCATTAGAGGTGTTCTAAATTGACTTGCCTTTACTGTTGTTAGTGGTAGCGGATCTTCTTTAATAGAAACTTTCGAATCGTCAAAAGAATAATCATAGTGTTCCTGTTTCTTGCTGTCACGTTCACCTTCAGTTGAAACCATCTCCAACGATTTTGGCTTAGATGGACAAACATCAACACAGTTCGTACAACCAGTACAATCCTCTATTGAAACTTGCATTGAAAAATGATATTTTTGATCACCCTTTATCCCTTTTGCAGGAGCTGATAAATAACCTTCCGGCGCATTTTTAAGTTCTTGATCCGTGAGCAAAAATGGTCTTATTACAGCATGAGGACACACAAAAGCACACATATTACATTGAATACAAGTTTCCGGATTCCACTTAGGAACAGTAACAGCTATACCTCTTTTTTCAAACTTAGCAGTTCCATGTTCAACAGAACCATCTTCTCTTCCTTTGAAAACACTTACTGGTAATTCATTACCTTTTAAAGAATTAATAGGTTCGAGAATGTTTTTAACATATTCAGTACTCTTGTTACCAATTGAAGATACTTCATGTTTAACCCCATCATCAACAGAATCTTTCCAACTGTCTGGAACATCAATCTCAACTAAACCTTGAATGCCTAAATCTATAGCATCAAAATTCATCTTAACGATTTTCTCACCTTTTTTACCATAAGCTTTTTCTGCTGACTGCTTCAAATATTTAATGGCATCTTCAACTGGTATTATGTTTGCAAGTTTAAAAAATGCTGATTGCATTATCATATTAATTCTTCCACCAAGACCTAAATCTCTAGCAATCTTAACAGCATTAATAGTATAAAATTTAATATTATTTTCAGCAATTATTTTTTTAACATCTGCAGGAAGTTTTTTATCCAACTCTTCTAAAGTCCACAACGTATTCAACAAAAATATTCCACCATTTTTAATTCCAGAAACTATAGAATCATACTTACTCATATAAGCTTGATTGTGACACGCAACAAAGTCTGCTTTAACAATTCCATAAGTAGCTCTAATTCTATTATCTCCAAATCTCAAATGAGAAATAGTTATTCCACCAGATTTTTTTGAATCATACTCAAAATAAGCTTGAACGTGCTTGTTTGTATTATCTCCTATAATTTTTATGGCCATCTTGTTAGCTCCAACTGTTCCATCGGAACCCAATCCCCAGAACTTACAAGAAATTAACGACGAATCTTGAATTTCAACTTCATCAACTAAATCTATACTTGTATTAGTTACATCATCCACTATACCAACAGTAAAACCATTTTTAGGTTTGTCAGATTTCAATAATTCAAAAACTGAAGCTAAATGCGTAGGAGTAACTTCTTTGGAGGCTAAACCATATCTTCCACCAACTATAATAGGTTGATTATCAGTTCCGTAAAATGCACTCATAATATCTTTATAAAGTGGTTCTCCTTCAGAACCTGGTTCTTTAGTTCTATCCAATACTGCAATTTTTTTGACACTCGAAGGTATCTCATTTAATAAGTGTTTAATACTAAAAGGCCTATATAAATGAACTTTAAGAACACCTACTTTTTCACCTTTTGAACACAAATAATCAACAGTTTCTTCAGCCGCCTCAGCAGAAGAACCCATACAAACTAATATTCTTTCTGCACTAGGATCTCCATAATAATTAAACAACTTATAGTTTTTACCAGTAAACTCATTAATTTTATCCATGTAACTTTGCACAACTTCTGGTAAACTGTTATAAAATTTATTAGCTGCCTCTTTAGTTTGAAAATAAATATCTGGATTTTGTGCTGTACCCCTAGTAACAGGAGAACCTGAATTTAATCCACCTTTTTTAAATTCCTTCAAGGAATCAAAGTCAATTAAGTTCTTTAAATCTTCATATTCAAAAGCTTCAACTTTTTGAACCTCATGCGAAGTTCTATAACCATCATAAAAAACTAAAAAAGGAATTCTAGCTTTTATCGCAGATGCGTGAGCAATTGGAGCCAAATCCATTATTTCCTGAACACTATTAAGTGCTAACATAGCAAAACCTGTTTGCTTAGTTGCCATAACATCTTGATGATCACCAAATATCGATAAAGCATGTGAAGCTATAGCTCTAGCCGTTACATAAAAAACACCTGGCAACAATTCACCAGCTATCTTATACATATTAGGAATCATTAATAACAAACCTTGTGAAGCTGTATAAGTAGTAGTTAAAGTACCACCTTGCAATAAACCATGTACAGCACCAGCAGCACCAGCTTCCGATTGCATCTCAACTATATCAACAACTCTTCCGAATATATTTTTTTTGTTTTGTGATGCCATTTCATCTATATTTTCACCAACAGCACTTGAAGGTGAAATAGGATATATAGCTGCAACTTCAGTAAATGCATACGCAATATATGCCGCAGCACCATTACCATCAACGGTAACCGTTCTTCTTTTTATCACCTTAATTCCTTCTTTCTATAAATTCTTAAATTGATCTAAGAAATCTCATATACTTTAATTCAATAAATTACATGGAGAGTGTACCAAAATTTTATTGATTTTTTTTTAATAATTTATGTCTTTTTTGTTAATTAGATCAATTTTTATACTAATATAATTCATATTTTCCCAAAAATTTCGTGTATTCTATGTTTTTGCAATCTAAATATTCCTTTAAATCTCTCTGATTTTTTCTATCTCCATGTACTAAAAATATTTTTTGTGGTTTGTAAATCATAGAATTTACATAATCTACAATGGTGCTTCTGTCTCCATGGCCAGATAAACTTGGGAAATTATAAACTTCTGCTTTAACATCAAATTTATCTTTAAAAATATTTATTTGCTTACTTCCTTTTGAAAGTCTCCATCCTAAAGTTCCTTTTGCTTGACTTCCAACTAATATTATTGAGTTTCTACAATTATCTATTTGTCTCTTTAAATGATATATTATTCTTCCACCTTCACACATACCTCCAGCAGATAAAACCACATAAGGGTCCTCGCTTTCTTGTATTTTCATAGAATCCTCAATGGTTGTAGAATAAACTAAATTTTTAAAATAAAGCGGATCATCTCCACTATCTAATTTATTTTGAGCATCCTCATCATACACATCTTTACATTTTTCATATATTTCTACAATTTTAGAAGACATAGGGCTATCTATATAAACCTTATAATCAAAATCATTTGATTCAAAAATGTCATTTATTAAATATAAAATTTCTTGCATTTTCCCAACTGTAGCTGATGGTATTAAGCATTTACCTCCCCTTTTAAGTGTGTTTACAATTATTTTTTGAAAATCGTCAAAAAACTCGTTGGATTCATGTTTATCCAAACTTCCATAAGTACTTTCAACTATTGCAAAATCTGCCCCTTCAATTATTTCTGGATCTTTAAGTATTGGAGTATTTAACTTTCCTATATCACCACTATAAAAAATTTTTTTACCATCAACCTCTATCAAAATTGATGCAGAACCCAAGAGATGTCCAGCATCAAACAATTCTAGATTTATACCTTTTATCAACTCTATTTTTGTTCTATAATCTATCTCAACGTAATTATTTAAAAATTTATTTACGCTGTTCATATCAAATAGTTTGTAGCTATCATTTGAAAACTCTTCAAACATTTTTGAACTTTCTTCAAGTACAACTCCAGCTAATAACTTTGTAGCTTTTGTTCCATAAACTTTTCCTTTGTACCCCATTTCATATAAAATAGGAATTCTTCCGCAATGATCTATATGAGCATGGCTTAAAACAACTGCATCAATTTCACGTGCATTAAAGTACATTTCTAAATTTGAATAAATTTTTTTATCTCTTCCCTGAAAAAGTCCGCAGTCCAATAAAATATTTCCATAATCTGTACTTACCATGTGGCAAGCTCCAGTCAATCCATCTGCACCACCATAATTTATATATTTAATCATAACAATCCTACCCCAAATAAAAATGGGTATCGTTAAAACAACAATACCCAAATATTATTCGCTTTTTTGAAATGTATTAAACAAAAACTTTTAAAATTTATTTCACGAAAATCATATTGCAAAATTATAATCAAATTCTTTTGGAGAATTTACAACAGTTGAAAACTTTCTTTTTCCATCCATATCAAATCCAGATATAATTAAATTTCTTACAATTTTTCCATCCAAATTTTCAAAAACTTCTCCAAAAACTATAAGTCTACTTTCATCATTCATAATTTTTAATGCCATCAAATCATTTTTATTAGAAATGCTACTTTGCCAAATTATATTTCCATCCACATCATATTTCAGTAAGACCAAATCCATATTTAATGGATTGTTAATTGTTATTGGAACTTTAACATCTCCATCGCCATTGCTGACCTCTGCTAAAATTATTATTTCTCCATTATTTAAAGCAACAACATCTTTAAAATCGTCAATATGCGAAGAGCCATAACAATTATCCCAAATAAAATTTCCATCTTTGTCAAACTTTGCAACCAATCCATCTGTCCATTCTGAATTTCTATAGACGGATGCTATTAAACAATATTCATCATCAGAAATATTAATTATTTTATTAAATCTATTGATTTTTAAATTTTCAAACATTTTTCCCCAAATGATTTTGTTATTTCGATTTAACTTTAATATGTAACAATCCTTATTCTCTTGAAATTTAGGTTCCGTCAAAACTTTTCCAACAAAAATTCTATTTGCCGAAGTGTCATTATAAACCGTATCCACTGAAACATTTTTAATTTTATATTTTGAATTTATGTTAACGCTCTTCTGGAATTCATTTTCTGAAAATATGTAAACTGTTCTATCTTTAACAACTTTTTTTCCAAATATATCTCTGTATTCATATGTCAAAACATTTTCAAACTCGTTGACAATTTTTTTGTAATTATCTTCAGTTACCTTTTGATTATTTTTAAAAATCGTAACATAATCCGTATCAATTCCAACTTGCGTTAAAAATTCATCTTTCAAATTTTTATATTTAAAATCATTAAAGACTATAATGTCTACTAATTCCACATCTTTTACAAAAATTTTTGATTCAACATACGTGCTACATATCAAAATAAAAACTAGCGAAAAAATTAAACAGCTAACTTTTTTCATCTAATTACCTCTTAAAAAAACTAATAATACAATTAGTATTATTAACATGTAGATTCAATTTTATCCAATTTTTATAAATATTTAAAATTAAATCTACAAATTATTGTACAATTTAACCATCTCGTCTAAAAACTTTTCATTGGAACAAAAATCAAAACGAAATTTAAATTCGTGTTTGTTCATGGAATTTAAATATTTAGGATCGTAATAATTTTCCATTAGCACGCTAGCTAATTGCTCAAATTTTTTTGAATCAAACAACTCAAAATATTTTTTCATGTCGTCATTTGTAGAATATTTTTTAAGCATCAAAAGATTTTGTTTAAAATCATCTAAAATTTTTTCATCCACAACATAATTTTCATTATCAACAATATCAACTTTAAAATAATCTTCAATTAAATTTCTAATTCTAATTTCTATTGGCAAATCTGCAAAAATATGAATTCCATTATTCATGGCTGAAAACACATATTCAGGTAAAATTATTTTTCCAATTCGCTTGCTTTCACCTTCAACAAAAACATTAATCTTTTCGCCGTTTAAAAATTTTTTGTATTTATCTCCTTGAATAATGTCCATGATTTTATGAAAAATAATTGTTTCAAATTGTTTTTGAGAATTTTGCTCTCCAAGATTAACTCCACCAAGAAATGAAGCTCTATGATTAGCGGCAAACTCTAAATCCAAAACAGGATATCCCAAACTCTCAAGTTGATTTAAAATTTTTGTTTTTCCGATTCCTGTTTTCCCGTGCAAAACTATGAAATTAATATTGTTTATGATTTGAGGAAAATGATTTAGCAAAAATCTTCTGTATCCTTTATAGCCTTTGTCAATTCTATAATTTTTAATTCCAATTGAATTAAAAAGATTGTGCACAGTTCCGCTTCTCATTCCACCCCTAGCACAGAAAAAAATTATGTTCTTGTTCAAAGAGAATTCGTAAGAAATTTTATCAAAAATATGTTCAAGCTTACGTCCAACATACCTAAATCCTAATTTTTTAGCGACATGAGTACTCTCATTGATGTATGCGTACCCAACTTTTTCACGCTCATAATCGTTCAATAACGGCAAATTTATGGCACCGAATATAGAACCATTTTTAAATTCACTTTCCGATCTTAAATCAATAATGCAACTATTTTCAATTTCAAAAATTTTTTCTGCACTAATAACTTTATTAAAAATGATATTACCTCCCAAATGTTACAAAAATAAATTCAACGAAATTTAAAAATCAATAACAATATATTTTCATAAAATTTTTAACTATCTGAAAATTTTATCAACTAATATGTAATTATATCACATATAAAAAAATTTTTTTAACAAATACAAAGTAAGTTAATATCAATATAAATTTATTTTTTTCGATATTTTTTCTGTCTAAATATAGAATTTTTGGAATTAATATATCAATTGACAATTTAAAATTTCTTCAATTATAATGTAATTGTAATTTTTTTTAAATTTTTATTTCATTTTTGTTACATAATCATGTTTATTAAAATTTTAGGAGGGATTTATCCATTTATGAAAAAAGTTTTTACAAAATTGCTTGTGTTGTCCGCCTTGTGTTTCACTAGCTTAAACTATTTAAGCTTCAAAGAAAACGCATACTCAATAATCTCGAATGAATTTCAAAATTCATTTGAACAACTAAGCAAACCTAATTTAAAATTTTCGGTTAGTGAAGGAACGATTGTCGCACAAATTATTTTAAATGAAGATTATAATTTCGTTGATGGAAAAACTTCTGATGAAACAATTGAGCTTGTAGTAAAAGATGGCGTTGTCGAATTTAAAAATTTAAAACCTAATACAAAATATACTAACGTGAACGTTGCACTTAAAAATGAAGCAAATAAATTATTCACATTTAAATTAAACGAATTCACAACTCCAGATTCCGATTTCATTGGATATTCAACCATAGATTTAAATTCCGGATACGTTAAAATAAATTTTCCACAACATCTCCCAGTTCATAATGTATCAAACATTTCAATTTCAGATTCTTCTCTAGATGTTGTGATGGAAAACAATAATGTTAAAATTGAAAATCTTGAGAACGAAAAATTTTATTCTGATTTGAGTTTAAAGATATCAGACAATTCTAACAATTCGTTTTCAACAATCATAGAGCCATTTAAAGCGATAGAAAACAAAAATTCTTATTTGAATGTTAAAGTTTATTATGAAGATTCAAAATTTTTTGGAGTAATTCAGCTTCCTAAGGAAATAATTCCAAAGAAAGTTGAAATATCAGATAAAAATTTAAACGCATCAATTCAAGGCAAAGATACAATTTTAATTTCAGGATTATCTCAAAAGACAGATTACAAAAATTTAAAATTGAACATCATTGATTCTTCAAATGAAGAACACCAATTTTTTATAAATAAATTTTCAACCACAAACAAAAATTTTAATTACGCCGATATAAAATTATCAAAATCAAATTCATCATTAATTGGAAAAATTATTCTTCCTGAAAAAATTAAAATAAATGACGCAAAATTTTCAGATAATTCAATAGAATTTTCAATTAAAAACAATAACTTGATAGTTTTGAATTTGCGTGAAAATACTTTTTACGAAAATTTAAAATTAATTGTTCAAGATGACACAAACAAATTATACAATTTTGTAATAAACGATTTTTCAACTTACTCAACCAACATAAACATGCACAAACTTTCATCTTACGTTAAAAATGCTTACAAAAAAGCTTTCGATAGAGAGCATCTTGATGAAGAAGGTTTTAACTTTTGGATAAAAAAATTATCTACATTCAAATCAACTGCAAGAGACTTTATTTTAAATATTCTCGATTCAAATGAATTTTTAGAAATAGCAAAATCACCTCATGATAAAATAACAAGAATATACGGTACTATGTTCAAAAGAAATCCTGATGCAGAAGGATTGAAATTTTGGATGACAAAATACGATGAATTTTTATCAAGAAACAACGATGAAAAATCTTCAGTTTTGGAAGTCGTTAAAGAGATGAGCAACAGCAAAGAATTCCAAAAATTGATTTCAGATATTGGAATAAAATACTAAAACGATTTTAAAAATTACAAAAACAAAAAGGCACTTGCATAAGTGCCTTTAAATTATTTTCATGTAAAAATTTTTTCCAAAAAAATAAGAGACAATCCGAAGATTATCTCTTTATAAAAACAATTACCATTTAACATTTATTTTATTTGCAAGTTCCTTTAACTCATTTTCATTTACCATTCTGTCTGCTATAGATTTTAGCGTTGACATTTCATCTCCGTAAACTGAAAGAAGTTTCCTGTACTCTTTTACCCAAAAATCTTTTCCTTGTACATCTGACTCTCTTCCCACTATTCCATTATACAACGCTTCTACTTTCGATTCTGTAGTCTTGTATGTTTCTATAAATTCTTTCTCAATCAACATGTTCATTAAAAATTCTCTCAATAATGTTCTCTTTGATTCCAAATTTTTTAAATGAAAATGATATCCCTTTTCGTCCCCATGTCTATTAAACACAACGTTATAAACATTGCTCAAATATTTATCTACATCATTTACATTTTCAATTTCAAAATCTTTAATTAATAATTCTCCTCTTCTTCCATTTTTATCAACGTAATCAATTTTTAATTCAACATATTTCTTTCCTGGCACTAATCCTTCAATTTTTATTTTTCCTTCTCCAAAACTTAATTTAACATTTGAAAATTCTTCTTTATCTTGCGTTACAATTTTTCCATCCTTATCTTTGTATTTCAAATATCCAACCAATGGAATACTATTTTCATCATAATTAAATCCTTTTGGCAAACTAACATTCATTCCGTAATCAACTTTTGTTGTATTTGTAGAATTTGAAACGACACTTGTTGAAGATTTAACTCCAGAACTTCCTTGAGAATAATTAGGAGTTGAACCTCCGCCACTAATTATTCCAGTAAAACTTGATATCAAAACTCCTTCTATCTTGTCGCTCAATTTTATTTCTTTATCTTCACCTGGCACACGAGAAACATAACTAACTAGAAAATCATATTTTTCTCCACTGCTCAAATTATTTATTGTTTCTACAAAAGAACCATTATGAATTTTTTCAATACGTTGAGGCTCACTCCAAATTTGTTCATTTGATTTTTTGTATTGAACATATCCTTTTGTAAAATCTAATAATTTTATGTCGTTAAAAGTTGAATTTATTTCTAACATTGCTTGTCCATTAATTTGCGATTTAACATTTACCAAATCTAAATTAATTTTTTTGTCCTTCACTTCATCAGTTTTTATTTTTATTGATTGAGGAGCAATTCCATCTCCAGAAACCGTTAAAACCATATCACCTGCTTCTTCAGTTGATTGAAGTATAACAAGAGCTTTTCCATGGAAAGCACTTCTTTCACCATATTTATCATTCAACGGCTTATACTTATCATTATCACTTGCATTTCCGTTATCTAAACCAACTATTTTTCCATTTCCCTCAAGTTTATATGTTAATCTGTTGCTTCTACCATAAGCAATATTTCCATCATTATCAACTAAATCAATGGTAACATAAGCAAGATCATCTCCATCAGCCTTAATAGAATTTTTATCTGAACTCAACCTAACTGTTGAAGGATTTTTATAAGTTTTGATTGAACTTCTTCCTTGAGTATTTGTCAACAAATTTCCTTGTTTATCATAAGCCTTCGCGCTAATCTCACCTTCTTCAAATGGAACTATGAAAGTTGGATAAAAAGGATCATCTACTCCACCTACTTGTCCATTTTTCCCAAAAGTGTAATATTTATATCCACCACCATTTGAAACTTGTTCAGTTGCAGTTTGACTTCCAATTAATCTTCCATTTAAATATAACTCAACTCTATACGCATCTGTAAACACATCAACTTCAACGAATTCTTTAGAATTTTTTTCACTGATTGCTTCAGTAGAATTTTTCATTTGTGTTTCATCTTTTTTATTTTCATCAACAGAGTTTATTTCAGAAACTCCATTCTCTTCTTCTGATTGATTTTGTTCATTAATTTTATTTTCATTTGATTGATTTTCACTATTTGAATCATTTTGTTTTTCTTTTGTTACAAATGGAATATCTTCTCTATTCCAAGTTGGCAAAATATGCAAAGTATTAACATCATCATTCCAAAAACTTTGATACAAATAATATATATCTTTAGGGAATCCCGATGTATCAACTATTCCAAAATAACTTGATTTTGGTTTAGCTCCTTTATTAGAAGCACTTCCAGCATCAGTTTTATTCCAAGGAGTTGGCTCACCTATATAATCAAATCCTGTCCAAATAAATTCACCAGCATTGTAATCATTTTTAATTGTATATCTCCACGCATCACTCGCAGAATGTCCCCAAGGAACTTTATTAAATTTGTTATCAAACTCATTTAATTGAAGATCATTTTCATTTTTTCCTTCTGTTCTAGATTTATAATATCCTCTACTATGAACAGCACTACTTGTTTCTGAACCATACAATGTCCAATTAGGTTTTTTGTTTTTTAAATTATTAAATTGTTTTTCTGTTGCGTAATTAAATCCAACGATTCCACCATTTTGAGTTATAACATCATTTATTCTGCTAGCAATAACTGGATGAGATTCACTTGTGCTTGAATCTGTTAATTCTTTACTTTTATTATCACCAATTGTAACTGGCCTTGTTTTGTCTTCATCTCTAATCCAATTAATAATATTAGTAGCAACGTTTACATAACTATCAGCAGTAACCCCTTTATCTAAACCTTCCAAAACTTCATTTCCAATTGACCACATAATAATAGAAGGATGGTTTATAGAATTTTTAACCATATTTCTTGATTCAAATTCTCCCCAAGTCATTCCACTTTTTCCATTTATTATTCTATTTTCATTTGAAATCGTAGCATTAAAATACTTTGAAAAATCATTTGCATTTCCATTTTTAGAAACCAGCCATGTGTCAAAAGCTTCATTTATAACAAGCAATCCCAATTTATCGCAAATTTCTAACAACATTTTGCTTGCAGGATTGTGAGTAACACGTATAGCATTAACTCCCATCTCTTTCATTATTTCCATTTGTCTTTCCACAGCTCTATAATGAGAAGCACTTCCCAAAGCTCCTTGATCGTGGTGCATACTTACACCTTTTAATTTCATTTTCTTTCCGTTCAAAGAAAATCCACTGTCTTTATCAAAATCAAAATATCTGAATCCAAAAGTCGTGTAATATGTATCAACAATTTCACCATCAACTATTACGTCACTCTTAACTCTGTACAAATTAGGGGAATCAGTTGACCAAAGTTTAGGATTACTAACAACTAAATTTTGTTCAAAATCTAAATTTCCATTTGGGGAAATTTTTTTAGACAACTCTACAACTTCACTTACTTCATTATCATTTGAATCTAAAACAACAGATTTAAGTTTTACATCTTTTAATTCTGATTTATTATTTTCAATATTTGTTTTCACAACAACATCTGTCTTTCCATTTTGTTGTGATTTTAAATTTGGAGTATTTACAACAGTTCCTAAATGGGCTACGTGAATTTTATTCGTAATGTTTAAAGTAACATCTCTATAAATTCCACTTCCTGAGTACCATCTACTGGTTGGTATAATATTCTTTACTTTAACAGCTATAACGTTTTCAGTTTTTCCGTCAACAAAAAGTTCATTTGTTATATCAAATGCAAAAGCACTGTAACCATAATTATGTTCACCTAATAATTTTCCATTAACATAAACTTCTGCATTCATATAAACGCCGTCGAAATTAAGAACAAATTTTTTGTCTTTTAACTCTTTAGGTATAACAAAATTTTTTCTGTACCAAGCAGTTCCTCCTAATAAAAAACCACTTTCGGCCTCTCCCTGTGTTGTGAAATCGCCTTCTATACTCCAATCATGTGGCAAATCTAATAATCGTCCAGGCTAACATCAAAATTTGGATATTGAACTCCATTAATATCACCTTTAAAAAATCTCCAATCGTCATTGAAAAGTATAGAACGTTTTCCTTCTTCAATAATTTGAACGCCATTTGATAAAACTTCAGATTGAACTGCTAAAATATTTTGAGGTTGAACGAAATTTACAACTCCAAAACTAGTAATAATAGCTAAGGTACATAATTTTTTCAAAAACTTTTTCCGCACCCTAACACTTCCCCCTTAAAAAATAATTTTTACATGATAGATTATCTTTAACGTAATTTAGACTTGCCCTTTGTAAACGATTTATAAAGGGCAAGTATATTATATTTTTTTTAATTATTCATGTCAATAAATTTGAAATAATTAAATAACACAAAATATTTTAAAATATCAATCTCACAATTATTTTTCTCCAGGATATTTCATTCCCCATTGATTTCTTATTTCTGTCATCATTTCCATAACATCTCGAGTGTAATTTATGTACATTAGATTTTCGTTTTTATAAACGCTCTCTTCCATATTTTTAATTTCATAAAACAAAGCGTCGTTAGTGTCGCCATCTTTAATAATTTCTTTTTTGCCGTCTAAAGTGTAAGTTATAATTGCTTCACTTCCTCTTGGATATTCAAAAAATTCCACGTACGCATTTTCAAATGAAACTGTTGCTCTTTTAGGTTGCTTTGCTCTAAAAGACAATGTGATTGTTGCCATCTCGTCTTCTGAATTTTTCAAAAGTATTCCTGATTGATCATCAACACCCGTTGAAGAAAATTTTACTTGAGATAAAATTTGATTTGGTTTTGAAGACATGAACCATCTTGCAAAAGAAAGAGCATAAACTCCAATATCCAACATCGCACCGCCTGCTAAGTTAGGATTAAAAAATCTATTACGCTCATCGAACTCTTTGTAAGAACCAAAATTAATTTGCATTATTTTCAATTTTCCAAGTTTGCCACTAGAAATTATTTGATTCATTTTTCTGTAAATGGGCATGTGAAAAATAGTCATGGCTTCTGCCAAAATCACATTATTTTTTTTCGCCAAATCCAAAGCCTCATTTAATTCATTTGCGTTTAAAGTTATTGCCTTTTCACAAAGCACATGTTTCTTTGAAGAAATTGCTTTTTTCAAATATTCAATGTGAGTATTGTGAGGAGTAGCAACATATATAATGTCAACATTTTTATCTTCAAAAATATCATTGACATTTTCATAAACTTTTTCAATTTGAAAATCTCGTGCAAATTTAATCGCATTATTAAAAGTTCTGTTTGCAACTGAATAAATTTTTCTTCCATTACTTCTCATTGCCTGTGCAAATTCGTTTGAAATTATTCCGCAACCTAAGATTCCCCAATTATATTTTTTAAACAAGAATATTACCTCCAAACATTTATAAATTTATTGAAATTCTATCACAAAAAAAATTTTTTTGTCATGTTCAAAAAACGAAAAAGGCGCTACGAAAAAATTTCATAGCACCAAAAAATTTTTTATCCCTTTCTATAAGTGAATCCCCATCCGTCCGTATTAGTTGAACCTCCACTATTTCCTGAAGAACCACTTCCTGATGAGCTTCCTCCTATTGAAATATTTCCACCAGACCCTTGAGAATTTATTCCATTTTTACGGAAATTCATTTCTATAATTTCTTCAATAAGTCCTTCACCTGGAAAATCTGCAACCACAATTCCAACAAAATTTAATTCTTTATCCAAAATGTAATTGTAAGTTAACGTATTAATTCCTTCAAAAGCTATTGTAGCAAAAACTCCAAAACGATTGACTCTTGGAAAATCTTCATAATAATTGCTAAAACCTGGCTCTGTTAATCCTGTTGAAAGTCTTGCCGCGTCAGTTCCTGAACTAACGTGTCCACTTGCTACAAAATACGGAAAAGAACCTCCGCCACCAGTTAAATAATTTACATATCGTAAGTTTTTGTTACGGCTATTATTAGTTTTGCTTAAATGATTTTTTACTTTTTCCCATTTAGAATATAAATCCCAATTTGTATTCAAATGATTATCATCTTGAATACTTGAACTTTGAGTGTAAGGTATTGCTTTCCATCTATTCCCATCGTAATCAGCTATAAGAATTATTTTTCCACGAACTTCACCTAAAGTTGGATTTATATTTTTAGAAGCATCATAAATATACTTTGATAAACCAGCATTTTCAATTGTTCTTTTTAAATGATGACCAAAATTTCCATTTCCACTGTTCTTCATAGAAATTTTAATTAAAACAGTTTCTTCTCTATTGCTACTCAAAAAATCTTTAACTTCTTCTAAGACATCTATCAATGATGTATTTAAATCTATAATTCCATTTACAACTTTAAAATTAAAATCACCAACATGATTAACTGATAAATCTAAAAATCTTATTCCAGATTTCAATTGAGTTTTTAAATTCATGCTTTGAGTCAAAGAAAAATCTGAATAATTTCCATAAGACATGGAGTTTCCCGTTCCCGGAATTGATAATTCATTTATAGTTAATGTATCTGGCAACCTTCCCATCCAATTTTGTTTATTTAAATTTACACTGCTATCATGAGAATAAGCTGTGTGCTTATGTGCGTTTGCTTTAATTGGAGTGAAGAACAAACCAAAACATAAAAATATTGATATAAATTTTAAAAAGTTTTTCAATTAATTCACCTCTTAATTTTTAAAAACATGTTTGTTTATCTAGTATTTAAATTTTTCGTTACATTTGTAACATATTTTATCATTAATCAAACATTTTTTAAAATATTTTTGTAAAAAATTAAATTGTGAATTAATTTATTATGGATAATTAATTCTAATTATTTTATAATTCTTTATATTATTAAGATTGGATGTGATTACTTGGTCGTATCAAATAGAATCAAAAATACTACGGTTTCTGCTATACGAAAATTAACACCTTATGCAAACGAAGCAAAAGCCAAAGGTATGAAGGTTTATCATATGAATATCGGGCAACCAGATTTGCCAACTCCAAAAGAGTATTTCGATTCTTTGAAAAAATACAACAAAAAAGTTTTGGGATATGAAAGTTCGGAAGGTTGCGATGAACTTAGACAAAATTTTTCTGATTTTTTAAAAATACACGATATTGATTACGCAAAAGAGGAAATTTTAATTACGAATGGTGGAAGCGAAGCTTTGCTATTTATATTTTTGTCAATTTGCGATGAAGGCGATGAAATTATCGTGCCAGAACCTTACTATAGCAATTACAACACAATTGCTAATTCATGTGGAGTTGTGTTAGTTCCATTTAAAACAAAAATTGAAGATGGTTTTCACATAAAGGATAAAGATTTAATTTCAAAAGCGGTTACTAAAAAAACAAAAGCAATTTTGTATTCAAATCCTTCAAATCCAACTGGAGTTGTTTATTCATTGAAGGAATTGGAATTGCTCGCTGAGGTTGCACTTGAAAACGAATTATTTATAATTTCAGATGAGGTTTATAGAGAATTGGTTTACGACAACATTCAATACAAATCTATTTTTTCAATTGAAAAAGTAAGAAATAATTTAATTTTAGTTGACAGTCTTTCAAAGAGATATAGCGTTTGTGGTTCTCGAATTGGAATGGTTGCGTCAAAAAATTTTGAATTGATGAAAGAAATTTTAAAATTATGTCAATCACGTTTGAGCATTTCGTCAGTTGAACAATTTACAGCAATAAATTTATTGAAACTTCCTATTTCATATATTGAAGACGTTAAACGAAATTATGAAGAAAGACGAAATGAAATTTGTTCAATTCTTAAAAAGATTGATGGAATTGAATTATATAAACCAGAAGGAGCGTTTTATTTAATTGTATCTTTGCCAATTGAAAATGCAGAAGAATTTTGCAAATGGCTTTTGACAAATTTTAATATAAATAATGAAACGGTTATGTTTGCACCTGCAGAAGGATTTTATTTTGATGGAGAAATTGGGAAATCACAAATCAGAATTTCTTATTGCATATCTATTGAAGATATAAGAAAAGCGATGAAAATTTTAGAAGAAGGCTTAAAATTATATAAAAGTTTAAATTAAATGAACAAAGGCGAGGAATTTTTCCTAACGCCTTTTATTTATTTAAAATTATATTCTTGTAATGTTGTTTGTTTTTAGTTAAAATAAACTTAACTAATAATTAATAATTTGTTTATTAGGAGGTGTTAAAGATGAGAAAGAAAATTTCAAAAATTGCTTTGGTCGCTGTATTGACAACTTCACTAGCTACTATTTCACAAGTTCCTTTACAAGCGAACGCTTCATTTTGGGGAAGATTTAAAAATCTTTTTCGTGGTGGGAAAATCTATAATACTTATAGCCTATTAAATGCTTCCCAAGGTATTAAACAATCTCCAATTAGTAGGGGTTCTTGGAGTAGAAAAGGAATAAAAGGTTATGGAAGTTTACTGCATGAGGGTACTGATGGTAGTTATAGACCTACTGGCAACAATCCACCTGATGGTTTTTACAGACAATTAAAAGAGAAAGATTAATGGATACATAAAAAACAGCTGAATGAAGTTTCATCTAGCTGTTTTAAATTTTATCTTTTCAAAGTTATAATTTCATCACTAACGTTTACACGTTTGCACTCTTGCAAAATAATTTCTTTGTAATCACTGGAATTTGTAATTACAATAGGCGTGTCTGTGGAATATCCTTCAGAAATTATTCCTTTAAGGTCAAACGTAAAAAGCAAATCTCCCTTTTTAACTTTTTGAGAATCTTTAATTTTTAAATCAAAATATTTTCCTTTCAACTTCACCGTGTCCATTCCTAAATGAATTAAAAGTTCGCAACCTCCATCAGAAATCAAAGCTATTGCATGCTTTGTAACAAAAGTCATCACAACAGTTCCATTAAACGGCGAATAAACTTTTCCTTCAGATGGTTTAATTGCAATTCCTTTTCCAATAATCTCTTGTGAAAAAACTTCGTCTTCAACTTCACACAATTTTATTAACTCACCTTTAATTGGACTAAAAATTTTTTCAACATTCTCATCAAAATTATTTTCATTTTGCTCTAAACTTTTTTTGGATTCTTTATTTTTGTTTGTGAAAAATCCCATTAAGAAAACCCCCTAAATCTAAACGAAATATTGAAATTATCTTTTCACATAAACGCAATTATACATTTAGGAAAAATTTTTGTCAACGATTTCATTTTGTGTTTGAGAACATCAAAAAAAAGTTGTGGAAAATTCCACAACCTTAAATCTTTAAACTTAATTATCCTTTTTCTTTTTTGACATTAAAACAACCACCGCTACAATTAAAGCTATTCCAACTATTCCTAAAGCGATGTACGAAAATTTATTATTATTTTTTACTGGCTCAACTTTATCTTCTTGACTAACTTGTGCAGATGTAGAAACGGTTTCTGGAGCATTATTAACATCTATTGAAAATTTGCTCAATCCATTTTCTAATTTTGAAACTTCTTTGATATTTTTGTTTTCTTCAGAATCTAAATAATCAGCACCACGAGAACTAGAAGTGAAAACAATATTCGCTTCGCCCTCTATAGGTTTAATTCTCCAGTTGAAATCTTGAGAAACTTCTACATTTTTAAGTCCCTTTAAATAATCAGCTATAACTTGTCTTGTTTCTTGTCCAGAATTATAAACTAATTTTTCTGGCGTGAAAGATTTAAATAGAGAACCTCCTGCAAGATAACTATTTGTTACAACTAAAAATTCTTCGTCTGGTGAAATTGGTTTTCCGTCTTTAGTTATATTCATAACTCTTGTGTTATTCATGTCAATAACTTCACCATCTGGTTTGTATCTCGGCTCCTTAGTAACATCTATTTCGTAATTTATTCCGTCGAACAAATTGAAATTGAATGGTATGAAATCAGGATTTATTAATTCTTGCTCATCTTTATTATTTGGATCTATAACATTGTAAACTGACGACGACAATTCAAGAATGTTTTGTATATCTTCTCCAGTTAGCTTTGTAACAACTAAAGTGTTTGAATATTTATATAAATTCGATACATCTTTAATTGACATACTACCTTTCTTTATATCTATATAATTTTCTGCACTTCTTCCAACTTTAAATGGAGCACTAATTGATATTAACGGTAAATTTTTATAAGGCTCAAGCTCTGCAACTCCACTTTCAATTGCCTTTTTCACAAAATCCAATTGTGCATCATTAACAATTTGTTGGTCCGCTGCATCCCTCACCAAAGTGAAGAAACTATTTAAATCTCTGTCTACTTCTCCGATAGGTTGATTTATATAATTCAAAGTATTTTCATGGAATTCTTTAACAAACTCTACTGTTTCAGGGTCGTTCTCTATCCCTTTAGCACTTCTAATTTCAGACCTTCCATCTAAAACACTCCACTTGCCATCTTTCTTTTCCAATTTCAAATCAATTATTCCTAAATTATTAGCTAAGCTTCCCGCCATAAAAGTCGGCTTATTATTAATAGTCCCTTTTTCTAAATCAACATTAGGCAAACTGTTTATACGTTGTTCATTTGAAGGAAATTCTTGGTGAGCATGTCCAACAACCAAAGCATCTATTCCTTCAATTTGAGTTAACTGATATGACATATTCTCAGAATATTTTGCTTCATCACCATGACCATATCCACTATGAGATAATCCGATAATTAAATCAACATTCTCTTTGTTTCTAAGAACATCAACCATCTCGTTAGCAGATTCGACTATATCTTTTACTTGAACTTTTCCATTTAAATGTTGGCTATCCCAATTTAAAATTTGTGGTGGAACTAATCCAATAAATCCAATTTTCAAATTTTGTTCTTTTCCATTTTCATCTACGACTTTTTCATTTATAACTTCGTATTGTTTATATAATGGTTTTCCTTCCATGTCATAAACGTTTGAACAAATTAATGAAACTCCTGTCGTACCATCAACAACATTTCTAAGAAAATCTAATCCATAATTGAATTCGTGATTTCCAAGAGCTGAAACATCAAATTTTAAAAATTCCATTGTTTTATAAACAGGATGTCCACTTTCAAGAGGATTAATAACTGAATAATAATCTCCAAGAGGGTTACCCTGAATTGTGTCCCCTGCATCAACTAAAATAAAATTATCAATTTCATCTTCTTTGCCATTCGGATTTACTTCTTTCTTAGCTTGCTTAATTAGAGTTGCTATTTTTGACATTCCATAATTATCCGTTTCAATATCTTGAAAATAATCGTGATTCATCAAGGTTGTATGAACGTCTGACAATCCCGCTATTCTCAAATTCACTTTTGAATCTTTGGAACTTTCAGCAAAAGCTGAATTCGACGGATTAACAAACAAACCAGCTAGCATAAAACTCAAAATAATTTTACCAAACTTTTTTCCTATCATACTAAATAGTTAACTCCTTCTATAAAAATATAATTTACATTTTATATTTTACATTATCCATTAAAAAATTTAAATCTTACTTATGAATAAAATTTCAAATTAGAATGAAATACATTCTTTTAAGTAGAAAAACAATATGTAAAACGATTTGTTTATTAATTTATAAAAAATAATCATAATATTAAGCTATCCTGAAAAAATATCTTAAATTAACTAAATAATCATAATCGATTTCAATAATGCAAAAACAAAAAAACAAACTAACTAAATCGTTAGTCTGTTATTTCATCATTCATTCATTTATTTATTTACACAATATTTTTTTCGCCATTTTTAAAAATCAATCCTAACAAAATTATAACCGAAAATATACAAATATAAATTATAACTTGTTTCACTCCATGAGAAATTAATGTAGCAAATATCATAAAACACGAACCTATTATAGCTAAAGTTGGCACAACAAATCTTTGAAAAAAATTTAAATCCTTTATTTCCTTAATCAACCAAATAAAAATTGGTATATATAGAGCGTAAGTTGTAACAACAGGAAGTTCTGAAAAATCTAAAAACATTCCCCACCAACCTTTAAAACTTCCATACCACGCCATTAACCAAAATAATACACAAATCAAACTAAACAGTCCAGAATTTATTGGAACTTTGCTTTTATGTTCCAATTTCGAAAAAAATTTAGGAGCTGGCCCCATATTCCTAATTGAAATTGAATAAAATCCACGTGTGCAAGCAAGCACTAATCCATTCAACGAACCTATACACGAAATTATCACAAACACAATCAACGCACTTCCCAAAAAAGAACCTAAAGTTTTTACAAAAGCAATTCTTATTGAACTTTCTCCACCTTCCATAAAATCAGTAACGGGCATAGTACTAACCAATCCAATAAAATAGATTACATAAATAGTAACTATAACTATACTCCCTAAAAAGAGAGCTCTAGGCAAATTTCTTTTTGAATCTTTCAATTCTGAATTTATTGTAGTTGCTATAATCCAACCTTCATAAGCAAACGCTGTAGCGACAATAGAAGCAAATAATGGATTTTCAGATACTAATTCATTTGTTACGGAAGAAAAATTTTGTATAAGCTGCCCATTAGAAAAACCTTTAAAAGTACCCACTACCGCCATAAGAACTAATGGAACTAATTTTATGAAAGTAGTTGATACTTGTATTTTTGACGATAAAATAGGTGCAACTATGTTCAAAATATAGATGAAAATTAAATACGCTATCGCAATCAAATAAACTTGATAATTTGTTTCCGGATTGCCAATATTAAATAATGCTGCTGTATACCTAGCAGAAATCCAAGACAAAACGGCCGCTAAAGCTGGATAATAAATTGTAGCCATGAACCAACCTACAGTATATCCATATGTTTCTCCAAGAGCAGCTTCAGCATAATCAACAATTCCATTAACTTTCTCATACCTACTAGCTAACATAGCAAAACTATAAGCACAAACTATCATGATACATCCACTTATAATCCAAGATATTGTCCCTAGCAACATATTTCCATTTGTGCTCTGCAAAACTTTTTCAGCTTTGAAAAACACACCGCTACCTATAACAACTCCTATGACCATTGCAACAGCCATACAAAATCCATATCTTTTTTGCATACTATTAGACATACAAATAACATCCCCTTTTCAATTATAAGTTTAATGAATCATAGCATATTTTAACACACGATTAAATTTTTTCATATAATTTATTTAAATTTTTAATTTTTACTAAAAAAGACTAATTAATTTAAAATTAATTAGTCTTTTTTAAAATATATTTTTCCTTAAAAATTTTTCCCTCTAATAAATCATCTATTTCAGTTGTAAATACATTTCCTACATCATCATAAAAAACAATTACATAATTCCCATTCGTATTCACAAAAAATTCTGAACGCTTATCCAACAAATTATTTTTCAATCTTACATCAATATCATTTATAGAATCTATATTTTCTATTAAAATATCTTCCAAAAAAACAATTTTATTAGATTCTTTATCAATATTATAAAAGTTTCCATTTAAATCAGAATCAAAGTTAAGTGGATGAGCTGAAAAAATTAAATCATTTTCAAAGAATCCATATTCGCTGTTTGGGTATTGCTCATAAAAATTTGAACTTACTCCTCGTTTTGTATTAGGTGAGCCATTATTAATTTTAAAATCATTTATTTTATAATCTTTTCCACCTAAGGAAGTTAAAAATATAAACGATAGACTAGCAACAATAGCTAACCTTATAAAAGGATTAAATTTTCTAAATAAATTCTTTTTTCGAGTATTTTTAGAATACGAACTTGCTATACAACTTATTACATAGTCATTTAAATCTTTTGGATAATTTTGTTGCATGTATTTTTGTTTTAAAAAGTTTAAATACTTATCATTATACATTAACTAAATCCTCCTTAAGATTAATTTTTAATATTTTTAAAGCTTTATACAAATTAGTTTTAACTGTACTTTCATTCATTTCCAAGATTTGAGCTATGTCTTTTATTTTAAAATCCTCAAAAAATCTCAAAATAATTATCGCTTTAAGTTTTGGCGATAGTTTGTCCATAGCATTTTTTAAAACAATTTTATCTAGAATATGTGAATTATCTTCGGCAGATTCCTTCAAAATTTCATCGCTTAAAATAAATTTTTTATTGTATTTGAAAAAATCAATACAATTATTCACAAGTATTCTAGTTATCCAAGGCTTTAATAAATTTAAATCCTTTATATATTCGACTGAAGAAAGGGATTTATATATAGTATTTTGAACTATTTCAAAAGCATCATCTTTACTTTTTACATAACTAAACGCAATCCTATATAAATATTTTTGATTTTCTATTATAAAATCTTCAAGAGCTCTCCTTTTTAAATATTCAACACTAACATTAACCTCATTTGAACTCATACAAAATCCCCCTATGAGAAGTCCTAATAAAAATTATATCATTTTTTAATTTATTTGTAATCATTTTATTAAAATCATAATTCATTGAATATGTATTTAATATCAAATAAGTGAACGATATAAAATAATTTTTTAAAAACTTCTACTTAGAAACCTCTAGCAATTTTCTTTAATATATTTTTTAAAATGTTCTGTTATAATTTTCGTATGCTTTCCGACTTTTCCATTTCCTATTTTTCTGTTGTCTATTGAAACAACACCTATAATTTCTGCAGCAGTTCCTGTTAAAAAACATTCATCGCAAGAATACAAATTAAATCTCGTAAACTCTCTCTCATAAATTTCATATCCCAAATCTTTCAATAATTCAATTACTAAAATTCGCGTAATTCCATTTAAAATTCCTGTATGTGTTGGAGGCGTGTATACCTTATTATCTTTTATTATAAAAATATTATCTCCCGTACATTCACTAACAACACCGTTTACATTTAAAAATATTGCTTCTTGAGCATTTTTATTTTTTGCTTCAACTTTTGCCAAAATATTTGACAAATAGTTAAGAGATTTACATTGCGGATCAGCCATTGAAGGATTCATTCTAACAAACGAAGATATGATTACGTTTATCCCTTCCTCATAAAAATTTTTGTTATAAAGTGATATGCTCGAAGCAATGCAAACCAATGTTGGATTTACAATTTCTTCATCCGGAGGAGTCAATCCCAAATTGTAAGTTCCTCTACTCATCACCAATCGTATGTATCCATCTTTAATGTTATTTAATTTTATAAGTTCATTCATAATGTGAACTATTTCTTGTTTAGAATTTTTAATAGGTATCATCGTGTATTTAGATGAGTCGTAAAACCTATCTATGTGTTCATCACATTTAAATATTTTTCCATTATATATTCTTATTCCTTCAAAAAATCCATCGCCATACAAAAATCCTCTATCAAAAACAGAAATTTTCGCCTCGCTTTTTTTCAGATATTCACCGTTAACATAAATTATTAAATTATCCAAATAAATTACACCCCTAAAAATTTTTGTAAAATAAATATAATTATACCATTTATAAAAATATTTTTAAAAACAAAGACAGCACCTCATAAATAGAAGCGCTGTCAAAACTAATTTATATTTAAAAAATCTCTCGTATTCATTTTTCGTTTTTTACCATTATCATAGAACAAAACTTTGCTCTTAGAAATTTTTTTAATCATATGATTGTTTTCAACATTACATTTGAAATAATTTGGATTATTTAATCCTTCCTCTACAAATTTTGAAGGCTCATCAACAAACTTTCCGTTAATAAAGTACGGTGATAAAACTCTAAGCTTATCAATAGCTCTCGTTATTCCAACATAAAATATTCTTCTTTCTTCTTCCTCATCATACATAATGTTTATACTATTATTCATCGAATCTTTGTTCAAATTGTTAGCATTTATTATATAAACGCATTTGAACTCCATGCCTTTTGATGAATGTATAGTTCCAAAATTCACTCCATCAATAGAATTTATAGAGGAAATTCCTTTTTCTAAAGTTTTTATGTCTTCGAACTTCGATAATAAATTATAAAAATAATCTATAAAATATTTTATGTCTTCCCTATCTAATGAACGTGATTTAATTACGTTATCTAAATAAGTTAAATATCCAAATTTGTTCAAAGCAAATTTCATTTTATCAGATAAATTTTTTCCCTTGATGCTATTTAAAAATTTTTCAATTTTATAAATGCTCCTCTTGTCGCTCAAAGAAATACATTCTAAATTTTTATACACAATTTCAAAAATATTTGAATTGTAATCATGTTTCTTTATAAGATTAACAATCTTTCTCGTAAACAAAAAAGTTATTTTGTCATATATTTTTTCAAAATTATTTATCGTTGGATTATCTATAAATAAAATTAAATTTACAATATCATTTATATAAAATTGCTCAAACACATTAAAGTCACTATCCAAAAAATTAATTTTTACATTGCGTTTTATAAATTCGCTAAGAACACTAAATGAATCGTTATGGTTTCTATAAAGAACTGCAAAGTCACTAAGCTCTCCACCAATTTTAACAAAATATTCTATATCGTCTGCAATGTAAATTCCTTGTTCCTTATCTTCCAGAAACTTTTTACAAATAACTTCACCTTCTTCTTTACTTTTCCCAAATAAATTTTTATCATTTCTCATTTTATTATTTGAAATTATATTGCGTGAAAAATTAATAATTGAATAATTAGACCTATAATTGTATTTTAGATAATATTTTTTCCCGCCTTTAAAAATATTACAAAAATCAACCATTAAATTTGGATTTGCTCCTCTAAATTTATAAATACTTTGGTCCTCATCTCCAACGCAAAAAAGTTTTGAATCTTCGCTTAACATTTTCAAAATTTCAAATTGCGTGTTATCACAATCTTGAAATTCATCAACCAATATGTACTTAAATTTTTCTTTATAAAAATTTAGAATGTCTTTCCTTGATTTAAACAAATTTAAAACTTCAATTGAAAAATCATCAAAATCTAAAAGCCCATTTTTTAATTTAAATTTTCTATATTCATCATCAATAGATTTCAAAATATTTTTGTCTAATTTGCTATCAAATTCATTTATAACCTCTCCACTACTTCTAAATCTTTTCAATTCATTTAGAACAAAATCAATTTTATAACCTGTAATGTTGTCAACATAATTTTTCAAAAATTGTTTAACAAAATCTTTAACAACATTTTCATCTATTATGTTTATATTTTCATTTAAATTTTGTTTTATTATTCTATAAAACAATCCATGAAAAGTATAAAAACTTGGCAATACTGAAGTAGAAATCTTATTTAAAAATCGTGATTTCATGTTTTCACAAGCCTTTTTAGTAAAAGTTATAAGCAAAATATTATTTCCGTCAATTCCTTGAGAAATTAAATTAACTAGTTTTTGTATTAAAACTGTTGTTTTGCCACTTCCTGGAGAAGCAACCAATAAAACTTTATCTTCATTTGATAAAATAGCATTGTTCTGGTACTCATCAAACACGATATCACCTTCTAACTTTCAATGTTTTTAAAAATTATTCCATAATTTATAAATTTTAAACAATTTTAAACAAATATAATAATTGATTGTTGAAAAATTTTTTAATTACAGTTATTATCTTATTTGTAATAAATTTTGGAGAGTGCTTGTTTTAATGTTAGTTTATAATGAAAGAAATCTTTCTATCCTTGTTGATTTTTACGAGTTAACTATGGCAAATAATTTTATGGCTGATGGGAAGAAAGATAAAATTGCATGCTTTGATGTATTTTTTAGAGATGTTCCTGATAATGGTGGATATTGTGTTATGGCAGGATTGGAACAAGTAATTGAATTCATCAACAGCATTTATTTTTCGGACGAAGACATTGAATTTTTGAGAAGCAAAAACATTTTTAGTGAAGAGTTTTTAAAATTTCTGAGAGATTTCAAATTTTCGTGCGATGTGTTTTCAATCGAAGAAGGCTATCCTATATTTCCAAAGGAACCTATTCTAACAGTTGTTGGTCCAATTTTGGAATGCCTTTTAATTGAAACAATGCTCCTTTTAACTCTCAATCATCAAATTTTAATTTCAACAAAAGCAAGTAGAATTTGCATGGCCGCTAAAGGAAAATTGGTTTTAGAGTTTGGTGCAAGAAGAGCACAAGGATATGATGGTGCGATTTATGGTTCAAGAGCTGCTGTTATAGGAGGATGTGTTGGAACCTCATGCACCCTTTCAGAAAAATTATTTTCTATAAAATCTTATGGCACAATGGCTCACAGTTGGATTCAAATGTTTGAAAATGAATACGACGCATTTAAAAGTTGGGCAACTCATTCGCCCGACAATTGCATTTTGTTAATCGACACTTACAACGTTTTAAAATCTGGACTTCCAAATGCTGTGAAAGTTTTTAAAGAAATGAATCTTAGTGATTCTAAAAATGTTGGCGTTAGGATTGATAGTGGAGACATCACTTATTTGACGAAAAAAGTTAGAAAAGTTTTGGACAGCGAAGGATTGCATAACGTAAAAATTATTGTTTCAAATTCGCTAGACGAACACATTATAACCGATGTTTTATCTCAAGGAGCTGAGGTTGATATGTTTGGAGTTGGCGAAAGATTAATAACTTCAAAAAGTTCTCCTGTGTTAGGTGGAGTTTATAAGTTGTGTGCAATTTACGATGAAAACAATAATTTAATTCCAAAAATAAAAATAAGTGAGAACAGCGACAAGATTACGATTTCTGGATTAAAAACAGTTTATAGAATTTTTGATTCTTCAAACAATATGGCCATCGCCGACTTGATAACAAATTTTGATGAAGAGATAGACGAATCTAAACCATTAATTCTATTTGATCCTATCTACACATGGAAAAAGAAAATCGTCAAAAATTTTTACGCAATTAAGCTTCACAAAAAAATTTTTGACAAAGGGAACTGCATATATAAATCTCCTGACGTTATGACAATACATGAAATTAAAAAACGTGAAACCGCAAAACTTTGGCCTGAAATTACACGACTTGAAAATCCACAAAAATATTTTGTTGATTTATCTGAAAATCTTTGGAAAAGCAATCAAGAATTACTAAATTCAAATGATTACATTTAAATTAATAAGATACTATCGTGGTATCTTATTAATTTTTTGCAACCAACAAAACATTTCCATCATCGTGAATAATTTTACAAATTTTAAATTTTAAAGCGTAATCGTTTCCTATAAGTTTTGCTGTGAAAATTCCACTTTTACATATAACTTTGTAAAGACTTAATTCTCTATCTACTTCTTTCAATATCACACAAAACTTATCATTATTATATTTTTTCGACGTGAATTTCAAATTGAATTCCATCATTTTATCAAAAACAATTTTCAAGAAACAAACAAATATCAATGATGATATTAAGAAAATTACTATTTGTATTTCTGCATTTTCAATAAAAAAACTTGCAATTAAAGATAAAAACGACGCAAAAGAAAAATAAATAAACAAATTTTCTTTTTGAATTAATTCCAAAATAAAAAATATAATCAAAATTAAAATCCAAACAACAATCGAAAATCCTTTAAACATCATACACACAACTTCCTAAATTTTGTTTATACAATTATTTTATTTATTTACAAAGTTTTGGTGTTTTAGCAATAACAATTTAAATCTTTTTTATTTTTTTGTAAATAATATTTCTATTAAGCTAGTTTTTTAAAATACTAAGGAGGTTCATATGCTGCGGACTTTTTTGAAATTATTTTTAGTTATCACCGTAATATGTTTGCATTTTAGTTCAACTAAATTTGCCTTCGCAAAAAATTTTGATATTAATAAAGATGGAATTATAGATTCGGAAGATTTATATATGATATCGCAATATATCGGTACGGAAAATGAAAATTACGATTTAAACAACGATGGAATTGTTGACAGCATAGACATTTCAATTCTCGCAAAACACATATCGAGTAAAGATATTATTGACAACGAAAACACTTTTATAGTTTATAAAGACAATTTAATTTTAGGTTCTTTTCCAAAAAACAATTTAATAGATGCAATTTCTTTAGCGTCTCAAAACCATGGAATAGTTAAACAAAACGACAAAATAATTTGGAACAACGAAAACTATTTTATATATTCAGGAAATTCCCTAATTGGAAAATCTCCAACCATACGTGACGCTTTCAAAACTGCAAAAGACATTGAGAACTCAATTGTATTTTCGAAAAATGGTAATATCATTTACGATAAATCTTTAAATTACAGAAAAATTATTGGAGTAACGAGAACCTCTGTTAATCTTAGAAACGAACCCAATGTTTCATCACGAACAGATTTAACAATTCCAAACGGAACACTCGTGGAAGTCGAATCAATTGTCAATGGATTTTACAAAATTTTATACTACGACCAAAAAAATCAACTTAATATTGGATTTATTCCAAATTATATTGACATCATTCAAGACGACATAAACAATTCACAACTTGGTTATATATCTGCTCGTGAAGAATCGAACGGCGACCCTGGAGCTATAGGATTAAATCCAAACGATAAAGGTGGCGCCTCATTTGGCGTTTGGCAATTATCTAGCAAAATGGGAACAGTCGATGACTTTTTGGATTTCATAAAAGACAAAGACAAAGAAATTTATTTGCAATTATCCGAAGCAAAAAATCAAGATAACAATTCATATAGCGAAAACTTTATATCAACATGGAAAGAAATTGCAAAAAACAAACACGATTCGTTTTACGAACTTCAAAGGCTATTTATAAAACGAAACTATTACGATTCATTCATTAAATTAGCTAAAAAAAATAATTTAAACATAAATTATCTACTAGATTATAATTCAACATCAAATATGATTTGGTCTACATGCGTTCAACATGGAGCAAGTGGAGCAATAAAAATCTTAAAAAAAATAACTCCAACCACAACTATGGAAAATTTAATTGAAAAAATTTATGAAGAAAGATTAAACATAATTGCAAAATCATATCCACCAAACAGTACAAATCCTGGTATAGTTTCATTGTATAATGGCGTGAAAAACAGACTTGAAAATGAGAAGAAAGAAATTTTAAGAATATATCAAAGAGAACTTTCTTATTAAAAAGAGAGATACAAAAATCTGTATCTCTCTTTTTAGAGCAAATCTATAAGCCGAGTTCTGTATTAGACAATCATCTATCTAGGCCTATTGTCACCAATAAGCTCAAGCGACATACCCGATAGCAAAGCGGGCAACTTTAACGCTATCCTATTCAGTCTTGCTCCAGGTGGGGTTTACATAGCCAGTATGTCACCATACTGCTGGTGAGCTCTTACCTCGCCGTTCCATCCTTACCTATAAAATAGGCGGTTTATTTCTGTTGCACTTTCCTTAGAGTCGCCTCCACTTGGCGTTACCAAGCACCCTGCCCTATGGAGCTCGGACTTTCCTCTCCTTAAAATATTAAGCAGCGATTGTCTGATTTACTCCAATCATTATTCTAACAAATATAATTATGTAAATCAAATATAAAAATTGGGCTTGCCTAAAAGCAAGCCCACTATATAAATTTTTATATTGCTCTTATTCCTAGCTTATTGCAACATCTAACTATAGAACTAGTTTTAACAAAATAAGTTATTAGTTTCTTTAATGCTCTTTCCTTTGAACCATATTGTCTTAACTCTTCATTAAAAGTAGAAACTAATTTAGACGACTCACTTATAGAAGCCTCTCTTCCCAATATACTTACATACAACATTTGCGCTAAATTCGTTATATTAATTGAGCTTATCTTAGGTGAAATTACTGAAACCAAAAAACTATATAAAGTAGTTTGTCGACTAAACAATTTATTTGTCCAAGAATTTAAAGTGCTAGAGTTTACTGAAACCTTAATTATATTTTTATAAACAGCTAAAACTACACTTTTAATCTCATCTCTCAAGGAATTTGATAAACCTCCATCATCAGAAATAAAATATATTATTGAATTATTATTATTAAAACTCATATTTTACTATTCTCGATAAATTCACAATTACCTTACTTAAAACAAATAACTTCAAAATATAAATCACATTTTAATAAATAACAATCCTATTGAAAAATATATTTAAATTCCAACAAAAAAATGAATCCAATTCAATTAGATTCATTTAAAAACTTTTTTATCTCATTTAACACAATAAATTGTTGCTTTTCCAAAGAAATATCAGATTTCAAATCCCCAAATTGTTTTCCATAATTACCAAAATTAGAATGATTCCCACCGTTTATAGTAACATATTTAGTGTTAGATGGAAGTTTCGATTTATCAACTTCATATTTTTTTAAATCAACTATTCCATCCTTGCTCCCAACTATTGAAAGCATTCTAAAATTATTTTTATGACTCTCATCATTAACAGAATCAAAAATATAATTTCCCAAACTGCGTGGAGCAAGCAAAACAACATTAATTATTTTGTCAGAAAATTTATTTTGTTTCGATAAATAATTTAACAAATCTGTTCCACCAAAAGAATGCCCCATTAAAACATACTTTTCGTAAATTCCTTTTTTTATCACAGAATTAGCTAAATTTTTATTCAAAAACGATATATTTGAAAATGATTTTAAAATATAAACTCCATAACCATCTTTCGCAAGCTCAAACAATAAAGGCAAATAAGACTTTTCATCAACAAAAGAGCTTGGATAAAAAACAATTGCAGTATCAACCTTCGGATTATATTTAGATTTTATAAAAATAAATTTATTATTTTCGACTGTGCTAACATAATTAGACTCGTATAAATTAAGATTTTTAACACTAAAACTAGGTCTATAAAGATCTACCTTAATATAAACGATAAATAATACAAATATCGAAAATAAAATAAGAATTAATTTATTCTTTTCAATTTTCATATTAAACCTCCAAAAGTTGACAGGCCAATTAACTACAGATATTTATAAACATCACACAACAATTCATCATAATAAATTTTAAAATCTATTCCTACAATCTTGTTTATAAATTTTCTGATTACATTTTTGTAAATAATATTTTCAGAATTAAAATGACCTATATCCAATATGCTTATTCCTTTTTCAATAGCATCAAAAGCAGTATGATAACTTACATCACCAGTTATTATTAAATCTATACCTTTGTCATAACAATCTTTAACAATTCCATTACCGGAACCATTTATTAAACACAATTTATTAAAATATAAACCATTACCCGAATCTATAAATCTTAAATTATCTATATTTAATTTCGTTTTTACTCGTTCAACTACATAATCTATGTTAAGTCCTGAACTTAAATTTAAAATTCGTCCTATGCCACAACGACTATCTATTTTATTTATTTCCAAAATTTCTAAATCTTTATACTTAAAATCCAAAATATTAACTAATTCTTCATTCATTCCACCAACAGTTGCATCTAAATTCGTATGATAACTTATTACATTAATTCCATACTTCAAAAGTTTAATTATTTTTTTACCATTTACATCTGAATCAACAATTTGCTTTAACGCATTAAATACTACTGGATGATGAGAAATTATCGTATTCAAATTAAGTTGTTTTGCTTTTTCAATAACATCATCATTAACATCCAACGAAACATATATGCCATTAATCTCACTCTCCAAATCACCAATTAAAAGACCAATATTATCAAATGACAAAGCTAAATTTTTAGGAGCAAATTTTTCAAATTCACACAAAAAATTTTTTATTTTCATTTCAACCATCCTTTTAAAATTTTTATCTTGTTATCGAAATCAATATATCTCTCGCTTTGAGTTAAACCGTTGTTATCTAATTCCAATAATACTTTTTTATATTTTGTTATACGCCAATTTATATATTCGTTGTATTTGCCACTAGGATTTTCAATTATACAACTTGGAATATCATATCCAAATTCTAACAAAAATTTTTGTTTATGTTTATCGAAAAATCCTTGTCGTTTTGGAAAAATTAGTATATACTCATAGTATAGACCCTCACAAAATATAACGTCTTCTTCTTTAATAAAAATATTTTCTTCAACTACATAACGCCTTGCGTCTTTTGCGTAGGAATTTGGCTGTATTAATATATAATCCATATTATTTGCCTTAGTTCGATTTTCTTTTAATATTTTTACAGATGTCGCTCCTCCCATTCCTGCTATTATTGCACTTGTTTTTTTTGTTTCTTTTAAAAAATCAAAACCATTTGAAGTAATGCATCTTATTTTGTTTTCTAACCCGTATTCCTTTATGTTTTTTATTGCATTATTTAGTGGCTTTGCGTTTATATCAACTGCATAACATTGCTTACACTTTTTTTCATTTATTAAATTTATTGATATGTATCCATGATCGCACCCGACATCAATAATTGTTTCACTATAAGGACACATATCTATTATGTGCTTTAATCTGTAACTTAAATTCATAGTAATCTCCTCAAAAAAAGAGTAGCACAAAAAAGGCTACTCTAAATAATCTTTCAATTTTTTACTTCTACTTGGATGCCTTAGTTTTCTAAGAGCTTTTGCTTCTATTTGACGTATTCTTTCCCTCGTAACATTAAATTCCTTGCCTACTTCTTCCAACGTCCTAGCTCGCCCGTCATCTAGACCAAATCTAAGTTTCAATACATTTTTTTCACGCGAACTCAAAGTATCTAAAACACTCATTAATTGCTCCTTCAATAATGTGAAAGCAGCAACTTCTGCGGGTGCTGGAGCATCATCATCAGGTATAAAATCTCCAAGATGAGAATCCTCTTCTTCACCTATTGGAGTTTCTAATGACACAGGTTCCTGTGCTATCTTTCTTATATCACGAACCTTACTTTCTGGCATATTCATTTCCCTAGCAATTTCCTCAGGAAGAGGATCTCTGCCTAATTCTTGTAACAACTGTCTAGAAACCCTTGTATACTTGTTTATCGTCTCAACCATATGGACGGGTATTCTTATAGTTCTGGCTTGATCAGCTATCGCTCTTGTTATTGATTGCCTAATCCACCAAGTAGCGTAAGTGCTAAACTTAAATCCTTTGGTATGATCAAACTTTTCAACCGCCTTTATCAATCCTAAATTACCCTCTTGTATTAAATCTAAAAATAACATGCCCCTACCTACATAGCGTTTAGCTATACTTACAACTAATCTTAAGTTTGCCTCAGCCAACTTTTTTCTAGCAAATTTGGAAGTTCCATCATTCTTTTTTATTTTTTTTGCCAAGATTATTTCTTCCTCAGATGTAAGAAGTTGAACACTTCCTATTTCTTTTAAATACATCCTAACAGGATCATCCATTGTAACACCTTCAGGTATTACAGAACTCAAATCTAAATCTTCCACAAACTCATTTGAAAAATTATCAACTACTTCTATACCCATTTTATCAAGAGTAATGTATAACTTTTCAACATGTTCAGGAGTTAAATCTACATCCTCCAATTCATCCATTATGTCCTTGGATAATAATCCGCCTGACTCTTTACCTTTAGTTAATAAGCCTTTCAAGACAGACATTACATAACTATTATCCTTCACAGAATTGTCCTCCTTCCTACAATCACACCTCTAAACTTTTAATAAAATCCACAGCATCAAATAATTTTTGTTCCATTTCTAGTTTTGAAATTATATTAAAAACACTTAAATATTCAATAAACTTATTCTCATCAGCATTAGATTCATATTTCTTAATTATATGTGTAATCTTTTCTTTAAAATTACTTATTATATTTTTTCTTAGAACTTTTATAAAATCATCAATTTGATTCTTAATACTGTTATTATCGTAATTAGTGACATTTTCTTTAAAATATATTAAGACTTTAATTTCTTCATAAGTATTTAATTTCTTCTCTAAATATGTTAGAATTTCACTCTCTTTACCATCAAAATTAGCTATAGTATTAAATATTTTCTTATGTACATCGATAGAAAACAAACTCTCATCTACATTATTATTTAAGATATAAGTTAAATATTCTTTATTTATCATCAAATTTAACAACTGTTTTTCAGCTTTTATACTTCCCTTTTCAATGAAAGCATTACCTTCATTAAAAAAATCATCAAATGTATGCTCTTTAAACTCACTATTTAAATACTCAATTATTAATTGCTCTTTAACATCTAAAATTTCTGCCAATACATTTACGTAATGCTGTTTATCTATAACTTCTAACTGATTAACAATAGTTTTAACAAAATTCAAATATTTCTTTTTACCAACGTTACTAGCAATATCCACTTTATCTTTGTAAAAATTAAATATAAACTCAACCAACGTTTTACTATTGCTAACTACATTCATAAATTTTTCTTTGCCATATTTACTTAAAAATTCATCTGGATCCTTAGCAGAATCAAAACTTATAACGTAAACTTCAATGCTAGAACTATTTATAAATTTTTTAAAAATATCAAATGCTCTTGACACTGCCGTTTTACCAGCATCATCTCCATCAAAACACAAGTAAACTTTATTTGTATATTTGCTCAACAACTTCGCCTGCTCAAAAGTAAAAGCAGTTCCCAAACAAGCAACCACATTCGTTATACCATGATTGTGCAATGCTATACAATCCATATAACCCTCGACAACAATTATACTTTCAAACCAGTTAGACTTTTTCAATAAAAAATTGAGTGCATAAAGATTATTTCCTTTTTTAAAAACTAAACTGTCTTTTGAATTTAAATACTTAGGAACTCTATCACCAAGAACTCTTCCACCAAAACCTATCACTTTCCCAGAATAATTAAAAATAGGAAACATCACACGATTTATAAACCTATCATAATACTTTCCTTGTTTTAAATTAACAAGTCCAACTTTCAGCATATCATCTAACTTATATCCTTTTTCCACGAGATATTTCTTCAAAGTTTGAAAAGTATCCAAAGAATATCCCAAGCCAAACTTAGCTATAATATTCTCATTCAAACCCCTTCTCTTTAAATATTCGATAGGCTCCAAATTCTTTTTCAAATTAACATAAAAATATCTAGCAGAATCAGTGAGCATTCTATAATACAAATCCAATTCATTTCTTTTATCTTTTGAATCTACAATAATTCCAACCTTACTCGCTAAAAATTTTATAGATTCAATAAAATTAATATTTTTATATTTCATGATGAAAGAAATAACATTACCACTCTCGCCACATCCAAAACATTTAAAAATTTGTTTCTTCCTCGATGCTACAAAAGAAGGAGTCTTCTCATTGTGAAAAGGACACAGGGCCATGTAATTATCGCCATTTCTTTTGAAACTTACATATTCACTCAAAATATCTATAATGTCATTACTTTCACGAACTTGTTGTACTACTTCATCAGAAATCCTCATTAATACAACCACCTAAATAAACCACAAATCATTTCTAAATCTAATGATTTCAAGTAGTATTATATCTAATTAATAATATTAACAAAAATATAAAATTTGTATTTCCATAATTCTACATAAAAATAACAAAATCTAACATTTATTGTTATGTCACAAATTAATAATTCTATATATATTTTTAATTTCCTTCTTAACTTTAAGTATATTTTTTAAAAATAATGTATAATATTCTAATTTTTAAAATATTATTATTATATACACTGCTTAAAAAGGATTTACGATGTATAAAAATGTAGACTTGTCGCAAATTTTGTATAATTTTAATATTGAAAATTTCGACTTACATAAAATTAAAGAGAAAAATTCTAAAAAAACTAGAATTGTTTACAAAATAGAAAGTAATAATATGTTTTTTTGTCTTAAGCAAACTTATTTCAATGAAAATGAACTTTTGTTTATCTACTCGTATTTAGAATGGTTAAGACTTTATAATATAAAAGTTCCATATTTAATAAAATCTAAACAAAAAAAACCTTTTGTAAATCAAAATAACAAAATATATATTCTTACAAATTGGATTCACGGAGATAAATTAAATTATGACAATTTCAATCAATGTATATTGTCAATTAATTTTTTGTCAAAAATGCACAATATTTCTGAGAACATTCCAATCATAAAAAATTCATTTCAAAAAATCACTTTCATCAACTTGCATCAACGATATTCCAAAAATATTTTTATCATGAACAAAAATTTGAAAAATGCACAATCGATAAATGACAATTTCTCAAAAATATTTTCAGATTACTTTAAAAATTTTAATCTCTTAAGCAATTTTTCAAATAGAATTGCACGAATAATTAATTTTAAAAATTTGCACGTATCAATGTGTCATGGTGATTTTGTAAATAAAAATATTATCGTTAATCAAAATGAAATTGTTCCAATAGATTTTGACAAAGCTTGTATAAACTTTTCAATTTATGATTTAGCATACTTTTTGAGGAGATATTTAAGAAGGAACAATATTGAATGGAATTTTAGTTCTGCAATAACATTGATAAACCGTTATTCAAAAAACAATCCATTATTTTTGGACGAGTATTTGTATTTATTGTCCTACCTATCATTTCCGCAAAAATTTTTTAAAATTGGAAAATTTTACTTCTCAAATATTAAGAATCTTTCCAAAAAACAAAAAAATATTCAAGAATATTTACTAAACAAAATTTGTTCTTCATTTTTTTCACATTTTAAATTTTCAATTTTGCTAAAGGAACACATTCAATCCCTTTTTAAAATTTTTTAAAAAATATAAAAGACCAGTCAACACGACTAGTCTTTTTTTTGTAAAATTATTTTTTGTTCTTAACTTGAGCTTGCGCTGCCGCAAGTCTTGCAACAGGAACTCTAAACGGCGAACATGAAACATAATTTAAACCTACGTTATGACAAAACTCAATTGAAGAAGGATCTCCTCCATGCTCTCCACATATTCCAAGTTTAATATCTGGTCTAGTTTTCTTACCTTTTTCAACAGCAATTTGAACTAATTGTCCAACTCCTGTCTCGTCAATTCTCGAAAACGGATCTGATTCATAAATTTGTTTATCGTAATAATCAGATAAGAATCTCGATGCGTCATCTCTCGAAAATCCAAAGGTCATTTGCGTTAAATCATTTGTTCCAAATGAGAAAAACTCAGCTTCTTTAGCAATTTCATCAGCTGTAAGTGCTGCTCTTGGTATTTCAATCATAGTACCAACCATGTACTCTAATTTAACACCCTTCTCTTCCATAACTTTTTCTGCCGTCTTAACAACAACATCTTTAACATATTTAAGTTCTTTTATTTCCCCAACTAATGGAATCATTATTTCAGGAACTACATTCAAGCTATTGCTCTTATTTACATTGATAGCCGCTTCTATTACAGCCCTTGTTTGCATTTCTGCAATTTCTGGATAAGAAACGCTCAATCTGCAGCCTCTATGTCCCATCATTGGGTTAAACTCATGTAAATTTTCAACAGTAGCTTTAAGCTCTTCAAAAGTTAATCCCATTTCTTTTGAAAGTTCTCTTATTTCATCATCTTTATGAGGAAGAAACTCATGCAAAGGCGGATCCAAAAATCTTATTGTAACAGGATGTCCTTTCATAGCCTCATACAAACCTTCAAAATCTTTTCTTTGCATTGGCAACAATTTTTCAAGAGCTGCTCTTCTTTGCTCCTCAGTCTTCGAAACAATCATCTCTCTAACTACTGGAATTCTATCTGCTTCAAAGAACATATGCTCAGTTCTACAAAGCCCTATTCCCTCTGCTCCAAATTTAATTGCTTGTTCAGCATCTTTTGGAGTATCTGCATTAGTTCTAACTTTCAACTTTCTAATTTCATCAGCCCACTTCATGAAAGTTTCAAAATACCCACTTATTTCTGGAGCAACTGTTTTAATTTGCTCACCATAAACATTTCCTGTAGAACCATCAATTGAAATGTAATCATCGGATGTATATTTTTTTCCATTAACTTCTAAAACTTTTGAATCTTCATCTATTTTTATTTCTCCACATCCTGCAACACAACAAGTTCCCATTCCCCTAGCAACAACTGCTGCATGTGAAGTCATTCCACCTCTTACAGTAAGAACACCTTGAGCTGCAACCATTCCTTCTATATCCTCAGGAGAAGTTTCAAGTCTTACTAAAACAACTTGCTCTCCTTTTGCTGCTCTTTCTTTGGCTTCCAATGCTGTAAACGCAATTTTACCAGTTGCTGCTCCTGGCGATGCTGGAAGACCTTTTGTTATTGCTACGGAATTTTTAATTACTTGTGGATCGAAAGTTGGGTGCAATAAAGTATCAAGTTGTTTTGGTTCAACTTTTAGTATTGACTCTTCTTTATTTATTAGTTTTTCCTCAACTAAATCAACAGCTATCTTCAATGCTGCTTGAGCTGTTCTTTTACCGTTTCTTGTTTGTAAGAAATATAGTTTACCTTCTTCAATTGTAAACTCCATATCTTGCATATCTTTATAATGCTTTTCCAATTTATCTACAATATCCATAAACTCTTTATATATTGAAGGATTTCTCTTCTCTAAAGTTTCGATTGGTTCTGGTGTTCTTATACCAGCAACAACATCTTCACCTTGTGCGTTCATCAAATACTCTGCAAATATTTTATTTTCACCTGTGGAAGGATTTCTTGAGAAAGCAACTCCAGTACCTGATTGCTCTCCTTTATTTCCAAACACCATTTCTTGAACATTAACAGCTGTACCCCAACTTGAAGGATAATCATTCATTCTTCTATAAACAATAGCTCTTGGATTATTCCATGATCTAAACACAGCAACAACTGCTTCTATCAATTGTTTTTTAGGATCACTAGGGAACTCTTCACCTTTTTCTTTCTTATAATGATCTTTAAATTGTTTAACCAACTCTTTCAAATCATTAGCATCCAATTCTGTGTCAAGCTTAACACCTTTTTTCTCTTTCATTTCATCCATTAAGTGTTCAAAACTTTTCTTTTCGATTCCCATAACAACATCTGAGAACATTTGTATAAATCTTCTGTAAGAGTCGTAAGCAAATCTTTCATTGTTGGTTGATTTAGCAATAACTTCAACAACCTCATCATTCAATCCAAGATTAAGAATTGTATCCATCATTCCTGGCATTGAAACTCTAGCACCAGATCTAACTGAAACTAACAATGGATTTGTTTTTCCACCAAACTCTTTTCCAGTTATCTGCTCTAATTTTTTCATAGTTACATAAATTTCATCTTCGATGCTACTTGCTAAAATTTTTCCGTCATCATAATATTGGTTGCAAGCTTCTGTTGTAACTATAAATCCTTGTGGAACTGGAACTCCAATTTTTGTCATCTCACAAAGATTCACACCTTTACCTCCCAGAAGGTTTTTCATGGAAGAATCGCCTTCACTAAAAAGGTAAACATATTTTTTAGACATTTTATTCACTCCTTTTATTCTTACAAATAAAGTTACTCTGCTGCGCATAATTATATTGTTTGACTAAAACCTGCTTAATTATACATGATATTACAAATGTTGTATACAAGGTAAATAATATACAATTAATAATCATTAATTTGTTTAACCAAAAAAAAATCACAATAAATCTTAACAATTCAAACTATTTATTTTGATTTTCTATATTTTCCACAAATTCATTTAGATCATCATCTCTTAATTCTTGATTCTCTTCAAAATCTAAATCGTTGACAAATTTTTCTTCAATGCTATCAGTTTCCGAATCATAAACAAATTTTGCATAGCTAGACGCTTTTTCTTTAATGTTTTTTGAAATTTTATTTTCTATGATTCCATTGAAATTATTAATTGCCCTTTTACTAAATTCAACCGCTTTAGTTTTTATTTCATCCGCCGTACTTTTTATATCTGTATTAGATATCATATCACTTATTTTCTCTTTGGAAGTTGAAAAAGCATAATTGACTCTATCTTTAATGTTTGAATTAACGTGGTAGACTTTTCCCGATTTATCTACAATCTTAAAATCTATATCGAAAAGTAACACTCCACCAATTTTTATTGGTAATAAAATAGGATACAAAACAAATGCAAATGATGAAATAACAACTGCCGTTAATGGAATATCAGCTATAAATTCACCTTTTCGACTTATGATAATTCTTTGGTTACTTCCTTCCTTGTACAAGCTAACAATTTTGTTTTTTACATCATCTATGTAAGATTTTAACGAACAGGAATTTCTATCACCATAAATTCCTTCAAGAAATATTAACGACTCTATAAGATCATTGTTATTTGACTCTAAAACTTCCTTAGCTTCCTTATACGAAATATTAAACTTCGATTTTAAAATTTCCATGTTATTAAACAACATATCATCCATAGTTTTAATATCCTCCTAAAAATTTTGTACTATTTGGTAATCTTCCTAAGTTTTGTTCCAAAAAAACTTTATTAATTTGAAAAATTAATTCTATATCTTCTTCAGATATTTTTATCTTCAGTACATTAATCGCTTTAACTGTGTCTAAAAATCTCATAATATTTATAATTCGATTTTGAATTTTGAACTCCTTTAATTTGCTACACGAAACGCACACGACGCTTTGAAGAGAAAAATCAAAGTAGCTAAAAATTCCTTTTGTTTTATTGGAACAATAGTAACATCGTTCAAATTCAATACTGCAGCCTAATTCCTTTAGTACTTTTAATTCAACCATTCGCATAACTAAATCTTTATTTATTTCTGGAACTTCAAACATCAAGAAAACACTTAACAAAAATTCAAAAAATTTTCTACTAACTGTGTCTTTGTCAGAAAATGATATATCTATCAATTCAAAAAAATATGTTAAGTGAAATATACCGTGTCGTAAATTTATAAAATTAAAATTCTTAATTAAAGTTCCATCCACTATGTAATAAAAACTTTTGCCTTTTCTCAAATTCAATTGTACAAAACTAAATGGTTGTGTTATAGCAAAATAAGAATTTGTGCTTTTTTTAGCATTTTTTGCTAACACAGATATTTTACCTATATTTTCACAAAGAATCCATATAATTTTGTCATTTTCTTTGTATGATTGTTCTTTTACAACAAAACCTTTTACATTAATTAAATCCAAAATACAATTTTCATAAAAATTATTTTATGAAACTTCACCTCATTTTTTATTTGCATATTTCATTGCTTCCCTTTTACTTAAAGGCTTGAGCGAATGAGAATTTAAAAATTTCAAAACCCAATCGAGATTAGTTTTTGAATACTCTCTCAAAGACCACCCTATAGCTTTTTGGATAAAAAAATTTTCATCATTAATATTATCCTCAATAGATTTTTGTAAAACGTATAAATTCGTAAACTCTTTATATCTCAATTGAAAAATTATGCTGCTTCTTCTAATCCAAATATTTTCATGATTAATCCAATCAATAATAAATTCATCTATAAGCGATGGATACATTTTGCAAATCTCTCCTAAAAGATTACTTGCAATGATATCAACAGTATCCCACCAAGATTTTTCAGAAATCAAATTTTTCAAAAGAGCGATATGCCGTTTCTGAAAATATTTTTTCATCATGATTAAATAATCAATTGCGATATATTGAAATTCACGATAAGGCTGTCCAAAAAATTCTAACACAAAATTAACATCGATTTCTTTACAATTTTTTAAACTTTTAAATATTTGTTTTTGAAAACTTTTCCTCTCTGGACTTTTAACTCCTAAGAATTTAAATTTATTTCTCATATAAGCCGACATATTTTCAGAAATTTTTTTGTTTCCCAATTTACAAAACTCATTTACAAAATCCATAAAACCCTCCTCAAAAACAAAAAAGAAGCATAATTTAAATCATGCTTCTCTCTTTTAATAAATTTGTCGAGTCTTCCCAATTTATATTACAACAAAATATTTCAGAATTGTAAAACTCATAATTTTCTTCTATCATTTCAATTAACATTTTAGCTGCGTACTTTCCTTCTTCGTAAGTTGGCTGTTCAATTGTGGTAACAGACGGTGAAGCATACATAGTCCAATCCCACTTATCAAATCCAATAATTCCAACATGGTTAGGAACATTAAATTTTTCAGCTTTTACAGCTTTAAAAACTTTTTGAAGAATTTTTCCGTTTATTGCAAAAACCAAAGTTCGTTTTTTCTTGTCAACATTGTGCCTCAATATCTCTTGAATTTCTTTTACCTCAGTATTGTCACCTATAACTTCAACAATTCCTTTTTGATTTATTTTTTTTACAGCATCTTCAAAACCATTTTTACGCTCCATACGTGCAACCAATTTATCTGGCGATTCAGTTATTAATATAAAATCTTCATAACCTTTTTCAAATAATTTTATAATTGAATTGTAGACAACTTCATAATTATCCGTCTTAACCCACTTGCCCGTATAATTTGATGAAACGCTATCCAAAACAACAATCTTTTTACGCTTAGATAATATTTCTGGATAAAGTTTATCAAAATTTTTTGTAGGTTGAACTATGAACCCATCTACACCCATATCGAGCATTTTTTTAAAATAATTTTCTTCATGATAATAATCAAAATTGCTACTACCAACTAAAATTTGGTATCCTTTTCTTCTGATTACATCTTCTATTCCCTTAACAATGTTGTTCCCAAACGGATTTGTTATATCAGAAACAACAACTCCTATTAAGTTTGATTTTTTTAATTTTAAACTTCTAGCCATTATATTTGGACTGTAATTCGTTTCTTCAATAACTCTTTCTATACGCTTTTTCGTTTCAGTAGACATCTTGTCAAATTTTCCATTTAAGTAAAAAGACACTGTTGTCTTTGAAGTGTCTGCTCTTTTTGCAATGTCATTTATCGTTAACCTAACACCTTCATTTTTCACAATCTAACCCCTTTAAAAAATTATTTGTTAAAAGTTTACTACATCTACCAGCTTAATAACAACAACGATACTTTCACATAAAAATAAATCATCATTGAAATAAACTTTAGACACTCAGAAAGTTTTCCTATTAAGTATAAAGATGGAATAACTCTCCTAATTACTTTAAAAATTTTTCTTAAATTATTCTAAGATTATATCATATATTAACAAAAGGAATACCCTAAAATTTTGAGTGCCTCGAGCACAAATAAAAAAAGACAACAGCTTTCACTATTGTCTTTAATCTCTACCACTCAACATCCATT